>CAZAZR010000167.1:0-8265 GCA_964489685.1 uncultured Solibacteraceae bacterium | reverse complement strand
GGCCAAGCAGGAAGAGTTGCTGTTTCGGCGCGACCGCATCGAGGGCATTGCCCTCCCGCACCAGACGCCCGCGCTGCGGCTGGTGCAGCAAATCCGGGATGAAGCGCATCGGTTCGCGGTCACGTTTCATCGGGCGAAGCGGACGAAGAACGCCCTCCAGTCCGAGCTGGATTCGGTCCCCGGGATTGGGCCGCGCCGCCGAAAACAGTTGCTGACCACGTTCGGGTCATTGGCCGGCGTGCGCCGCGCCAGTCGTGAGGAGCTCGATCGGGTGGTGGGCACGAAGACCGCGCAGGCCGTGATCGACCACTTCGCGAACAGGTGACCCAGGGCCCCCAGGACCCCGGGACCCCATGATATCTTGGTCCGTTGTCGCTTGAAGCCGTCATCCCCGCATTCATCATCCTGATTGCGTCCCTGTCCTTTCACGAGGCGGCGCACGCGTGGGCGGCCGACCGTCTGGGCGACCCCACGGCGCGCAGGCTCGGTCGGCTGACGTTGAACCCGATCGCGCATATCGACTGGATCGGTACCGTGCTGTTTCCGCTCGTCGGGATGTTGTCGGGATTGCCCTTGATTGGCTGGGCCAAGCCGGTGCCCGTGGACGTGCGGAACCTCAAGGCGCCGCGGCGTGATTTTGCCATCGTCGCGATCGCTGGTCCCGTCAGCAATCTGGTACTCGCCCTGGGCGCGGGGCTGGTGCTGAAAGGCTCGGGCGGGCTGGCGCCGGAGGGGGGCGCGACCATGATGACCAGCGTTCTGGCCATGGCCGTCTTCCTCAACACCCTGCTGGCGGTCTTCAACCTGCTGCCGGTGCCTCCACTCGATGGAGGCAACGTGTTGGCAGGCATCGTGCCAGAATCAGCAGCGCGCCTGATCGACAAGACGAGGCCGTTTGGATTTTTCCTGTTGTACGCGCTGTTGTTGTTGGGTGTGCTGGATCTGTTTGTGTGGCCGATTCAGCGGTTCCTGGGGTCATGGCTGTTGTGATGGCGAACAAGCGGGTGGTATCGGGGATGCGGCCGACCGGGCGCCTGCATTTGGGGCATCTGGTCGGGGCGCTGGAGAACTGGGTTGCTCTTGAGCGCGAGTACGACTGCTATTACTTCGTGGCGGACTGGCACGCCCTGACGAGTCACTACGCGTCCACCGAGCACATCACGGCTGACGCGCTGGATAATGCGGCGGATTGGATTGCGGCCGGACTCGACCCCGAGACGAGCACACTCTTCATTCAGTCGATGGTGCCCGAACACGCCGAACTGTATCTGCTGCTGCAGATGGTGACGCCCATCTCGTGGCTGGAGCGCGTGCCCACGTATAAGGAGCAGATCGAGCAGATGACCGACAAGGACCTCTCGAACCTGGGGTTCCTCGGGTATCCGCTCCTGCAGGCGGCCGATGTGATCATCTACAACGCGCACTATGTGCCGGTGGGCGAGGACCAGGTGCCCCACCTCGAACTCTCGCGGGAGGTGGTGCGGCGTTTCCACAATTTCTATGGCGAGGTGTTTGTTGAACCTCAGCCGCTGCTCACATCGACGCCCCGCCTGCCGGGTCTCGACAATCGCAAGATGAGCAAGAGCTACGGCAACACGATCGACTTGTCGGATTCGGCGGAAGACGTGGTGAAGAAGATTCGCCAGATGTACACGGATCCGAAGCGGGTGCGCGCCGACATCCCCGGCACCGTCGAGGGCAACCCGGTGTTCACCTATCACGACGTGTTCAATCCGAACGTGGCAGACGTGGATGATCTCAAGGCACGGTACCGGGCCGGAGCGGTGGGCGATGTCGAAGTCAAGACGAAGCTGGCGGCGGCCGTGAACGCGCGGCTCGATCCCCTGCGGGAACGCCGCGCCCAGGTGCTGGCGCGCCCGGGGTACGTGCGCGAGGTGCTGGTGGAGGGCTCGCGCAAGGCGCGCGTGGTCGCCCAGGAGACGATGGCGCGTGTGCGCGCCGCGGTGAAACTTGAGTACTGAGCGCACGTTCACGTCGGCCGACGCGCCGGCCGACTTCGAGTCGACCCTGCAGGCCTACCCTGTGCGCGTGGAGCGGTTCGAGGGGCCGCTGGATCTGTTGCTGCACCTGATCAAGAAACATCAGGTCAACATCTACGACATTCCCATCGCGCTCATCACCAAGCAGTACCTGGATTATCTCGACCTGATGCAGGATCTCGACCTCGACATCGCGGGCGACTTCCTGGTGATGGCCGCCACGCTCATTCACATCAAGTCGCGCACACTGCTGCCGCGCCCGGACCCGAGCCAGGAGGATCCCGAGGAAGATCCGCGCGAGGCGCTGGTGCGCCGGTTGCTCGAGCATCAGCAGTTCAAGGCCGCCGCCGAGCTCCTGCACGATCGCGAAATTCAGCGGAGCGCGCAGTGGGGACGGCCCGACGGGCGCGTGGCCGAGGTCGTGGGAGAGACGCCGGAACCCGAGGTGGAAGTGGACCTGTTCAGCTTGATGGCGGCGTTCCGGCAGGTCATCGATCGCGCCCGCAACCGGCCGAAGGTCTATCTGCCAGCCGAGCATATTTCCATTGAGAGCCGCATCGAGTTGCTGCTCGCGCGGCTGTCGGTCACTGAGGCGTGCGGGTTTGAGGAATTGTTCGCGGATGTGCAGACCAGGCCGGGCATTGTCGTCACGTTCCTGGCGCTCCTCGAGATGATTCGCCTGAAGTTGGTGCGGGTCTTCCAGCAGGCGAATTTCGGTGCCATTCGCGTCTACAAACGCGAGAAGCTGCAGGGTGCGCCCGAGTTTGCGCACGGTGAGGCCTGATCGACATGTCTGAGTTGAAGGCAATTGTAGAAGCGCTGATCTTTGCGTCGCCCGAGCCGGTGACCTTCAAGGGTCTTGGAAAGCTGCTCGACAACGAACCGAAGGAAGACATCGCGGCCGCCGTCGAGGCCGTCAAGCAGGACTATGGCCGTGCCGGGGGCCTGCAGTTCGTGGAGATCGCGGGCGGCTACCAAATCGTCACCCGGCCCGAATTGCACGAATGGGTCCGCCGCCTGTTTCACGAACGCACCAGCCAGAAACTGTCGGTGGCGGCCCTGGAAACGCTCGCAGTGATTGCGTATCGGCAGCCCGTCACGGCGCCCGAAATCGCCGAGATTCGTGGCGTCAACACCTCCGGCGTCCTGGGCACACTCGCCGACCGCAAGCTGGTCAAGATCGTCGGCCGCAAGGCCGTTGTGGGCCGCCCGTTTATGTACGGCACCACGCGGGAGTTCCTCGAGAGGTTCGGCCTCAACGACGTCTCGGACCTGCCCAAGGTCGAAGACATGTCGGAGCTTTTGGGCTTCGATCTGCCCACGGGACTCGGTGACGCTGAGCCGCAGACGGCGCTGCCGTTTGAGAATGGGGCAGTGGCGGCACTGACGGAAGTGAGTACTGATGTCTCCAGTTCCGCCAGTCAAACAGATGACCCGATCCAGTAAGCCGCCATCAAGCGGGGTTCGCCTGCAGAAGATCCTGTCGCACGCCGGCGTATCGTCGCGTCGTGTGGCCGAAGAACTGATCACGCAGGGGCGAGTGGTCGTGAATGGCCATGTCGCGGACGAGCTGGGCACCAGGGCCGATCCGGATCGCGATGACATTCGCGTGGATGGCCGTCGCCTGAAGCTGAACGCCGATCGCCGCTATTACCTGATGTACAAGCCGCGTGGGGTGGTCAGCACCCGATCGGATCCGCAGAACCGGATGACCGTGATCGAGGTCCTCTCGAAGGCAGGCATCAGAGGCTACTTCTATCCGGTGGGGCGTCTGGACTACGACTCGGAAGGTCTGATCATCCTCACCAACGACGGGGGATTTGCCGAAAAAGTCACGCATCCCAAACACGAGTTGGAACGCGCATACGAAGTGCTGGTCACGGGGTTGCCCGACGCGAGAGATCTGGAGCGCCTGTCGCGTGGCATCGTGATCGATGGCCGTCGCACGCTGCCCGCCAAGGTGCGCGTGATTCGTTCGTACCCCAGCAAGAAGGAACCGCAGACGATGGTGGAGATCATCATCCGCGAAGGGCGCAACCGCCAGGTGCGCAAGATGTGCGAGCTGACCGGCCACCACGTCATGTCGCTGCGACGCACGCGGATTGGCGCGATCACCGATCGCCGCATCAAGCCAGGGCAGGTGAGGGAGCTTTCGCCCGATGAAGTGAAGAGCCTCATCACGGGTTCACATGAAGGCATGAAGACCTGACGGGGCGCTCTTCATGTGAATATCTGTTTCCAAAACCGAACCAGCGCCCAGACGTCTGACGCAGTGACACTGGCCGTTGCGTCGGCGTGGGAGACGGTGGGCGTCAGCAGCCAGTTCACCTCTGAAGCGCCGGAGCGTTTCAGGAATGCGGCCACGGCCGGCGTTTCGGTTTGCGGAATCACGGTATCCACCGCGCCGTGCACCAGAAAGACACGCGCGTGCGCGGCTGGCGAACGTTCCGGCGACAACGCGGGATGGCCGCCGACGCGCTCGGCCAAATCCACCAGGCGCGGCCCCAGTCGCGTGGCGTCACGGGCGCTGACATCGGCCATCACCGAGCGTGCCGGCTCTGGAAGGGCAGCGCCCAGATCGCGCGCGTCGCGAAACAGGGCCGCAGCTCGCGCCGGCTCTGAAACGTCCACCATCGACGCGTCCAGGAAGACGCGTACCGCCCTGTCCAGGGGCGCCACTTGCTCGGGCGGCACCAGGTGCGGTAGCGCGGCGATCAGGACGAGCACCGCCCCGTAGTCATGGGCGGGCTGCGGCGCGCCGTCAGGCAGCAGTCCCGTGCATACGTACCGGATGACCCGCGGCAAGTCGCCATGAGCCCCGAACGTGACGACCCTGTCCAGTCGGTTCGCGAGCGACGGCCGCCCCGCGGCGACGAGCGCCAGTCCACCTCCGAAACTGATGCCGATCAATCCGATTTGCCCGCCCGGTGTGATCGCCGGCTGGTTGGCCAGCCAAAGCGCGGCGTCTTCGATCATGTCAGTCGATCGCGGGGTGACCAGGAACTTCCGCAGGTCCGGTAACGGCAGACTCAGCACCGTGATGCCTTCGCCCGCCAATCGACGGCTGAGTCGATCGAGCCGCGGTTCTTCCACGCCCGCCGCGTGGAGTCCAGGCACGACCAGGACGGTGCGTGATGCGCCACCCGTCATGCCCATGGGCCGGTACAGTCGCCCCTCGATCGCGCCGTGGCGCGTGGCCACCGCAATGGTCTCGGCGTCCACCGGCCGCACCTGCACCGGCAGCCAACGGCGCCCAGGCACGTCGCGACCCGACACATCGATGATGAATGCCAGCGCCTTGACGTAAGGCGTCGCGAACCACGCCAGGGCGGCGCCGCCGGCCATGACGACCGCGGCCACTCGCAACCACCGCCGCGTTCTCACACGCATTCCCCGTGCACACATTTCCCGTGTGGTCCCACGCAGTGAATAATAGTGGACGTGTTAATCGCCATCGATGGTCCATCGGGTGCGGGCAAAGGAACCGTGGCAAGAACCATTGCGACCCAGTTGAAGTTTCGGCACGTGGATACAGGCGCGATGTACCGCGCGGTGGCCTGGCGCGCGGAGCATCTGGGTGTGGCGCTGGAGGATGGCTCGGCCGTTGCCGGCGTGGCGGAGCGTGCGGTGTTTGATCTGGACGGGCGTGTGGGCATCGACGGCCACGACGTGACGTCGGCGATTCGTACCACGGCGATGGATGCCGCGGCCGCGACCGTGGCCAGGCATCCAGACGTGCGCCGCGTTCTGGTGGCCCGCCAACGCGAGATGGGTCGTGCGGGGGGCGTCGTCATGGAAGGCCGCGATATTGGTTCGGTCGTGTTTCCGGAAGCGCCGGTCAAGATCTACCTCGACGCGTCGCCGGACGAACGCGCACGGCGGCGGGCGTGGGACACCGCGCACGCGGCGGGGCAGGCCGGCACCGCGCCGGACCATGTCGGGCAAATCGCCCAGGCGCTCGAGGCGCGAGACTTGTCGGACCGCACCCGGGCTGCGTCACCGCTGATGCTGGCCCCCGATGCGGTCTACATCGACACGACGGGTGTGCCGATCGACGCGGTGGTATCCCAGGTGATGAATCTTATTCGTCCTCGTCTTTAGATTCCGGGTCCAGCTCCCAGCGGTCGACGTCGCGCGCGGCGATTTCGTCGCCCCCCATCAGTTCTTCATCGTCGGCGTATTCGACGCCGAGGGCCTTGCCAATGTCGTCCACGCGGTCTTGATCGGGCGTCATGTTGTCGCCGCCGGGGGCCTCATCGCCCAGCGCGTAGGCGTCCTGCCACTTCGCGTCCACGTCGCCCGCCGTCAGCTCTGGCCCGCCTTCGGTATGGCGCTTCAACTCCGCGCGCAGTTCGTCGTGGCCCGATCGCGCTGAACTCAGGAGCCGCGAATCGTTGCTGACTCCAGTGAAAGCCCCGGCTTCCGCCTCTGGCAGTACGCGGCGCTGGCGTTGCAGCCTCGCCGGGGGCGGCACGGCCGCCTTCTTTGCAGGCGCGGTCTTCTTGACCGGAGCCGGCTTCCTGGCCGGCGCGGCCGCCTTCTTCGTCACGACGTTGGCGACCTTGCGGACCACCGCCGTCGCCTTGGGTCTGGCCGCCCTCTTCGCGGCCCTCCGCGCGGGCGTGGCTGCCGGTTTCCTGGCCACTTTCTTCAGGGGCTTCTTCGCCCCTTTCTTCAAGGCCTTCTTGCTCACGGCCTTCTTCTTCACGGCCTTCGGGAGGGCCTTGCGGGCCGGCTTTCCTGCTTTTGAACGCGTCTTTGTGGGTGTCTTGGCCATCACAATTCTCCTGCGGTAACGATGTTTGACCTATGGCGCGGCTCTGACGGATAATCGTCTGCTGTCCGCAATCCGGCGGGCACACACCGACAGCCCGTCGAAGCTGGAAATTCGACGAAGGGCCGCCCAGGAGGCCCCAGAACTCAATGGGTAATGTAGACGAAACAACGATAAAGACGCACGGCCATTCTGGCCAGAAGCCGAAACCGGGAAATTCAGGCTTTTCCGCAATGCACACCGACCTTGATGTCGACCAGCAAGAGTACGCGCGAATGTTGGATCTGTACGATACCAGCTTCCGGAATCTTGCGGAAGGTGAAGTCGTCAAGGGCACGGTCGTGAAGGTCACCCCGACCGAAGTGGTGGTGGATGTCGGCTTCAAGTCTGAAGGCATCATCGCGATCGAAGAATTCATCGACGAAAACGGGCACATCGCGGCTCAGGCCGGCGACGTCGTGGATGTGCTCCTGGAGCGCACCGAGGACCGCGAAGGCTACGTCGTGCTGTCGCGCGAAAAGGCCGAGAAGATGAAGATCTGGGATGAGGTCGAAAAGGCCTTCCTCGATCGCCGCGTCGTCATCGGTCGCGTCATCGAGCGCATCAAGGGCGGACTTGCCGTTGACATCGGCGTGCGGGCCTTCCTGCCCGGATCGCAGATTGACGTGCGGCCCGTGCGCAACCTGGACGCTCTCAAGGGCCAGGAACTGCGCATGCGCGTCATCAAGGTCAACAAGAAGCGGGGCAACATCGTGTTGTCGCGCAAGGCGTTGCTTGAGGAAGAAAACGCCGAGAAGAAGAAAGTCACGCTCGACACACTGGCCGACGGCAAGGTCCTGCGCGGTTCGGTGAAGAACCTGACCGACTACGGCGCGTTCATCGACTTGGGCGGCATCGACGGCCTCCTGCACATCACCGACATGTCGTGGGGCCGCGTCACGCACCCCTCGGAAGTGGTCAAGGTGGGCGACGACATCGATGTGATCGTGCTCAAGTACGACCCGGCCACAGAGCGCGTCTCGCTCGGCCACAAGCAGCTGGTAGCGGATCCGTGGAGCAACGTCATGGAGCGGTACCCGGCCGGCATTCGCGTGACCGGCAAGGTGGTCAGCCTGACCGACTACGGCGCGTTCATCGAACTCGAGCCCGGCGTCGAAGGCCTGATCCACGTGTCGGAGATGTCCTGGAGCAAGCGCGTGAAGCACCCCTCAAAGGTGCTCAACCAGGGCGATTCGGTTGAAGCGATGGTGCTTGGAGTGGACCCGGGCGCGCGGCGCATTTCGCTGGGCCTCAAGCAGGTGGAGAACAATCCGTGGAACGAGCTCACGGACAAGTACCCCATCGGCACGACGATCAACGGCAAGGTGCGCAACCTCACCGAATTCGGCGCGTTCGTGGAAGTGGAAGATGGCATCGACGGCCTGATTCACATCTCCGACATGTCGTGGAGCAAGATCAAGCACCCGTCGGAAGTGCTCAAGAAGGGCGACG
>CAZAZR010000166.1:0-8274 GCA_964489685.1 uncultured Solibacteraceae bacterium | reverse complement strand
CCGCGGCCGATGCGGGCCTGGCGGTTGACGCCTACGACGACATGGTGTTTCACAAGGCGCGGCTGTTTGACGCGTCGGGCAAGGTCGAGGAGACGCGCGAGTGGTATCAGAAGGCCCTGACGCTGACCACGAACCCTGAACTGAAAGAGACGATCCGCCTGCGCCTGACCTTTACCGAGGTCATGGCGAAGGACGTGCAGGGGCTCGTGGCGCTGGCGCGGACGAGTCCGCGTGACTTCCGGAATCGTGCGGCCATCGCGCTGGCGATCCTCGACTTCGACAAGGAAGCTGCGGATCTCTACCAGGTCTTCGGTGAAGGCAGCGAGCGCTTTCGGCAGCACATCCGTGTGGCGCAATGGGCGATTCAGGCCGGCGACGCCGCCAAGGCGCAGGCGGAGAGCTGGCAGGCCGTGCAGGACGCCACGTTCGACCGCGATCGCAACTACGGCCTGAGCCTGCTGGTTGAGGCCCACACGCTGGACAAGTCTCTCGACAAACTCCTGGACCGATTCGCCCAACAGCCGACACTCTCGCCTGAGGCGCAGAGTGTGCGCATCGATCTGTTGCGCCAGACCGGCCAGTACCAGAAGGCCATCGACCTGTTCACGAGTGCGCACGGCCAGCAGCTGGCGCCTGAGATGCGACGCGAGTTGCTGCGGATGTATCGCGATGCCGGTCAGGACGACGCGATGGTCGCCGAGTATCGCCGGCTCATCGCCAGTGAGCCGACCCTGACCGACTGGGTCGAGGGCCTGAGCCAGTACTATCTGGAGCAGGGCGACCAGCAGAGTGCGCGCGCCATCTGGAAGGACTTCCTCGACCGCAATTCCCACGTCGGCACCCTGCTCATTGGCAGCGATGCCATGACCGACTTCGGCCTGCACGATCTGGCCATTGCCGCCACCGAAAAAGCGCTCGCACAGAGTCCGGGGATGGAGGACCGGGCGCAGGTGCGTCTGGCGCAGTTCGAATTGCACCGCCAGCGAGGCGCCATCGTCGACGCGGAGGCTGCCCTGGTCGCGCTCGACGCGCTGCTGCCGGCTGAGTCTCCGTTCCGGACCGAATTGGCCGACGCGTACGAGCGCATCCAGAAACCGCAGCTGGCGGCCACAACTCTGGAGCGCCTCTCAGCCAGCAAGGGCGGCCTGAGCGTGGACGAGCGCATGCGGCTGGCCTGGCTCTTCGACTCGACGGGCCGGCGCGACGATGCGCTGGCGATGTGGCGGGAACTGTGGAACAGCGAGAGTCTGGCCGCGCGACGCAAGCTGGTGGAAGAGCGCCTGCTGATGCTGGCGGCCGAACTGGGCACACTTGGGGAATTGGCCGTGGACCTTGAGGAGAGGCTGGCCAAGGGGACGGCGGTCCCGCGCGACGTGAGTTTGCTCGTGAGCATTTATACGAAGGTCGGCGATTCCGTTTCCGCGATCGAGGTGGTGACCAGCGCGGCGGCTCAGCGTGGCAACGCCAGGACTGAAGTTGAGAGCCTCAAGGAGCAGGCACAAATCTACCTGGCCCTCGCCGAGTATTCCGACTTCACCCGAGTGACGCGCCGCCTGATGGAGGTCGATCCGGACCACAAGGTGGACTACCTGCAGTCGCTGTTGTTGAACCAGATTGAGGCGGGTGCCGACGGCGCCCAGGATGGCAAGGACGGGACGGCTCAGTTGCGGGAGTGGCTGGGGCAGTTGAGGAAAGTCGGCGGCGAGGCCGTGGGGGCCGAGTTCGAGGCGGGAGTGTTGGAGCTGGCGGGTTTCCGCGATCAGGCCCTGGACTCGTACCGTCGTGCCCTCGCGTTGCATCCCGAACGCGCCGACGACCACCTGCTGCTGGCGGATCTGCTGCGTCAGGCCGGCCGTCAGGCTGAGGCCGTGGCAAGCCTGCAGTACGTCACCGAAACGGCAGAGAGCGATGAGCTCTTCCTGGTGGCGATTGACGGCATCACGAACATGCGCGCCGGTGAGGCGACGATCAAGTGGGCGCAGCGACGTGCGCTCGAGCGGCTCACGCAACGCGACGACAAGTTGTATCTCTACGAGATGCTGGCGGAACTGGCCGAGGAGACCAAAGATGCCAAGGCGTACATCGCCACACTCGAAACGTCGTTGGCACATGCCGACAGCCGCCGATCGCACGTGTTGCGCGAATTGCTGGCCGCCACTGCCGAGGTCACCACGTACGAAGCCAGTCTGCGACTGGCCAGTCCTGAGGCCGCGCTGAATGTGGCCTATGCCCGCCGGCTGATTGCCCTGGGCGAAGAACTGCCCCCCGACGTGTATGTGGATCTGGGCCGCACGTTTATCAGGATGAACGACCCGGCGGCGGCCCGGCGGGCGTTTGACCTCGCCGTGGATCGCACCGGGCGGACATCGGTGGTCGTGGATGCGGCCAAGTTGTTCGAGCGGGGCGGCTTCGATCGCGAGGCGATCAGGGAATTCGAACGCGCGCTGGTGGCCAGCAGCGGCGACCTCGAAACGATGGTCAGACTCGCGCGCCTGCGGGAGCGGGCCGGTTCCGTGGACACCGCCAACGAGCTCTATCTTCGCGCCCTGCTCGGCGTGATCGGCCGGCAGAACAGGAAGGTGGAAGGCACCGGCCCGACCCCGGCCCTCGACACTCAGGTGACGTTTGATTACAAGCGGTACTACCAGATCCTGTTGAGTGGCTTTCTCTCGACGCTGCCGCCGCCGACGGCGCCGGCCGGCGCGGCAGCCGCGCGCCTTGCGCCTATCGAGGCCGCGTTCGACCAGGAACTGCGTGAGGTGGCCGCGTCGTCAACGTCGCCCTCGCCACTGGGTCGCTTCCCGCGGCTGGCCGTCTACGCGCAGACGTTGCGCGCGATCGCCTATGGCGCCGGCGTACCCGCCGTGGCCGAGCGGGCCGATGGCCGGTTGACCCTCCAGTTCAGTGCAGACGCCAGCGTGGCGGCACAGGCGGTGGCGGAACGCGACACGTGGGGCTTTGTCGGACCGGTGGCGGCTGGCGCTGCGGCGACGGTACCGGCCGCGCGCGTGATGGACAGTGGCGACTACCTGCGCGCCGTGGGCTCGGCACTCAGTGCCGGCGACCAGGAGGGTGCGCTCACGGTGTATCGGCAGTGGGCCCGGTTCGCCGGTTCGCCGAAGCCTCCGTATTTCATTGGCACCATTGAGCTTCCGGATCGATCACCCGGCATTCCGGAAGTGGCCTCGCATGCCTGGCAGCGGCTCGACGAACGCAACTTCGGGAGCCTCGCGCAGCACATCCTTGGCCTGGTCACCGATCAGGACGCGTATGCCGAGAAGATCATCCTCGACCTGATCTACCAGTACGAGATTCCTGACGTGCCGATTCTCACGAGGCTTGAGACCGTCCTCGGGCAGCCCCTGATCGCCGAAGAACGGTTGTTGCGCCTGGTCAACAAGCGCACCGACTGGACTCTGCTCAATCTCAACTATGTGCTCGGCCATCTGTCGCCTGGCCGGCAGGTGGACATGCTGGAGCGGTACTCGAAGGCACCGGAACTCAACTGGCTGACGTTCCTGAAGGCGCTCGGCGTCGTGTTGACCAGGCCACTTGATGGCCCGCAGGCAACGCGATTCATGACCGTGGTGAAGAATGCCCTGACCGCAGGTCTGAAGCGCGGCAGTGGCATGCAGTTGCTGCCGAACTTCATGAACTACCCGTTCACCGCCGGCATCCATGCGACCAACGCGCCGCTGGTGGAGGAGATCGAACAGTTCATCGCCGAGCGGCATCCGCAGCTGTTCAAGGTCGGGTACTTCAAGGCCAGCCTGCTTCGGGACCTGGGACGCGACGAGGAGGCGGTGTCGGCGTTTGTAGATGCCGCGCTGGCGATGTACGTGCCGGTGCCCGCGCCCGGAGTGGCGATGACGCAGGGCGCGCCGAGTCCCTACGCCTATCAGTCGTTTGTGCGTTCGTTCGGCCCGTTCCTGTTCCCGAAGTACAAGGCCCAGGTGACGAAGCACCTCGACGAGCGTGAGGCGGGGCCCGGTGGTCTCACGCCGGCGCTGATCGCCTTGCGCACGGATCTGACCAGCAACGATCCCACGAGTGATTCGCAGCAGGTGCTGGCCACGCTGCAGGCGCTGGCCGATCGCAATCCGAAGAACGAGCAGATTCGGAACGTCCTGTATCCGCTGTACGACCAGGGCGGCTACACGACGAAGGCCATCGATGTGCTCACGGAGCTGACGCGGCTCCAGCCCGACAGTCGCGAGTATCGGTTTCGCCTCATATCGATGTGGCAGAAGCTCGACTACCCCGAGAACGTCGTCAAGATCGCCGGCACGAACACGGTGGCTGAACTCACACCCGTGGTGCAGCGCAACTACTACATGGAATCCGTGACCGGGCCACCCGCAGTGCGGTTTCCGTCGCTCACGCGGGCACTGGATGCAATCAAGGCGGCGTCGAGCGGCGGCGACCAGCAAGCGGCATCGATGGGGCTGCGCACCTTGTTGCAGACGCTGCCGCCGGCCGGGATGTCGATCAACGAGTTCGCACAATCGCGTGATCAGGCCGACCCCTACCTCTACATGCGCGACTTCCTGATGCTTGATGGGGAAGCGCCGCCCAGGGCCGAGGCGCCTCCGGCATCTGCGCCTACTCCTGCGCCAGCGAACCCCTTCGATCGTCTGATGCGTTCGCTGGAGCTTCCCGCCGGTGAGGTGGTGCCAAGACCGGCGAAACTCGTGGACGTGGTGGCGCGATCCGCGTTTGGTATCGCCGACCTCGAAGCCTACGTCAGCACCATGCGAGTCGCGCATATCGATGCGCAGTACGTGTTGCCGGACATGTTGGTGAGTGCGTATGTGAGCAGCGGCCATTCGGATGACGAACTGCGGCGTCGCACGCCGCAATTGTTGTCTCGGCAGATGAGTCGGAGGGATGCGACGGTCTGGTTGGGCATGGCCGCGGCGCAGCCCGAGGCACGTGCGCGGGACCTGCTGCAGGCCGCCGAACAGGGCGGCATCACCGTGGGCGCGCAGAGCGGGCTGGAGCGCATGTACCTGGCCCGGTTGTACGCGGCTGCCGGCCATGGCGACAAGGCGCTCGAGACGTACGCCAGTGTCGCGACCTTGGTGCTGGCTGGCACCGCCAACACTCTCCAGGCCAGTACGCTGACGAGTGATCCCTACGGTCGCGACAACGGCCTGATGCTGTTTACCGGCATCGGGCTGTTTGATGAGGCACGGCAGCGGCTCGACGGCGCCAGATTGGGCATGCTTGTGGCCCAGATGCTTGACCTGAGCCGGCCGGCCGGAAGCGCCGTGGTGCACCAGGCCTTTGCGCGCTTCGTGAATGTGCTCTACGTGCGTGCGTTGCGGACGGGCCTGACCATTCCGGCGCTTCAGAAGGAGGCCGCTTCGCTCCGGGTGGCCCCTGGCTGGTCGCGCCCTGAAGTGGTGCAGGCGGCCTTTGTGCTGGCGCATCTGGGGCGGACTGATGATGCGATCGCGGTGCTGCAAGGCACGTTGAAGCGCGATTTCGACACGCGGGAGCCGCTGAACATCGCGCAGTCCAACGCGCAATTCGCTGCGCGGCAGTACCAGATCGCGCTCGGGCTCGTCGGGGATGTGCAGTTGCTCGGGCCGTTTGGCACGAGCGGACCGGCCGTCGAAGAGTTCAAGCCGCTGTTCCCGCTTCGGAAGGACGAGTGGCTGGGCGCCGATGCCTGGGTCGCCCGCGTGGGGCGCGAGGTGCCACAGTGGATCGCAAGCGGCGTCGTCAATCGAGATGCCGGCATGCAGGTGTTGTCTCTGGTGGCACTGCGCCTCCAGCAGATGGGCGACGCGCCTGGCGCACAGGCCGCAGCCCGGAATCTGAGCGTGGCGTTTGGCGGAGGGGCGGTGTCGGTGAAGGCTTCGACACTGGCGATGTCGGTGGCCGACAAGGTTGGAGCCCCCATCGATCTCGCGATTCTGCAGGGCCTGGTGCGGAACAACAGGCTCCATATCAGCCGGGTCTCTGGCGTCATTGCCCGCACCGTCGAGGTGGAAGGGGCTGATGCGGCGCTGCGCCTGGGAGAGGCGGCCGCGCAGTTCACGTCGAGTGAAGACCTGCTCAGGCAGCTCATCACCATCGCGCAGGCCGCCGGAAACGCCCCCGAAGTGCAGCGCTGGACCACTCGC
Source organism: uncultured Solibacteraceae bacterium (assembly GCA_964489685.1). Lineage (GTDB taxonomy): Bacteria > Acidobacteriota > Vicinamibacteria > Vicinamibacterales > SCN-69-37 > SYFT01. Next base: position 2,143 of record CAZAZR010000166.1, on the reverse strand, counting down.
CAGGCCGAGGCCGACGCCGCCCGCGCGCAACTGGCGAAGACGCCACCGAAGTAGAGTCTCCCCTCGTACGTAGCGCGGCCTTCGTACGTAGCGCGGCCTTCGTACGTAGCGCGGCCTTCGTACGTAGCGCGGCCTGGGTCTCAAGGCCGCGATCACTCCCGGGACTGACAAATCTGCCCTGCCCGTTCGTCTTTACAGTTGAGTGCCGCGCACCTGGTCCTTCCTGCCGCCGCTGGGCATCGCCGGACTCGAGCGCGCGATGGACACTGGTGATCAACTCATCAGCGCGCTCGGCATGGCCGAACTGGCCGTGGCGCTGCGCCGGTTCCGACAGGCGCACGGATTCACCAGGCACAGCGGGGATGACAAGAATCAGTCGCGCCTCAGTGCCGCGACGCGTGAGTGGCAACTCCTGAAGTAGCGATCTTCATGGATCACCGTGCCCTGCATGGTGTACCGTTGCCGCGTCTGTTCCCACCATCCAGCGAGGCGTGCGTCCCATGGCCGATCAACCCACTCGTCGTGACTTTGTGAAGACCGCCGCCATTGCAGGCGCCGGGTTCACCATTGTGCCCCGCTCGGTGTTGGGCCGAGGTTTCCAGGCGCCCAGCGACGCCCTCAATATCGCGATCGTCGGCGTGGGGGGCATGGGCTCAAGTAACACCGCCGCGGTCATGAGCCAGAACATCGTCGCCATCTGCGATGTGGACGATGTCCTGCTCGAGAGGTCGTTGACCCGGTGGAAGGATCGGATTTATCCGCCGGCTCCAGCCGCTGGTGTGGTCGCGGGGGGAGGTCGGCAGGGTGGCGCCGGTGGCGGTCAGGGGCAGGAGGGGCCTCCGCGTCCGGTCTGGCAGGAATTCGACAAGTCCAAGCTGCAGCTCGAAGCCGACGCCAGGTGGACACCCAACGCCGGCACGGCCGACATGCAGAAGTTCGTGGACGAGCAGATGCCGAAAGTCGCGAAGTACCGCGACTACCGCGAGATGCTCGAGAAGCAGAAGGACATTGACGCGATCATCGTGGCGACGCCCGACCACATGCACGCCGTGATCGCCTCGAACGCCATGGACCTGGGCAAACACGTCTATGTGCAGAAGCCGTTGTGCTGGTCGGTGCACGAAGCGCGGCACCTGGCGAAAAAGGCCCTCGAAAAGAAGGTGGTCACCCAGATGGGCAATCAGGGCCACTCGCAGGACGATGCGCGGCGAGGGCAGGACTATCTGGCGGCCGGTGCCATCGGTGATATCCGGGAAGTGCACGTCTGGACGAATCGTCCGCTGGCGTTCTGGCCGCAGGGCATTCCCCGTCCGGCGGCGTTGTCGGGCAATGCACCCGGCTGGAACAATAGCGGCATCACGCGGCGCCTCGCGGATGTCATGGCGTCGAGCGGCGTCACCACGCCTGACACGCTGGCCTGGGATCTGTTCCTGGGTGTCGCACCCGACGTCGAGTATCACCCCGTGTATCACCCGTTCAACTGGCGCGGCTGGGTGGACTGGGGCCAGGGGGCGCTCGGCGACATGGGCGCGCACCTCATCGATCACCCGGTGTGGGGACTGAACCTCGGGTTGCCGACGATTATCGAGACGACCTCGACGCCGTTCAGTCGCCAGCCGACGGCCGGCTTGGTCAGTTATCCAAACGCGACCACCACGTACTACGAGTTCGCAGCGCGCGGCGGCAAGCCGGCCGTGAAGATGATCTGGTACGACGGCGGCCTGACCCCGCCCAGGCCGGAAGAAATCGGCGAAGAGCGACTGAGTGGCGAAGGCGGCGTGCTCTACATCGGCTCCAAAGGCAAGATGCTGCAGGACACCTACGGCGCGAACCCGCGGTTGCTCCCGGCGGACAAGCACAACTCGTACGGCCCACCGAAGGAGAAGATGGTGCGTGTGCCGCACCAGGCGCACGAAATGAACTGGGTGAACGCCATCAAAGGCAAAGACACCATTTCGAGTCCGTTCTCGTACGCGGCACACCTGACGGAGATCATGCTGTTGGGTGTGGCGTCTCTGCGCGCGAACGCGAAGCTGCACTATGACGCGGCCAACATGCGCGTGACGAACAACGCCGCCGCGAACGAGTTCCTGACGCGCACCTATCGCGCCGGATACTCGCTTTAGGAACTGGGGAACTGGGG
>CAZAZR010000165.1:0-8552 GCA_964489685.1 uncultured Solibacteraceae bacterium | reverse complement strand
GAACTCCTGGTCGGACAGCCTGTCTGGAACGGTGTGGTCCAGCGCGCCGGCGCGCGGCGCGGCCACCAGCAGCAGAAGGCAGACGGCCGCCCGCGCTAGCGGTTCAACGAGAACAGTCCACCAGCGTCGCACTTGTTGGCCTTGACGTCGGCGAGGATGGGGCGGTACCAGGAGAGCAGACCGCCGCCCCCTCCGCGCCCGCCGCCACTCTGGGAGTAAACGAACGTGCTGGCGTCGTCGAGGGGCAAGGTCGCGACGTTCCCGCAGAACGTGTACCAAAGCCCGTCCTGCGTCAGGTACTGCTCCACGTTGGACAGGTAAAACGCCGACACCAGCCCGCTCCGGTCACGGATGTACTTCCCGACATTCCGAATGGCCTTCGGCCCGCCGAAGTTTCCCACCACCGGCACCAGCAGGTTCTTCGTCTCGAGATCCTTCATGAATGTGAAGTGCTCGTCACTTGCGAGGTAACTGCGCGACACACCGGCGCCATCATCGGCCACCATCAAGGCCTGGTAGTTGACAAAGTTGCCCCGCCCGCCGGTGCCCCCGCTGCTTGACGAATAGGTGAGGCTCGGACCAAACCAGTAGAAGTTGTAATAGACGTACTCGATGCCGGCCAGGTCGTCTTTGGACAGCGGAAACTCATGCGCGCGAGTCAGATGGGCCCCGATGGCCGCGAGATTTTCCTTATAGAGAACTTCGCTCGATTCCACTCCGGCGAATGCCGCGAACAGCTCCTGCGCCGAGGACCGTGCGGTCAGCCCTTCGGGCCGCTTCTTTGAGAACAACTTCGACACGAAGTCTGCACGGTCCTCCGACATCTCGAAGAGCGCCTTGTACATCAACTGCGTGTGCAGGTTGCCCCGCCTGACGTCGATGATGAACACCATGCGCGGCTTGAGCGCCGTGATGTAAGTGAAGTTCTGCTCGGGGCCCACGCCCAGATAGACGCGGCCGGGCCTGGTCACGGTCTGCAGCTCGGGAATGATCGACTGCATGTAAATCTCGTTCGAGACCAGGTTGTCGGAGCGGAAGTTCCCACCTGGTTCCGACAGACTCTCGATGAGCGCCCAGTACTCGGCGTCCGACAGCTTGTCGGGCAGGGTCTTGAGGGCCGCCGACGCAGGCGCCTGCGGTGGCGCCTGCTGGGCCGATGCCGCGCCCATCCACAGGACGAGCGCCAAGCCCACGACAGTCAGTCCGTGACGGAAAGGCATGACGGGTGTCGGCCGGGATGCTACCACGAAGGCGCACAGCCAACTACCGACCGTGCGACCTCGCGATTGCGGCTCGAAGCGCCTCGATTGTCTCGGGCGATCCCGTGAACAGCCCTTCCGGATACCGGCTCTCGGCCGACATGTTCCGATAAATCGACGCCGCCTCATACAGGTTGAGTCCCAGGTCAGCCAGATACTGGAGCCGGAGGTTCCGGTCGCGGTTGATCTGCGCGCCGGCCAACCAGCCGCCCATGTCCTCTTTGCGCCCGCCATACGTGCCGAACAGGTCCACGGCCGAGAACACGCCGATCTCGGACAACGACTTCGCCACCGCCGCGTTGGCTGGGTCATTGAGCCGCGCCTGAACGCGATCGACATCGATTGGCTTGGGGTCGAGCTGGCCCACCAGAACCAAATCGTATCCCTGACCGTTAATCGTGTTGGCGAACACGACGCCCTGCGGGAACGCATCAAGGAACGTCGCAATCTCGCTTTTGACCGCCGCGTCGCTGCTCTCGTAGAGCTGCACGAACAATGTCACGACGCCGCCGGGATTCAGGTGTTCCTTGACCACGTCGAAGAACTCGCGCGTGTAGAGCGTGGCCGCGCCCTTCACCCAGGGATCGAGCGGGTCTGACGTGACCGCGTCGAACTTCTCCTTGGTCGTCAGCAGGAAGTGGCGCGCATCGTCGAGATGCACGCGCACTTTCGGGTTCTGCACCACGGCGAAGTTGTGCTCCGAGAAGTACTTCGACACCACCTCGGGCACGAGCGGCTCGATCTCGGCAATGGTGACTGCCGTCAGCACCGGGTCGATCGAAACGGCACCCGCCGTGACGCCCGCGCCGCAGCCGATGACCAGCACCGACTTCGGGTTCTCGGGGATCAGTGTGGTCATGTGGCCGAGCAGGCGCTGCAGGCGCATGTCCTGCGGCTCACTGGACGCCTGGACCTTGCCGGCGTTGTGATAGTTCAGCACACCGTTTGGCGTCCGCGACACCGCCACCGACGCGGTCATGCCTTCACCCATGTAGATGATCTCGTTCTGTCCCACCCAGGTCGCCGCGTAGCGGCCGTAGGCCACGAGCAGCCACGGCATCGGGGGCACCGAGCGCGCGAGCAGGCCCGCGCCACCTGTGACCACGATCAAGAGGAACATCGTCGCCAATTGCGTGCGGCCCTTGCCGGCATCGTCAGCGGCAGACGCCAGCATCATGAGTCCGGCGATGGCAGAAATTCCGATGAGCACCATCTGCGTGTGCTGGGATCCGATCCACGCCACGGCGAGCAGGCTGGCAAACAGCGCGCCGACGATGGCGCCGACGGTATTGGCGGCGTAGACTCCGCCAACCAGCCGCGCCGGGTCCTGGCCCTTGCTGGCCACGGACGCGAGCGCCAGAGGGAAACTCATTCCCCAGAGGATCGCGCCAGGCAGAATGACAAACGTGGCCCGCATGAGGTCAAGCTGGAAATTCATGAACGGCTGGCCCGACGTGATCTGCGGGTTGATCGGCCAGAACGGCATGGAGGCATTGGTCATGTAGGCGGCATACGCGAGCGCGACGCACAGCAGCATCTGCGTCCAGCCCAGTGCCGCACGCGGGTTCTTCAGGCTGCGCGCCATCGAGGCGCCCAGGCTGCTGCCGATGCCAAGACCCACGAGAAACACGGCCAGGATCAAGGAGAAGGTGTAGACCGTTGCGCCGAAGAGCAGCGACAGGACACGCGTCCAGATCACCTGCGCCGCAAGGGCGGTCAGGCCTGACAGGGCGATCGTGAAATAGACCACACGCGATCCCGGCGCGGGACCAACCACGGCGCGGCCCGGATCGGGCGCATCGTACGGGGCACGGCTCGCGATGGCCAGGGCCAGCAGGCCCACAATCACGTTGAGGGCCACGGCCACAAACGTGGCGGTGGCCATGTCAAACACGCGCAACAGATAGAAGCCCGCCAGCAGACACCCGACCACGGCGCCGGCGATGTTGCCGCCGTAGAAGAAGCCGAGCCAGCCCACGCCGCGTGGCGTCGCTTCCACCCAACGGGAAATTGCCGGCAGGGTGGCGCCCATCATCAGCGTTGGCGGCAACAAGACGACCGCCGCCACAAGGCCACGCATGAAGACGCTGAACTGGCCGGTGCCGGCAATGGCCGTGTAGACGCCGCCCAGCAGGGGCACGACGACGAGCACCAGGAGACCGCAGATACCAATCCCCAGTTCGAGATACGCGTACATCCTCAGTGGATGGTGCTGCGCCCCGACATACTTGGGAAAGAGCCAGCTGCCCAGACACATGCCACCCATGAACGTGCCCAGCAGCACCCCCAGCGAGACCGCCGACGAGCCCAGCGACAACTGAAGCATCTGAAACCAGACAACTTCGTAGATCAGGGCGGCGCAGCCGCTTCCGACAAACAACGCCAGCATGGCTGGCAACACACGTTCAGCGACAGGAATCTGGGAAACACGCTCGGTCATGGTTCCCGCATACTACCAGAGGGTCGCTGGCGTTTACCCCGTGGCTCTTCATTGCGCGGCGTGGGTACGTCGGAGCCGTGATTTCCACGCAATCCCTGCGCGGCCGCTTCGCCGTTCTGATGGTCGCCGGCCCCCCGTCGGCGTTCTACTTCGACCGGGACGCAATCGCCCGCGCCGTTCCTACAGCCCACCCCATCTTCGAAACGGGCATCTTGCTCACTTCTGGATTAATCGTCCCGGAGTTTTTCACCCTCACCACGGGCCGGCTTGAACGTGGCGTCGCGATTGAGCCCGGCGTCTTCCTGTTTGGCGGGTGACGAATCGGCGGGCGCATGTCCGGCACTCATCCGCAGCGATCGCCATTTCAGCTTCAGATCCGCCAGTCGGTGACGTGGTGCCGTGTAGCCATAGGCCCGGTACTGGCCAGGCGACACTCGCCCTTTCTTCGCAACGAAGGCGACGATGCGATCGGCCCATTGATTGACGGCTTCGATCACCTCGGGCCGCCGCTCGAGGTCCTCCGCCTGATTGTCGCTATAGACTTCCCCGTCTCCGAACTGCTCATAGGTCCAGAGATCGTCGGGCACTTCGACGCCACCATAGCGGCATTGCCAGACGAGTGGCGCGTACGCGTCGCGCATGTTTTCGAATGGCTCGCGCGCCGGATCGAAGTATTGCTTGTGGCGAAGCATCGTTGGGCGCCCGTCATCGTCCAGTTCGGTGCCGCCTCCGTCGCCATAGCAGAGGAACGCCGCGGTTCGCCCTTCGAGATGGTTCAGGCTGAGCGCCTGCCACTCCGGCGATCGCTCGAGCTGCATCGCCCGCTCCGGGTCCTTGTGTCCGATAAGATCTTCGCGCGGGTTGCCGCCATTCATGCAGACCAGCCGATCGAACATCAGCTTCAGGTTGCTGGAGGGGCCGTACCAGTTGACCGGACCGATGACGATCCAGGCATCGGCCAGATCGAGTCGCGCATACATATCGAGATCCCACATCAGGTCGGGCTCGTCGCGGTTGTCTGGTTCATAACAGTTGCACGGCCACACGCACAACGACATCGCCGTGGAGACGCAGGCGTTGCAGCTCTGGATGCGGGCACGCCCGTAGACGTTGCCGAGATCCTCCAGGTCGATCTCCCACTCCTGCGGCAAGCGATCGGCCACGCGCAACGCCAGCGTGCGCGCCTTGCTGTCGACGCCCGGGCAGTTGTATTGACGACGGTCGGATCCGGCAATCACCAGGACACGGAACGGTCTCTGGTCGGGCGGCAGGGTACCGTTGTCATCATTCGGCTTCATCGTCGGGTTCCTGAGTCGTTGAGTGACCAATGTTTGGATCGGCTTCAATGCGTACAGGGACAGATTTCGACCCCGGCGTCTTGGACAATTGATCGTGGTGGGTGATCGGCACCAGCACGTTACATTCGGGGTAGTAGGACGCGACAGTTCCGCGCGGTATCCGATAGGCAATGAGCTTGAGGCCGCCAAGAGCGCGGTGATGGCCATCGTCGACATCAGTCACGAGCCGCACTATCTGTCCGTCGGTCAGTCCCGCTTCCGCGATATCGTCCTGATTCATCAGCAGGACGTCGCGTGTACCTTCAATGCCACGATATCGGTCCGAATAGCCGTAAATCGTGGTGTTGAACTGGTCATTCGACCGCATGGTCAGCAGGCGGTAGCGACCCGGTGCATCGGTAAAGCCGAGCGAATTGAGCCGCCCCGGATCGGTGAACACCGCTTTGCCGCTATCGGTCTTCCAGATCCGCTCATGCGCGCCATTGCCGCGATAGAAGCCGCCCGCCTCGAACATCCGCTGGTTAAAACCTCGGAAGTCCTCGGGATAGGTCGCTTCGATCAGGTCGCGGACAAGGCTGTAATCGGACGTCCATTTCTCCCATGTGACCTTGGGATTCGGCTGTAGCGTCGCTTTAGCCATTCCGGCAACAATCGCGAGTTCGCTCTTCAGATCAGGCGACGCGGGAGAGCGATGACCGATTGATCCGTTGATCATCGAAAAGCTGTCCTCGCTCGTAACCGCCTGGTTGCCGCTGTCCTGCTTGTCGATTTCGGTGCGTGTCAAACAGGGCAGGATATAGGCTTTTTCCCCGGGGAACAGGTGGCTGCGGTTGAGCTTGGTCGATACCATCACCGTCAGGTCTTGCCGCGGCCAGTGCTTTTCCATCCGGTCGAGATCGGGCACCGCGCGCATCAAATTGCCGCCAAGACAGATGAATGCCTTCACCTTGTCGGCAAACAGGCTTTCGGCTGCTTCGACAACGTTCATGCCATCTTTGGTGGGCGGGTCGAACCCGAACAATTCCTTCAGCTTGTCGAGTGGCACAAGATGCGACTTTTCGGCAATTCCGACAGTCCGTTGGCCCTGCACATTGCTGTGACCGCGCACCGGACAGCATCCTGCTCCCGAGCGTCCAATATTGCCTCGCATCAGCAGCAGGTTGACCAGCATCGCGATATTGAGCGCACCATGGGTGTGTTGCGTCAAGCCCATGCCATAGACGCCGATCACTTTTTCGGCAGCAACATAGACTGCCCCGGCGTCCTCCAGCGCTGCGCGCGCGAGGCCGCTTTCCCGTTCGATTTCGCTCCATTCCGTGGCGCGGACCGTTTCGAGGAATGCGTCAAAGCCGGTTGTATGCTGTTCGATAAATGCGGTGTCGAGAATCCGCGGCGCGCCCTGTTCGATCGCAGCATCGTCGGCAGCCAGCACGACTTTGCAAAGACCCACGATCGCGGCCACATCGCCGCCCGATTTGAGCTGATGGTATTGGTCGGATATCTTGGTTTCTTTGCCCGTCAGCATGTCGAGCGGGCTTTGCGGATTGACGAAAGACACCAGCCCCTGTTCGATAATCGGGTTAAAAGTGACGATCTTTGCACCACGCTTTTTCGCCGCCTGAAGCGGGCGAAGAAAACGCGAGCTGTTGGTTCCGGGGTTCTGGCCGAAAAAGAAGAAACAATCGGTTTCTTCCAGATCATCCCACACGATGGTGCCGACCGGCGATCCGATCACCTTGGTCAACCCAACCGAAGTTGTTTCGTGGCACATGTTGGAACTCTGCGGCAAATTGTTGTTGCCATAGAGCCGGGCAAACAGCGCATAGAGGTAGGACGCCTCAAGACCTGCATGGCCAGAGGCGTAGAACATTACGGATTCCGGGTCGAGCGGCTTCAGTGTTGCCCCAATGTCTGCAAAGACTTCGTCCCAGCTGACCGCGACATAACGATCGCTGGCCCGGTCGTAGCGCATCGGGTGCGTCAACCGTCCTGTTTTTTCCAGGTCATGATCCTTCCACTCGCGCAATTCGGTGACCGTGTGACTGTCCCAGAAGTTCGGCTGGCAACGCGCACTGGTGAGTTCCCACAACGTCGACTTGGCACCGCTTTCGCAAAATTCGAAGGCTGAGTAATTCGCCGGCTTTGGCCAAGCACAGCTGCTGCACATTACGCCCTTCGGCTTGTTGAGACGACGCAAGCTGTCGAGCGCGGCGGGCGTGGCCCACGTTTCACCAAAGGCCTGTGCGATGCCTTTCAACGATCCCCAACCACCTGCCGGGCCCGAGGAATGCGGAAAGTCAGTGTCGTCTGCCATGCGTCAGCTCCTCAATATGCGCTCAGATGACGCACGTGATCTCTCCGGACGTCAGGCGCCGTTGCAGCGCATAGCGCGCGACGGCGGGCCGGTCATTTCATATTGTCTGGGCTGTGGCTTGGGCGGGTCTCCGGACGAGTGTCGGTATATAGATGGCGCCGACAACCGCGCCGTACAGGATGTGCAGAACGAACTCCGCCAACACGCCCATCATGCCGAGATTCGACATGAACGCACCTGGCGCGGGCATCATCTCCGGAATCAGCGGGTGCATCATCGGCATCATACCCATGACCATGCCACCAATGATGGCGTGTATGAATCCGAATCCGGCGCCGATCAGGGCGCTCGACCGGTGGGTAAGCGTCTCGAACCCCCACGCGTAAATCAGCGCGATCAATCCGGAAATCATCAGGTGCATGACCATCCCCACCATGAAGGCGGCCGTACCAGGCTCGAGCAGCATGGTCCCGAGCATCATCTCGAGATTTGCCGGCATCCCCATGGCACGCCCCATCGCAAGGCCCATCGACATCACGACTCCACCGACGACACCGGCCAGAAACGCTCTTCCGAGATTCATCATTGTCCTCCTGCTGCCTTCACGCTCTGCGTTCTGTCACACGGTAGAGGGTTTCGATCCCATGGGCCTGTTTAATAGTGAACAGCGACAGCGGTGGGCGGGGCACTCGGGTCAGGGTCCGCCGCCGAACCGCCGCGATACTTGCCGGGTCTCACAGCATGGTTCTGTTGGTGGTCACCCCTTCAACCATCGCCGCAGTAGCCATCGGATCGTCGGCGTGAGACGCGTGCGGTTGTAGGCGTCGGCCGCTTTCTTGATCGCGTCCGCCTGGGTCGGGTAGGCGTGGATGACGCTGGCCAGAGTACCCAGTCCGATGCCCGCGACCATCGCCAGGGTAATCTCGTTGATCATCTCGCCGGCATGGCTCGCGACGATCGTCGCGCCGAGAATGCGATCGGTCCGCTCCTTGATATGGATCTTCACGAAACCCGTCTCCTCGCCGTCGGCGATCGCGCGGTCCACGTCGTGCATCGGGATGGTGAACGTCTTGACCGGAATACCCCGCTCGCGCGCCTGTCGCACGTAGAGGCCCACATGGGCGATCTCCGGATCGGTGTAGGTGCACCAGGGGATCGTCAGGGCACTCAGTCGCTGGCGGCCGAGGAACAACGCGTTCCTGACCACGATGCGCGCCGACGCGTCGGCGGTATGCGTGAAC
>CAZAZR010000164.1:0-8610 GCA_964489685.1 uncultured Solibacteraceae bacterium | reverse complement strand
GCCGATCCCAACGGCGTAACCATGGGTTTCGCGAAGAGTGCCCAGGCCGCCGGCGTCACGATCCTGCGTGAGACGGAAGTGACGGGAGTACGGCTGCAGGGTGGCCGGGTCGCCGGCGTAGCGACCACCGGCGGCGACATCTCGGCCCCTGTCGTGGTCAACGCGGCGGGTCCCTACGCCCGGGCCATCGGACGGATGGCCGGACTTGATGTGCCGGTGGAACCGTACCGGCGACACATCTTCATCGCGCAGCCGCCGCCAACGGTTGGCCACTGGAACGTCCCCGACTCTCGCATCATGGTGATCGACTTCGACAGCACGTTCTACTTTCACCGCGAGGGCGCCGGGGTGCTCTTCGGCATGGGCGATCGGCACGAGACGCCGACGTTCGACCTCACTGTGCAGTGGGACTTCCTTGAGCAGATTTCGCCGGTGGCCGCGCGGCGTCTGCCGGCTCTTGCTGACGCGCCCATCGCGCACGCGTGGGCCGGTCTCTATGAAGTCACGCCCGACGCGAATCCCATCATCGGCGCCGCGCGCGATCTCCCGGGGTTCTTCCTGATCAACGGCTTCAGCGGACACGGCTTCCAGCACTCACCGGCCGCGGGTCGCATCCTCGCCGATGTCATCACCGGGCATGATCCCGGAATGGACCTCGCGCCGTTCGCCCTTGAACGGTTCCAGGGCCTCAAGGCCGGGGGCGAGCACTACGTGGTGTGAGGCCGTTCGGCCAGCCACGGAGCGGCGCGGACGGTGACCCATCGGATGCACCCCGCGAGCCCGATGCCGATGGTCGCGATCGTGACGAGAATCGCATACATGTGGTCGATACGGAACGTCTGCCACGAGAGCCACAGCAACGACCCGATGCCCGTCTGCGACCCGACCATCTCCACGCCAATCGTGCCGTGAAACGCCACATTGGACGACAGCCGCAATCCCGTCAGTATCAACGGCATGCTGCCGGGCACCAGGACGTGATGGAACATCTGCCATCGGGAGGCGCCGAAGTTGCGCGCGAGTTCGAGATGCACCGGATTCATGCCGCGGACCCCGGCCACTGTATTGAGCAGCATCGGAAAGAACGCACCAATCGCGACCGCCGCGAGCTTGGATGTCTCGCCGACGCCGAGGACAACGATGAGCAGCGGAAAGAACGCGAGACGCGGAATGGGATGGACGGCGGCCACGATCGGGTCCGCCAGGCGACGCAGTCGCGCAGACACACCCATGGCCAGTCCGAGGATGACACCCGCAGTGGCGCCCACCACAAGCCCGACCAGAATGCGCACCAGCGTGTAGCCGATGTGCGTCGGCAACGTGCCGTCTGCGAACATGCGCGCCAGGGCGCTGCCGATCGCGGAGGGCGCCGGAGTAAACAGGCCCGTCCACGCGCCGGAACGCACCAGCACTTCCCAGACGATCAACAGCACCAGCCACACCAGCAGGAACCGTAGCGACCATCGCACGGGCGGGGCCGCAGCGGCATCGGTGGCCTGGGCGGGGGACGCGTCCAGGCCCGTCATGGTGTGCGCGCCGCCTGCGGTGCTTCCAGGAGGGTCCAGATGTGCTCGACCAGATCGCGGTAGTCGGCGTAGTCGCGGTGCCTGTCGCGCGGCCGCGACAAGGGCACGCGGATGTCGGCCAGCATGTGCCCCGGCCGTCCCGACATGACGAGGACGCGATCCGCGAGGTGCACCGCCTCATCAATGTCATGCGTCACGAAGAGCACGGTCCGGCGGTCCGCGGCCCAAATTCCCAGCAATTCACTCTGCATGTGGCGGCGCGTCTGCGCGTCGAGCGCGGCAAACGGTTCGTCCATCAGCAGGAGCGAGGCGTCGGTGACAATGGCGCGGCCGAGCCCGAGCCGTTGTCGCATCCCCACCGACAACTCGTGTGGATAATGATTGGCGAAGGCCGACAGCCCGACGCGCTCGAGGAAGGCCAGGGCGCGCGCGTGGCGCGTGGCGCGGGGCATGCCCTCGATCGCCAGCCCGAACCCCACGTTCTCGGCTGCCGTGAGCCAAGGAAACGTCCCGTGTTCCTGCACGACGAGGCGCCCCCGGGCTGACAAGCCGACCGTGGCCTCGTCAAAGATCACGCGGCCTGTTGTGGGCCGCTCGAGGCCGGCCACGATGCGCAACAACGTGGACTTGCCGCAGCCGCTGGGCCCGACCACGCAAATGAACTCGTGGCCTTCCACAGAAAAAGACACGTCGCGCAACGCCTCTACGTCTCCGCGGTCGCCGGTAAACGTATGACCGATGCCTTCGCACGAAAAGTGCCTGGTGGTGGTCGTCACTTCACGAACCCGGGATCGACCGCCCGCTCGCGCGTGATCATGCCTTCCATGAATTTTTCCGCGTTGGCCCATGCCTGGAACCCCTCCACGCTGTTCCAGTCGATGTGCGAATCGGCGCTGAACTCAATCCAGCACGCGGCCCGCGTGCGCTCCACGGTTTCGCCGGTCCCTTCAGCGATGATCGCGACATTACGATCGGTCTTGCCGAGGCGATACTGCGTGACGCCCCGCTGGTACGCACGAATGAAGCGATGAGCCGTCTCGCGTTCGCGCACCAGCAGCCGCTCCCCGAACATGATCACGCCCCACTGAAAGTCCGGCACGGCGTCCTGGCCCGAGATCCAGAGGTGTCCGACCGCCGCCATCCGTGACAGGACGGGCTCGGACGCCGCGCCGGCATCGATCGCGCCCGACTGAAGCGCCGACACCATGACCGGCTCGGGCAGACGAACCGTTTCCAGTGTGTTCAGCGTCACTCCGCGCATCTCCAACATCCGGCTCACCACGTAGCGCGTGACGCCGTCCTGGCTCGCACGCACTCTGCGAATGACAGGCGTGCCTGCCGGGTCAAGGCCAGGCCGCAACGCTATGCCGAAGTACGTGCATCCCTCGCGAGCCAGCACACCCAGCCCAGCCGCAATGCGGATGGGGGCTCCCCGCGCAATCGCCGACAAGAATCCGGCATGCAGCGCACCAGGGCGAACGTCGATGTCCCCAGTGATCAAGGCCACAAGCGCCTCTTCGGGACGCATGGTCGCCACAAATTCCACGTCGAGGCCTTCGTCGCGAAAATACCCTTCGGCCTGCGCGATCATCAGTGGAGCGAAACTGATGTGTTCGCTGAACGACACCCGCAGTCGTCGGAGTCCGTCCTTCTCGCCGCGCCCGGTGGCGCGATCGCAACCGGCGGCCAGGCCGGCCGCCAGCACCACCGCAACGACCAGGCGGCAAACCCATCTCATGACGCGCGTTTCCTGATGTCGAGTGGCAGCAGCTTGCCTCTGCCTGTCATGAAGGGCGCTTCCCGGAGAATGCGAACGGAGCCGGCCGCCTTCCAGGTGGCGCTGGCGATGCCGCCGGCAGCCCCGGCTTCCTGCAGGGCCAGGAGCACGCACTCGACCGCTTCGGCCTCGTCACCCAGGGCGATGGACGGTGCGACGCGCAAGATCAGCCGCGTAAAGCCCTCGGCGTCTTCTTCCTCGGCAAACTGATAATCGAGCGCGCTGCCGCCGTACCGGGACGGCAACACCTCGTCGAGAATCCGCTCCATATCGCTCCCCACCATCGTCACGCCTTCACCCGTCAATTTTCGGAACGATCGAATGTCGCGCAGGTGTGTGGGAAAGCCCAGAGTTTCCCAGGGACAACCGCAGGGCGTGGTGTCCACTGTGCCGTAGTCGTCCGACTCCACATTGAGCATGAGTTTGGGCGCGGTGGACAGGAGGGTGGTGAAACAGAACGCCGGCACCTCAAGCGAAAAACCGGGCACCGGACGGCTGGCCTGGATCATCGCCAGATGGTCTTGCATGAAGTGCTGATCGTTGGGACCCGTGGCGTTCAGACACGCCGATCCCACGGTGCCCACTTCGCTGAACGCGTAGCTGGAATAGAAGGTGGCCCCGGTGCGGCGTATCTGGGCCACTTTCGCCAGTGTCGGCGGCTCGGCGCCTCCGCGGAGGATGGTGCCCGTGAGATCGATCCCGTGCTCCTGTGCGGCCACTGCGATGCGCAGGATTCGGCTCACGGACGCATGAACCGTGCACAAGCCGGTGCGTTGCACCTGGTCGTGCGCCCACCGGGCCAATGCGACCGCCTCGTCAAACGGCAGGAGTTTCGGCCAACGCACCGAGGCTCCAGAGAGCCTGGCCACCGTCAGGGCCGCGGTGGTCGCCATTCGGAATCGCATCGGCACGGCGCTGGCCCCTCCCCCGCGCGCGCAGTACCAGTGCGTGGCATCCTCGCCAGCCGCGGCGTGCAGCAACACGCCCATCAATCCCCCGGCCGGGGGAAGGTCGGACCACGACGCCGCAGGGATTCCACGCACCCCTTGCACATGGCGCACCATGATGCGCCCCGGAAGCTGGGCTTCGATGTGGGCGAGATCGAGCCTGACCCGCCTCCCCATTCCCGTGCTGCCGCCGGTGGTGGTGGAATAGAACCGCCCCGCAGTCGGGTTATCAAAATCGGCGGGCGAGACGTGCATCGTCGTGCTGCCCCGGACGATGGGCTGCAGTCCCTTGAACTCCTCGAAGCTCACGTAAACGCCGTTGCGCCGAAGCTCAAGCAGCGTGGGCTCCAGGCCCTGTCGCCGCACCATCTCACGGACGTCGGGCCACCCGTAGCCCGCCGCCTTCAGCAGCGCGAGGTACGGACTGGCGGGGTTCTCGTAGACGCCGCGGTCGAGCACACCAAGGAAGTTGCGATCCCGGCTGCGGAGGCGCTCCTGCACGATCTCGAGCGCCTGAGGCACCGTCATGCGCCGACGTACGAGCCGCGGAAGACCGGCGAGGAACCGAGCGAACGCCGTGAGCTCCGTGGCTCGCTCAACCCGGTGCGGAAACATGAACACGAAACACTAAGATGCCGGCACCAGTTGCAGAACGAGTTCCGTGGCGCGATCGATCCCCGTGGTGGCCGTGTCGATCGCCAGATCGTACTGACGCGCGTCGGTCCAGTCTGTCCCCGTGAGCGCGCGCATGAAACCGGCGCGGTCACGGTCTGACTGGCGCACGTCGTCACGGGCCTGGGCTTCCGTAATTCCGGCACGCTCACCCACACGTGCAATGCGCCAGGCCTCCGGTGCGTGCAGAAAGATCCGCACGACACCAGGACGGCCTTTGAGCACGTGGCCCGCCCCTCGCCCGACGATCACCGCCGAGTGGTGCTCCGCCATTTCCTCGATGATGCGGCGCTCGAGGCGAGCCGACTCGGCCTCCTGCATGGTGTCCATCGGCAACATCCCCAGGCCACTCATGCCACCCATCGCCAGCGCGCCGGCCATGGTGTCCCACCACGTGCCAATCCGTTCCTTCACCTTCTCGAGGTTCGGATCGTGGACCAGCAGATATTCCGAGGCATCCCGAAGCAGGCCGCCGTCCACGAAGCGCATCCCCCGGCGCTCGGCAACGATTTGCCCGATGTGGGCGCCGCCGCTGCCCTTTTGCCTCGAAATGGCCACCATGATCGCCCCGTTGTCTGTCATCTCTCGCTCCTTCACGTGGGCGTCAATTTATCACCGAAGCCTCATGATCGCCGGCGTGGCGCCGCTGCTCGTGGGTGCGGACCGAGCCGCTACCAGCCTCTCAAGGCCGAGCCTGCACGCCAACGAAAAACGCCTCAGTCCGCTCTGAGCGCCGCCAGGGGGTCGGTGCGCATGGCCCGGCGCGCCGGAATCCACGCGGCCACGATCGAAACGGCCAGCACAATCGCCACCGCCACATGGGGCGCGGCTGAAGCCACGCCCTACGGGCTCCTGGACCCCAGGCTCTCGGGCTCTCGGGCCCCCGGGACCCCGGGACCCCGACCGGCAGCCAACCTTTCGAACCAAACTCGGGTACTCTTCTCGGCTGTGGACCACCCACTGCCTGACGCAATCGTTCGGCGCTACCGGGTCGAGGGCCAGATCGGCTCCGGAGGCATGGGTGTGGTCTACAAGGCCACCGACACCCGGCTCAACAGGGCCGTTGCCATCAAAGCCATCCATGACGGCCGATTCCGTCAGGGCGGCGACCCGCTTCGCGCTGAAGCACTGGCCGCCGCCTCAATCGACCACCCCTATATCTGTAAGGTCTACGAACTGATCGAGGACGGGACCGAAGCCTACCTGGTGATGGAGTTCGTTGAGGGCGAAACGCTCGCGGCGATCCTGCGCCGCGGGCGCCCGCCGCTCAGTCAATGCGTCCAGCTGGCGAGTGAGATCGCCGAAGGACTGGCCGCCGCGCACAGTCGGGGTCTGGTCCACCGTGATGTGAAGCCGTCGAATGTGATTGTGACCACCGACGGACATGTGAAGCTGCTCGACTTCGGACTCGCGCGCGCGGACGCCATAGCAAAGCCGTCCGATCGCACTCGCACCTCTCCATCTGATCGCACCGATCAGGCCGCCGGCACGCCCCAGTACATGTCGCCTGAACAGGCAGCCGGACATCCGATTACCTTCCGGTCCGATCTGTTTTCGATGGGCGTCGTGATGTTCGAGTGCCTGACCGGGCAACTGCCGTTCATGGGGCTGTCGTCGTACGACTACGTCCGGCATTTGCTGACCGATGCGCCGCGTCGGCTTGATCGCCTGGCGCAGGGCGCGCCCACCGGGCTCGTCGATTTGGTGGAACGCTGCCTCGAGAAGAATCCGGCCGACCGGCCCGAGTCGGCGGCCGCGGTGCTCAGCGAATTGCGGCACATCGGCGGCGCGCTGACGGCCGTCGGCGGCACGTTCAACACCGTGGGCGCCGAGCAATCGAAGCGCCGCTGGCAGTGGATCGCCGCAGGGGTCACCCTGGCGGGTCTGGCGGTCGCGGCCTGGCAGTGGATGGGCCGCGCCCCGGTCACCGATCCGCTTCGCCGATCACGGCCCGTCGTCATGTGGGCGAGCGAGGAGACGGCCAGCCGTGTGTCGGCGGACGGCAAGTGGCTGTCGTTTGTCTCCACGCGTGATGGCGCGGCGCAGCTATTCGTTCAACCGGTCACCGGCACCGAGGCGCGGCCCGTGACGCTGTCATCGGGACGCATTCTCGGTCACACCTGGTCGCCGGCCGGCGACCAGATCGCGGTGGCACTCGGCCGGCGCGACAGCACCGTGTTGCAGGTCGTCCCCGCGTTTTTCGGCGGCGTCGCGTCGCAGAACCTCGTCCTGAATCCGGCACCGAACGAGGTGCGGGTGCTGCGATGGATCGGCCGTCGCGTCTTCCTGCAGCTGTCGACCAACGCGGGCCGGTCCCTCAGCGTCGTCGATCTCGACGCGGGCACCGTGACCGACCTCAGCGCCTCGTGGTCACTCAACGGCGTCTTGAACAACCTCGACGTCCACCCCGACGGACGCCGAGTCGTCCTGGCGCTGCGCTCGGGTGATCAGGAGGACCTGTGGGAAACGGATCTGGCCGGCGCGCCTCCCCGCCGGTTGACCAACGACGCGTTCTTCGAGCGGATGCCGATCTGGAGTGGCACCGAGGGGGCGATCATCTTTCAAACGAATCGCGGCGGCCAGAGCGACCTGTGGGAACTCCACGCCGGCAGCGGCCGTCTGAGGCCGCTCACCTCGAGTCAGACCGAAGAGACACCTGAGGGCACGTCCGCCGACGGATCAATCGTGAGCTTCCAGCAAGGCGCCGACGAGGCCAAGTTGTGGCTGATCGACCCGGCCACCACAGTCGGCCGGCAGCTGGCGTCCGACGCGCTCAGTGATTTTGCTCCCGCCGTCTCGGCTGATGGCCGAACGCTGGTGTTTCAGCGCAGCGAGCCGAGTCCCTCTCAGGGCTACCGGATCCTCGACTCCCAGCTCTTCGTCGCCGGCCTCAGCACCGGTGGCCTGACCGCCGCAGCGCGACCAGTCACGGCCGGTTTCGCAGGGCAGCTGTCGCCCGACGGCGCACGGCTCGCGTTCATGCAGGGTGGTGACAAACCCGGCCAGACGTCGCTCTCGGTGGTGGACCTCTCGACCGATGAGAAGTTCACGGTCTCGGCCACGACCCGGCTCCCGATTCTCCAGCAGTACCCGGTGGAGTGGGGCGAACAGCTGATGGCGTGGCAACCTCGCAGCGACGTGCTCTACTTTGTGGACCATGGCGCGGCGCCGACGATCGCCACCTATCATGCCGCCACAAAGAAGATTGAGAGCCCACTCTTCACGGCGGCGGCGAACGCGTTCGTGCGCGACCTGCTGATCTCCTCAGACGGCCAGCGTCTCGCATTCCTCACCCGCGTCTCGGGACAGTACGGCGTGCAGGTCCGCGACCTCGCAAGCGGTCAGCAACGTGAGATCGCGACGTTCCCGGGGTCCGTCACTGGCGCGTACGGCCGTGGATGGCTGCCCGATGGCCGGGTCGTCATCGTGCGATCAGTCGAGGTCAACCAGGATTCCACCTCGACCGTGGAAGTGCTCCTGGCAGGACCAGACAGAGCCACGACAACCGCCGGCACCCTCTCAAACGCATTCCTGAGTACCGCACGGCTCGACCCGGCGAATGGCACGCTCTACCTCACGCGCACCGAGGGCGGCGTGCATAATGTCTACGGGTATGCGATTGCGTCCGGTCGCCTGACACAGGTGACGGATAATGCGTTGCCTGGCG
Source organism: uncultured Solibacteraceae bacterium (assembly GCA_964489685.1). Lineage (GTDB taxonomy): Bacteria > Acidobacteriota > Vicinamibacteria > Vicinamibacterales > SCN-69-37 > SYFT01. Next base: position 21 of record CAZAZR010000164.1, on the reverse strand, counting down.
TCAGCTTTTCTGGTGTCAGGC
>CAZAZR010000163.1:0-8798 GCA_964489685.1 uncultured Solibacteraceae bacterium | reverse complement strand
GACGGGTGTCGACACCCGTCCCCTTTAGAGGAGCACCAATGGGATTGATGGACTACATCAAGGGCGAGTTTATTGACGTCATCGAATGGACCGACGACTCGCGCGACACGCTTTCCTACCGCTTTCCCGACGAAGACAAGGCCATCAAGAATGGCGCCCAGCTCATCGTTCGTGAATCCCAGGCGGTGCAGTTCATGTACCTGGGCCAGTTCGGCGACACGTTCGCGCCGGGCAAACATACGCTGACCACCGACAATATTCCGGTGCTCACGAAACTCAAGTCGTGGAAGTACCTGTTTAATTCACCGTTCAAGGCGGATGTCTTTTACGTCACCACGCGCCTCTTCACCGGGAACAAATGGGGCACGGCCAACCCGGTGATGGTGCGCGACGACGACTTCGGCATCGTGCGCCTGAGAGCATTCGGCACGTTCGACTTCAAGGTCGTGAATCCGTCACTGTTCATCAAAGAAGTGGCGGGCTCGGATCACCACTTCCGCCTTGACGAATTCGCCGACACCATGCGTTCCCGCATGGTCAGTGTCTTCAGCGAGGCCCTCGCGTCGTCGAAGGTCCCGGTCCTGGACGTGGCCACGCGGTATTCGGAGCTCGGTGATGCCCTGCTGCCGGTGATCAACCCCGCGGTGGGCGCCAAGTACGGCCTGGAGATCGCCAGCTTCATTATTGAAAACGTCTCGGTGCCGCCGGAGGTGGAGACGGCCATCGACAAGCGGTCGAGCATGGCGGCGATCGGCAATCTCAACGACTACGTGAAGTACCAGATGGGCCAGGGCATGGCGACTGGTGGTGGAGGCGCCGGCAGCACGGCGGCGGAACTCGCCGTCGGCTTCGGCATTGCGCAGCAGATGATGCAGCAAGGCCTCATGAACCCGAACGCCCCGGCGACGACGCCGGTGACGGGTGGGACGGCTCCGGCCGCAGCCTCCGCACCGACATTCGATCTGCTGGCGCCGGCTGACGTCGCGAAGGCGATCGGCGTGTCAGAAGCCGATGTGATGGCGGTGATCGAGGCGGGCGAACTCAAGGCCAAGAAGATCGGCACGAGCTACCGGATCACGCGCGCAGCGCTCGACGCCTACCTGGCGCAGTGACTGCTGTGCCCGATCCGGAGGGGCCGCAAGTCGAGGCGCGTGAGAAACACGCCTGTCCGGCGTGCGGCGCCCAGGCCGAATGGAATCCCGGCAAGCAGCTGCTGGTGTGTCCGTTCTGCGGCGAGGAGTCGCCGTATGCCGGACACAAGGCCGTCGGCGCCGTCGCCGAACTCGACCTCATCACGATGCTTCGCGACTTGCCGGCGGAGCAGCGTGGGTGGGATACGGCGCGCCGCAGCGTGCAGTGCCAGAGCTGCAAGGCCGTCATGGTGTTCGACCCGGCGAAGGTCGGCAAGAACTGCGACTTCTGCGGCTCGCCCGCTCTGGTGGATTACGAGGAACTGCAGTCGCCGATCCGGCCGCAGAGCCTGCTGCCATTCAAGATCTCACAGAGCGACGTCCGCGACCGGATGAAGCGCTGGTACGCAGGCCGATGGTTTGCTCCCAACGCGTTCAAGCACAAGTCGTTGATCGATCAGCTGCACGGCCTTTACGTGCCGTACTGGACCTTCGACGCGCAGGCGCATTGTGAGTGGCAGGCCGACTCGGGCACCTACTACTACACGACCGAGACCTATCGCGACAACAAGGGCCACACGCGAACCCGGCAGGTGCGACACGTGCGCTGGACCCCGGCCGCAGGAGCGCTCGATCACTTCTTCGATGACGAGCCCGTGCCCGCCACCAAGGGCGTCGACCCGACGCTGCTGCGCCAGGTGGAACCGTTTCCGACAGCCGAGGTCGTGCCGTATGACACCGCGTTCCTCTCAGGCTTTGTGGTGGAGCGCTACCAGATCAACCTCGAAGCCGCCGCCACCGCGTCCGTCAATCAGATGCACGGCACGCTCCACACCCTCTGCGGCCAGCAGGTGCCCGGCGATACATACCGGAACCTGGTGATCCAGCCGACGTACGCCAAGCAGACGTTCAAACACACGCTGCTGCCCATCTGGCTCCTCAGCTACACCTACGGCGCCAGGACGTTTCAAGTGGTGGCGAACGGCTACACCGGCGAGATTGCGGGCCAGTATCCGAAGAGCGTCTGGAAGATCGCGCTGGTCGTGCTGGCCGCGCTGGTGGTCCTGCTGGTGTTCATCGCAGCGCAGCAGTAGCGTTCCGCGGCCTTGAGACCCAGGCCGCGCTACGTACGGAGGGGAACCTGCAGTTACCGTCCCGATGCGCCAAAGCGACGGCCGAGTTCGATGGCCGTGGCGGGGTCTCCGTCGAGCAACAGATGCCCCACGGCCTTTCGCGCATCGCCGGCAATGCTGACCACCACGAGGGTGTCGAACCCCTGCTTGCGCGCGCGCTCCGGAATGGTCACGAGATGACTCGCGAGCCCCGGCACGCGCCGGTCCCTGGGCACCACATCCACCACGACGGCCGAAACGATGCGATTTTTCTTGAGGAACGTCAGACGATACCGGTCGTCTGAATCGAGCGAGATATCCAGGACTCGCCGCTTCAACTGGTCGGGGACAATCACGGCCAGTTCCGTCTGGAACGTGCGCGACCCAGGCGCGTCCCACGGTGTGCCGTCGGGCTGCACCTGCGCCATGCTCTCGAGCGTCGTGACTGCCCCGTCAAATTTGTAGAACTGACGATCGATTCGCGAGTCCAACTGGCCCAGGTTCATCCGCCAGATTGTGCGCAGTCGGTCGCCTGACCACAGCGACTGACCGCGAACAATGGTACGGAGCGCGGTGTAGTACTCCGCCAATTTCGGATCACGAATCAGGTTGCCATCCTGCTGCACGCTCTCGCGGTAGCCATCGGGCACCATGCGGCGGTAGTGACCAGGCCGCCACTCCTCCTTCCACACTGCCGGCAAGCGCGCCAGCAGTGGGTCGGCCAGCGCGCATTCGTCAAGCATGTAGGTGCGCGGCCCCCACGACAGCCCGTCAGCCCCCATCAGGCCGCAGGTGTTCAGCACGTATTCCGGCTTCGTGTGCCCATCCCATCGCGGCCACTCGGGATCGGCGAATGCCAATCGGTCGGCTTTCAGCAGACTCCACGTCTGGAAATAGACGCCCCGCTCATCCACGATTCCACTATGTGTTCCAGAGACGTCGAACGTCCTGTCGCTTCGAAACGGCAACTGCGGCGAAGCGATGGCGGCCACTGCAAGCACGGCAAGCACCGGCCACCATTCGGCTTGCGGCAGACGCCGCGCCCGTACCATCACCCACACCGCCACCAGCACGGGCGCGGCCAGAAAGCGACCACTCATGAAGTCGCCGCCAATCCACACGACGTAGACCAGCGTGGCCACGATGCCGGCCGCGGCCAGCCATGCTTCTCTCGATCGCTCAATCGTGACGACGATGAGCGCGACACCGATGGCAGTCACCGTCACGGGATCGCGATTGATGGAATCGAGCAGATAAATCAACCCCTGCCAGATCCGCTCGTAGACGTGAATGTCCGCCGCCAGTTTCGCGTATGCGGTATTCGGAAACGCGAACCCGTAATACACCAGCGAGAACAAGGTCCAGAGCGCGGCCGGCAGCAGCCCCAACGCCACGGCGAGTGCCGCCGTCTTTCGCGGCCGGACGTGCAAGAGGGCCCACAGCGCGGCGGGCAGCACCAGGAGCACGGCGTCGGGACGCGTCAGATATGCCGCGCTGACGCCAATCCACATCCCGGTGAGCCACCGTCCCCCACGAGAGTCACGCGACGCCCATGCGAGCGTGGTGATGGCGACCAGCGCCGTCAGCGGATTCTCCAGTCCGGATGTCGAGTAGTCGACGAACGCGCGAGAGGCCAGCAGCACACCGCCGACAAGCCACAACTGCGTGGCACTTCGGGCCGCGCGCAGCACGAGGCCGAACACCACCAGTGAGGTCACGATCGACACCGCAAACGCCGCGTGGAAGATATTGCCAAGCACCCAGTAGGCAGCCGTGATCAGCCCGAGCCACAAGGGATGCGTGAACGTCTGCACTCGTTCGTGCAGGTTGTAGGTCAGTCCATAGCCGTGGGTCGCATTCAGCACGGTCCGCAGCGTAATCAACGCATCGTCGCCCAGCCAAGCCGTCCGAAGGAGCACCACCGCGAACAGAACCAGCCACACCCAGCGCACGCGTGTCATGGGTGCAGAGTAACCCATTCACGCAGGCTGTTGATGAACCAGACCCGGGTGCACCTCGGGAGGTCATCCCGCGTCAGCCGCCGTTCGTGGATGGTGCCGGCGGCGAGCAGGGCGCCACGCAAGACACCCGCCAGGAGGCCACTCGACCGCGGCGGCGTCCAGAGCGCGCCGTCCAGTTCAACCACCAGGTTGCCGCGTGTGAACTCGGTCAACTCCCCCGTCTCGTTCCACAACAACACATCGAAGGCGTCGGGGTGCATGGCCTTGTGGTGGTCGTACACGTGCCGCCTCGTCGTCTTGTGGCACACGAATCGGTCACGACTGTCGATAGCGGCCGAGGCGACGGCAAAAGGCAATGCGCCTGGCGCCTGACGATCGAGCGGCTGGCTCTCCACGTGCATCTGGCCGTCGGAGTTCAGGACCAACCGCACGCGCGCCGGGTCGGGGCCACCGGCTGCGATGTGCGCATCGAGGGCGGCCCGTACATGACCCGGGTCGCATGTGAAGCCGAAGTAGGCGGCCGATTCCGACAGTCGCGCCAGGTGTCGATCGACTCGCACCAGCGCCCCGTGTTCGAGGCGCATGGTCTCGATCAGCCCGAACGGCGGCCGGACCTCAAGGCACGCGGCCTTGCTCAGCGCCTCGGCATGTTCGTCGGCCGGGGTTGAATCCCAGGTGATGCCGCCTCCCACGCCATATTCGGCCGCGCCGCTCACGCGGTTCACGGTCATCGTCCGAATCGCGACGTTAAACTCGGCGCGCCCGTCAGGCGAGGCAAACCCGATGGCGCCGCAGTAGACACTGCGGGGACTGTGTTCGAGCGAGGCGATCAGCCGCATGCTGCTCGACTTGGGCGCGCCGGTGATCGAGCCGGCGGGAAACAACGCACCGAAGACCTCACGGAGGCCAACGCCTGGACGCGCGTCACCTTCCACGGTGGACACCATTTGCCACACGGTCTGGTACGGTTCAACCTCGCACAACGCGGACGCCCGCACAGAGCCAACCTGGCTCACACGACTCAGGTCGTTGCGGCAGAGGTCCACAATCATGACGTTCTCCGCCCGATTCTTCGCCGACGCGCGCAAGCCATCACCCAAGGCTGCGTCTTCTTCGGCCCAACGTCCCCGCGGCGCCGTTCCCTTGATCGGACGAGTGACGATTCGGCCGTTGTCGAGCTGAAAGAACAACTCCGGCGATAGGGAGAGCACCTGCCAGTCGCCGAAGTCGAGAAACGCCGCATAGGGAACGCGCTCGACACCGGCCAGGTGGAGATAAAGCGATTCGAGGCCCGCCGGGTCCAGGGCGGCCCGGAGACGGAATGTGTAGTTGATCTGGTACGTCTCGCCCTCGGCGATGGCCTCGCGAATCGCGGCCACGCCCCGCGCGTGGTCGGCCGCCGACAACTCGGGCGTCCACTCGAGTGGCGTCGGCAGTGTTGCATCGGCCAACGACGCCGCGGTTTCTACCGAACGGAACAACCCGAAGTACACCAACGGCACCGCCGACGGGGCGTGCGTCGTCAGTGCTCGGTCAAACGCCGGAGCGGCCTCATACGCCACGTACCCGGCGGCGTACAGACCATCGCGCAAGCCCTGGTCAACGGCGGCCATGGCCGAGGGCACTTCGGCAATCGTCCGCGCGACGACGACGCGGTCGGGCGACCGAAACAACAGCGGAGAGCGACTGGCCGGGCAAAAGTCGAAACGCGCCTGCACCCGACCAGTGTACTCACCTCTCGCGACCCGTCATCCAACCCACGAAGCCGCCGACAATCGCATATCGAACCGTATTGACCACCACGTCGGCGCAGACCGCGGTGAGATTGGCGACGTTCGTTGTGCCAAACAGCACGAAGTCGAAGCTGATGGTCATCAGCAACGCCATGACGGCGCCAACCTTCGCGCCTTCGGCCACGCTGCCAGCCCTGGCCCAACCGGCAATGACCAACGTCAGCAACGTGCCGCCAGCCAGTTCACCGACGCCGATGGCCCAGAAGGCGCCGGGCTCTTTCGTGATGCCGATGGCCGAACCCATGTTCGCTGCGAAAAAGTCAGCCAGCGCCCATCCGTACACAGTGCCGCCAAGGGCAAACAACAGGACCGCGGCCAGCACGGCCGTCACGACAAACCGTTGAGGCTGCATCAAGTGTCTCCTCGCGTTGCCCTGAATGGGCGCCGGATTATGACCCCATTTGATGCCGTACGCGCAACTGGCCGTATGATGCGCTTCGGTCATGTCCACCACCCCCCACAGCCGCCCCGCGCTCGACCGCTGGCTGGCCCGCGTGTTCGACGATGATGAGCAGACGGGATTCGGGAGCGGGTGGGCGAGCGGCACCATCGCCGTATTTCTCGGGATCCTGGCCGTCGGCGGAGTCGTGTGCTTCCATCTGCCGGAGACCCTGACGTTCCCGGGCGTCCGCGCGGTGTACGCGCTGAGTTGGATTCGGCCACTGGTGGCGACCGTCATCGGCGGCGCGTTTTTCTTCGGGCTGTTGAGCGCGCTCCTCAGGCGACGCGAGGTGCTCGGCTTCACCGGCATGGGCCTGGCGCTGCTTGCATCCCTGCTCGGTGGCGCATCGGTGCCGGTGGCAGACGTGGCGGCCGGCGGTGTCGGCCTGGGACTCGACTGGTTTCTGCTCAATCTGTTCCTGCTCGCGCTCGTCTTCGTGCCGCTTGAACGGGTATTCGCCCAGCGACCCTTGCAATCGACCTTCAGATCTGGCTGGACCACCGACGTGGCCCATTTTTTCGCGAGTCATCTTCTGGTGCAGGTCTCCGCGTGGCTGACGCTCGCCCCGGCCGCGGTGGCGACACGCCTGTTGGTGGCCCCACCACTGCAGGACACCGTCTCGGCACTGCCGTGGATCGTGCAGTTCCTGCTGATCGTGCTGTTCGCGGATCTGGGGGAATACACGATGCACCGGCTGTTCCATCGTGTGCCCTGGTTGTGGCGCTTTCACGCCATTCACCATTCCAGTGAAGCGATCGACTGGCTCGCCGGGTCGCGACTGCATCTGGTGGATGTGGTGATCACACGCGGCTTCACATTCGTGCCGATCGCGCTGCTGGGATTTTCTGACGCGCCCGTCTACGCCTATCTCGTGTTTGTGTCGTTCCACGCTGTCTTCATTCACGCCAACGTGCGGTTCGGCTTTGGACGGGCTGAAGGCTGGATCGTCACGCCGCGGTTTCACCATTGGCACCACAGCTCAGAAACTGAAGCACTCGATAAGAACTTCGCGGTGCACCTGCCGTGGATCGATCGGCTATTCGGCACCTACTACTGCCCAGGCGACCGCTGGCCTGAGCGTTATGGGCTGGGTCACGCGAGAATTCCAGAGGGCTACTGGAGGCACCTCATCTGGCCGTTCAGGCGGCGCGTTGACGATGGTTCCTAGTCAGTGCATGATAAGTGCATGGCTGTCAAAACCATCACAATCGACATGGAAGCCTACGGTCTGCTCTCGCGACACAAACGCGAAGGCCAGTCGTTCTCACAGGTCATCAAGTCGCACTTCGGTCCGCAACCCACTGCTGGCCGCCTGCTGGAGCACCTGCGCGGGATTCGGGTGAGTTCTGACACCCTCGCATCGATGGAGCGTCAGGTCCGGTCGCGGCAGGAGCACCCAGCCCGAGCGGTCAGGCTGGAACCGACTCGTCGGGGCGCTCGATGATTCATCTCGACAGCTCGTTCCTGATCGATCTGCAGCGCGAAACCAGCCGGGATCAACCGGGCCCCGCCTTCGACTTCGTCGAGGCCCTGGATCCAGACGAAGTGCTCGGCGTCTCGGTGCATGTGCTGTGCGAGTTGCGTGCCGGCGCGGAACTGTCGCGCCGTCCACTGGAGGGACACGAGGCGTTGGACCGCCTGTTCTCGAGTCTGCTGGTGGCGTATCCGGACGACCGCTTCGCACCCATTTATGCCCGGCTCCTGGCGGCCACAACACGCACCGGCCGACCGGTCGCAACAATGGATCTGCTCATCGCCACAGCCGCCACGCTCGATGACGCCCCGCTCGTCACGCGGAACGTCAAAGACTTCTCCCGTGTGCCTGGGCTGCGGGTCCTGGCGTACTGATCACGGGTGGACAATGACGCGCACGGCTGATGTGGTGATTGTGGGCGGTGGGTGCATGGGCGCCAGTGTGGCGTTCCATCTGGCGCGGCGCGGCGTCACGGATGTCGTGCTCGTCGAGCGCGAGCCACTACTGGGGACCGGCTCGACGGGTCGGAACGCGGGCGGTGTCAGGCACCAATTTTCGAATGAGGCCAACATCCGCCTGTCGATGGAATCGATCGGCGTCCTCGAACGCTTCCAGGAGGAGGTCGGCGCGCACATCGACTTCCACCAGGACGGTTATCTGTTTCTGCTGTCGACACCCGCGAGCGTCGAGGTCTTCACTGCAAATGTCGAACGGCAGCGGCGGCTCGGCATCGAGGTGGACTGGCTTGACGCAGATGCGGCAGCACGATTGGCTCCCGGGCTTGTGACAGTGGACGTGATTGGCGCCACATTCTGCCAACGCGATGGCATCGCCGATCCCAACGGCGTAACCATGGGTTTCGCGAAGAGTGCCCAGGCCGCCGGCG
>CAZAZR010000162.1:0-8865 GCA_964489685.1 uncultured Solibacteraceae bacterium | reverse complement strand
GACGCCGGCCGGCGTCGAGCGAATCGAACACACCCTGGGCATGGCCAACCTGTTCGACTCAGCCCATCTCGCGGCCCACACCGCGGTGCAGGATGCTCTGCACGCGCACGTCCTGCTGCGACGGGACGTGGACTACGTCGTGAAGGATGGCGCCGTCCTGTCCGTAGACGCACTCAAGGGCCGCATCGTCTCTGAGCGGCGCTGGCCCGCAGGCCTGCAGACGGCCCTTGAGTGCAAGGAAAGCGCAGGCCTGCGCACGCAGGGGCGTGTGCTCGGCTCGATCACGGTCGAGAACCTCGTCGCCCACTACGGGCGCGCGTGTGGCATGACGGGCACGGCGGTCACGCAAGCGCAGGAACTGCGCGACGTGTATGGGCTGAATGTGGTCGGCATTCCGCCCCATCGACCGTTGATTCGGATCGACCATTCCGACCTGGTCTTTGCGACCCGAGCCGAAAAGGACGCGGCCATCAGGGCCGAGATTCGCCGGCTGTATGCCGCCGGACGCCCCGTGCTGGTGGGCACTGGCAGCGTCGAGGAATCGGAGCACCTGAGCCGGCAGCTCGGAGACGTGCCCCATGTCGTGCTGAACGCCCGCCACGAGCCGCAGGAAGCCGCCATCATTGCCCGCGCCGGTGAACGCGGCACTGTGACCATTTCCACGAACATGGCGGGTCGAGGGGTGGACATCGTTCTGGGCGAAGGCGTGGCGGCACTCGGCGGCCTGCATGTGATTGGCACGAGCCGACACCATAGCCGACGCATTGACCACCAGCTACGGGGCCGAGCTGGCCGTCAGGGAGACCCAGGCAGCTCACAGTTCTTCGTGTCGCGCGAGGACGCGCTGTTCGTCAACCATGCCGACGGCGACCCGACCGTGGGCGTCGATCAGTTGCAGCGCATGGCCGAGGGCCGCACCCTCGACGCTCGCCTGTTCCTGCAGAAGTACGAGCGGCTGATCGAGGCCCAGCGACTGGACATGCGCGGTCGCCGCGAACGAGTCCTGTTGGACGGCCCCCGGGACGAGTCCGCGCACGCGCGCCAGATCAGGCTGGAGACCATCGACGAACTCTGGTCCGATTACCTCGCCGCAGCGGCCGAGCTTCGATCCGGCACGATGTGGCAGTCGTTTGTCGGCAACAACCCGCATGCCCGGTACATCAAGAGCATTCACGAGATGTTCGGTCAGATGATCGCGTCCATTGAGGACGAAGTTGAGGCGCGCCTCGCCTCAGCCGCCGGAGAAGACAATGGGAAGCCGCGGCAGCGGGGCGCGACCTGGACCTATCTGACCACCGACGAACCGTTCGGCCCACTGACGCAGCGCCTCATGCGGGCGCTGGTGAAACGGCTTCGGCCCGGCACATAGCTATGGGTGCTGGGCGAAGATTCGCCGATTAGTCGAGATAGTCCTGGTACCACTCCTCGTGCGGCGTGTCGGTCGCCGGGAAGTTCTCCTGCGAGCCTTGCCCGTCTGTCCTGTCGTTTTCCGCGAACCCCCACGCACGCGTCACCAGGCTCTCACTCTTCGCGTGCGCGATGTCGGCGCCATTCGACGCTCCGGCGGCAAAGAACAGCGCGTCGCGAAACGCCTTTGGATCCTCGCCCTTCTGGCGTTCGACGAACAGCACCTGCTGGAACCGCACCGGTTCCCACGGTCCGTCATCGACGACGCAGCCGATTGATCCCAACGGATCACTCGAGGCGCCCACCCGGCGCGCGGCGCTGTCCGCCTCGTCGGTCGAACACAACGGCCGCACGGTCTTTGTCGCGTGGTGTTTCCACGCCACCCGTCGCTTCGTCCGATCGATCGTGCCGGCCAGGATCTGCCGGCCGGTACCGTCGGTGGCCACATAGATAAGCTCGATATCATCGCCGTTCATTTTCAGGCTTGGCCGTGTGCCCTCGAACACGGCTTCAACGACACGCATCTTCGACCACGCGATCCGGCCGTCAGCCTGCAACGTGCCGACCTTGCAGCCCAGCCTCAGGCCATGGGCCTGCTGACCGACCCGAGGGCCGAAGCGATAGACCGCAACCACCCACCCGTCGTCGTTGATCCCTATCGCCGGCTCGGCCAGATCGATATCGCTGACCGCCAGGGTGCCCTTGCGGCGCCAGACGACGCCACCGACGGCGCCATCTACCGTGCCGGTCCAGCAGTTGAGTTCCCCCGACGGCGATCGATACGCCAGGACGACAGATCCGGCCGAGTTGCCACCCACCGCTGGCGTCGTGCCGAAGGCCCATCGGTACGCCATGCGCGTCGCCCCATTCCCGGACAAGACGCCCACGACCCGGCCCCGCATGTCATCGACGTCCGGCCACGCGCCACACCCATCAAATTCCTCGCGCGTGAACACACACGCGCCGAACACCTCCTCGAGGCGGCTGTTGAAATCCGCGAGGTCGCCGTTGGTGTTCTCGGTCAGGTCATCCTTCGAATCAAGGATGATCGTCAGCGGTGCGTGTCCCGGATGCGCGGCCGACCAGGAGACCACGACACGAAGCCACGATGTGAGGAGCGAATCCGGCGGATTGGGCGCAATGTGATCGACCTCGGCGCCTCCCTTGAGGTGCCCGACGCGGTAGTCGTTCAGCTCTTTGAAGCCGTTATCGTGGAAATCGAGCTCCACACATCGGACCCCAGCGTCCAGTTGCCCTTCGAGCGACCCACGCTCGTGCCCCGAATAGCTGTTGTGCGAAGCGCGGAAGCGCGTCACGTCATAGGTGGCCATGGCCGCAGGTTAGGATACAACAGCTCGGCGCACGGCGGTGCGCTCCCAGATGATCCGGCCGCTGGCCCGGTCAAGCGCATAGAGGCGCCACGCGTGGCGCACCGTGTCAGCCGCAAACATCACGCTCTGCGCCTTTCGGGCGATCGCGCTGGTCCCTTCAAGCCTCACGGCGCTGACGACGCAGACGCGATCGTTCCAGATGACAGGACTTGCGTGCGACAAACCCGGGATGGTCGTCCTCCAGCCGACGCCCACGGACTTTTCGACATCCCAGACGGTCGGCACGGCGGCGTCATCGAGCACGCCAGACGCCGATGGCCCGCAAAACGAGGGCCACTGCTGGGCCGTCGCTGTGGCTGAACCCGGGAGGACGAGCAGCAGGAGGGCTATCGCGCTCAGTCGGTCCCATGCGTGCCTATGACGCCTGTATCGGCCTGAAAGTTTGAGTCGAGTCAACGCGAACACGGCCGTGGTGTACCAGAAAGGACAGTTCCGACACATGCCCTGCGATAAGGTGTCGCAACAGGGCATCGGCACATACCGTGCTGGTCCAGAAACGGGTGGGCGACCATGTTTGGAATTCTCGGCACGATCATCTTTGGCCTGATCGTTGGCGTCTTCGCCAAGCTGTTGATGCCGGGCAAGGATCCGGGCGGCATCATCATCACCATCCTCCTGGGTATCGCAGGGTCCGTGTTCGGTCGGTGGGTCGGTCAGTTGCTGAACTTCTATCGTCCTGAGGATCCGGCCGGGTTCTTCATGTCGCTCATCGGAGCGGTCCTGCTCCTCGCCATTTATCGGGCCATGGCCGGACGCCGCGCCTGAGTATCGGCCGGCCGCGCCGAAGGGCGGCGGCCTCAGGCACCGGGGTCGCCAACCTCGCGTGCCTTCACCGCAATGTCCATGCGCTCAGCCTTGATTTCGACGCGTAGCCGCCCGAAGAGGCCCAGGTACAGGTTGGCGATCGCCGTCACCGAGAAAAACGCGATGAGATACCCTCGCCAGTCATCGAGGAGCAGCCGGTACTGCGTGAGCACAATAAACGCAGCGGTCACATAGTGGCTGAAGCAGTACTCACACGTGAACACATAGAAGAACTTGCGGCGCAACAGGCCCCGGCGCCCCTTGCTCTGAGCCACCCAGTACTCACGCCACTCGCGGAGAATTTCCTCGTGGGTGACCGTCCAGGCCACCGCTGCCACAGGTAGGGCGAGCACGAACAACCAGATGAGCTGCAGCCACAGCTGACCGGCGTCAGGCGAAGTCAGGACAGGATCCACACCAGCTATCGTGCCAGCCCCCGCGAAGACCGCCTGTGTCGCAATGCACAGACAGGTCAAGCGCTGTGGCCATACCGTGCTGTTGTGCGCAGTTGCCCCCGCTTTCTGCCTGCCTGTGCCGCCCTCGTGAGTGCCTTGGGCGTGCTGGCGCCGGACCCGGCCCGGGCGCAGTACTTCGGCCAGAACAAGGTGCAGTACGAGCGGTTCGACTTCCAGATCATGCGCACGCCGAATTTCGACATCTATCACTACCCCGAGGAGCGCGCGGCCGTCGAACATGCGGCCCGCCTGGCGGAATATTGGCGAACCCGCCTGACCGCGGTGCTGGGGCTCCCTTTGAGCGGTCGCCAGCCGCTGGTGCTCTATGCGAGCCAGCCTCACTTCAGCCAGACGCAGGTGGTGGATGGCCTGATCGGCGAAGGCACTGGCGGCGTGACGGATTTCCTGCGCCGCCGGATGGTGTTGCCCTTTGCCAGCTCGCTTGGAGAAACCAGCCACGTGCTCGGCCACGAAATGGTCCACGCGTTCCAGTTTGACCTGGGTGGCGAAGGCGCGCTCGCGCTGCCGCTGTGGTTTGTCGAGGGCATGGCGGAATATCTCTCGCTCGGGTCCAGTCACGTGGCCACCGCGATGTGGATGAGATCCGAACTGGACGACCTCCCCGCGTTCACGGAGCTCGATAACCCCCGCTACTTCCCCTATCGGTTTGGCCATGCGGCGTGGGCCTTTCTCGCTGAGCGCTTCGGCGAACGTGTTGTCGGCGCGGCCTTCCTTGCGGCGGTGGAATCCAACAGTGCCATCCGCGGCATTGAGGCGGCGACCGGTGCCGACATCGATGCGTTGTCTGCCGCGTGGCACGCGTCCCTCCGTACGCGGTACGCACGAAGCGGTGCCGCCCCAGAGCCTCTCGGCCGGGACGCGGTCTCTGGAGAGTCATCGCGGGGCCCGACGCTCAACGTGTCGCCCGCACTGAGCCCAGATGGCAAGTGGCTCGTGTACCTGTCCGAGCGCAGCCAGTATTCGCTCGACATCTATTTGACCGAAGCCGCCACCGGCCGGGTGGTCAGACGGTTGACCACCACCGCCACTGACCCGCATCTCGAGAGTCTGCAGTTCGTCGCGTCGGCCGGCGCCTGGGACGCCCAGAGCCGGCGATTCGCGTTCATCACCGTCAACCGCGGCACACCCACGCTGACGATCGTCGATGTGGCAGGGAACAACAGCCGTGAACGGGCGATCGACACGGTGGACGAAGCGTGGCAACCGGCGTGGTCACCAGACGGAAAGACCATCGCGTTTGCGGGCATGACCGGTGGCCTGTCCGACCTCTTTACGTTCGAGGTCGAAAGCGGCGCGGTCCGTCGCCTCACACAGGACGGCTTCTCGGACCTTCAGCCTGCCTGGTCACCGTCGGGTACTCAGATTGCGTTTGTGACCGACCGCTTCACTTCCAATCTTGAGACCCTGGTGTTCGGATCACCGAGGCTGGGCCTGTTGACGGTGGCCACTGGTGCCATCGAGGCCTTGCCCAGTTTCGAACGGGGCAAACACATCAATCCCCAGTGGAATGCCGGCGGGGACGCCATCTTCCTCGTCTCGGATTCGAGCGGCGTTTCGAACGTGTATCGGCTGGATCTGAGTACGACGCAGTTTTTACAAGTGACGCAGGTGGTTACCGGCGTGGCGGGTATCACCGAAATGAGTCCGGCCATTTCCTACGCGCCGGAGACGAATGAGCTCGCCTATAGCGTGTTTGACCATGGTGGGTATGACATCAGGCTCGCCACCCTCACGGCTGCAGACCACAGCAGCCCAAACCCGTTGGCGCAGGCGAACCAGCCTTCGCCCCTCGAGAGGGGCGCCACGCGTGTCCCGCCAGCGGTCCAGGCGGGATTCCCGGTGGAACCGTACCGCTCGAAGTTGGCTCTGGATTTTGCGGGTGCCTCCGGAGGTGTCGGGGGGTTCGGAAGCACCGGCGGATTTGCCAGCGGTGGCGTCGGCCTCAACTTCAGTGATGTGCTGGGCGAACACACGATCGGCGCGCAACTGGAAGTCAACGGCGGACTACGCGACCTCGGCGGTCAGGTGCTGTACGTGAATCGCCAGTCACGCTGGAACTGGGGCGGCGTGTTCGGCGTGAATCCGTACGTCACGGGCGGCTTCGGCCAACGGCTCGACATACTCAACGGACAATCCGTGATCGTGGACGAGGAAGTCATCTTCAGGCAGACCGACATCCAGGCACGTGCGCTGGCGATGTACCCCTTCAGTCGCGCGATGCGCTTCGAAATACAGGGCGGCGGGCGCCGCATTGGATTTGATCGGCAACTCACCACGCGAGTCTTCGCCGCCAACACCGGAGACCAGCTGAGTGAAGACGTGCAGGCGTTGGACACGCCGTCTGCGGTGACGCTTGGTGAAGCGGCGGCCGCTCTGGTGTACGACCAGACGGCATTTGGACCGACGGGGCCCATCGCCGGGCAGCGCTATCGGTTCGAGGTGACGCCGACCCTCGGGTCGCTGCAGTTCACCAGCGTGATGCTCGACTACCGTCGATACCTCCAGCCCGTGCGGCCGTTCACTGTCGCTGTCCGCGGCCTGCACCTGGCGCGGTATGGCGCAGATGCCGCCGACACCCGCCTCTCGCCGCTGTTTCTGGGGTACCCGTCGCTCGTGCGGGGATACGACGTGCAGTCGTTTGACGCCCAAGACTGTGGCTCGGATCTGCAGGGAACCTGCCCTGCCTTCGACAGGCTGCTGGGCACTCGATTGCTTGTGGGCAACATTGAACTCAGATTCCCGGTCGTCGGCCTGCTCAGCCGCCAGTACCGCTACGGTCCGGTCCCGCTCGAGGGATTTCTCTTTGCCGACAGTGGCGTGGCGTGGACCGCCGAGAGCCGCCCGCGATTTGCGAACGGCGACCGGTCGTTCGTCAGCGCCGTGGGTGCCGGCGTGCGCGTCAACGTGCTGGGCTATGCGGTACTGGAACTGGCCGGCGCCCGTGCCTTGAACCGGCAGGGCCGCGGATGGCGCTTCGTCTTCAACCTGGCGCCGGGCTACTGAACGCTAGACGGCCGGCGGGTGGGTCTCGCGCTCGAAGTGGCGATGGGCCGCCACGGCCTTGACAAACGCATCGAACGCGGAGGACAGACTGCGCTGTCCGGCGCGCACGATGCCTGGATCGACCTCGCCCGTGGGCAACGCGTCGGGCACCCCGGCGTTCTGAAGGAGCTGCCCTCCAGAACCAACGACGAGCATGGGTTTGCAGTGGCGGTACTGATCCTTCAGAAAGTCGACCATACGACCATCAGCGGCAAGCCGCCTGACGCCGTCCTCCCCGTCCGGGATCACCACGGCGTCAAACAACACGGACGGGGTCGCTTCGACCGTCGTGTCCATTTCGAGGACACCGGAGGCTGTCTGGATGGCCCCGAGCCTGGGACCGACGTACTTCGGAACCGCGCCGGCCGCGACCAACTTCGCTCGCAAGGTCTGCAACGCGGCACCGTTCACGCCCTCAGCCACCAGCAGAGCCACGCGGCGCGTGCGGATACTTCCGTCGCCGGGCCGCGCGGTCAGCGACAAGGCCGGCGATTCGGTCACCTCTGGTGTGACATTGCGCTTGAGCGCCTTCGGCATGGCCGCCGGCATTGCGCGCATGCCCAGGCCATCGGCGACCGCCTTGGCCAGGGTCATATCGACGTTCATGAGGCCCGACACCATACGCTCGCGAACCGCGGGCGTCATCACCTTCGACAGTTCGAAACGAAACGCATTGATGATGTGCGTCTGCTCGACACTCGTCTGGCTGTTCCAGAAGAGCCGCGCCTGCGCGTAGTGTTCGGCAAACCGTTCAGCCTTGCCGCGCACCTTGTGCGTGTCAGGCGGCATCGGCTCCGGAAACGACATGACGCCGGCAGCCCCCACTTGAAATGGACACCCGCCGCCGAGCGAATTCGGCTCGTACGCAACCCGGCCTCGGTTGATGGCCTGGCGATGCATCCCGTCGCGCTGGTTGTTGTGCACCTGGGCCACGGGGGCGTTGATGGGAATCTCGTGGAAATTCGCGCCGCCCAGCCGCGAGATCTGCGTATCCACGTAGGAATGAATGCGACCAGCCAGCAGGGGATCATTGGTAAAATCAATCCCCGGTACGACGTGCGCGGTGCAGAACGCGACTTGTTCTGTTTCCGCAAAAAAATTGTCCGGGTTCCGATTCAGGACCAGCCGGCCCACCGGCTGAATGGGGACAAGTTCCTCGGGTATCAGTTTCGTCGCATCGAGAACGTCAAACGAGAAGCCTTCCGCCTGAGCTTCCGTAAATACCTGCAGCCCCAACTCGTAGGTCGGGTACGCGCCCGCCTCTATGGCCTCCCAAAGGTCTCGGCGATGGAAGTCGGAGTCGGCCCCGGAAATTTTCACCGCCTCATCCCAGACGAGCGAATGGGTGCCCGCTTCGGGTGTCCAGTGAAACTTCACAAAATGCGACTCGCCTTTGGCATTCACCAGCCTGAACGTGTGCACACCAAAGCCCTGCATGGTTCGGTAACTGCGCGGGATGGCGCGGTCGGACATCGCCCACATGAGCATGTGCGTGATCTCCGGCATCAGCGAGGCAAAGTCCCAGAACGTGTCGTGGGCACTTCCAGCCTGGGGCATCCCATGATGGGGCTCAGGTTTGGCCGCGTGCACCAAATCCGGGAATTTCATTGCGTCCTGGATGAAAAAGACCGGGATATTGTTGCCGACCAGGTCCCAGTTTCCTTCCTGCGTGTAGAACTTGACCGCGAACCCACGGACATCGCGCGCGGTGTCCGTGGACCCGCGTTCGCCCAGCACGGTTGAAA
>CAZAZR010000161.1:6088-8962 GCA_964489685.1 uncultured Solibacteraceae bacterium | reverse complement strand
GCCGCGACGTCGCGGCACGCATCGATACTGTCACCCGCCTTGGCGCCCGCGTGCAGGACCTCTCGCTGGCAGGCGCATCGTTGCAGGATGTCTTTATTGGCCTCACGGGCCGGGAGTTGCGCGAATGATTCTCCTCACCTTTCTTCGCATCCATTGGATCGGCATGAAGCGCGACCGGGTCGTGCAGGCGCTCACATTCCTGTTGCCGATCATGTTCTTCTCAATCTTCGCCACGGTCTTCAGCAACCAGGCCGACCCGACCAGAAAAGTGCGCGTGGCGGTGGTGGATGAAGACCAGACGGCCTATTCGCAGCAGCTCATGAAAGCGCTGATGGCCGAGGGCTCGCTCGATGTGCGAGTGACCGCCGCGAAGGAAGGCGGCAACGGCGCCATGCTGGATCGCGCGGCCGCTGAGGCGCTCGTGCGTGACGGGGATGTGCCTGTGGCCGTGGTCCTCCCGAAAGGGATTGGAACGGCGGGGATGTTTCCGACCAGTGACCCGAGCCAGGTCCGGCCCAAGGTGCTGCTCCTGGCCGATGTGTCAGACCCGGTTGCGCCGCAGGTGGTGTCAGGGATGCTGCAGAAAGTGGCTTTCACCGCTGCGCCGCAGACGATGGCCGTCGAAGGCATGACGATGTTCGAGAAATACACCGGGCCGATGACCGAAGCGCAACGCCAGATGATCGACGCGTGGAAGCGTGGGGAAGGACCGACGATTCCTTCAGGCTCGACCAGTGAGAGCGCGGTCGGACTGCCGGTGGAGGTCGTCAACGTGATGCAGCCCGATCAGGGGGATACCTCCATGGTCTCGTTCTACGCAGCCGGCATCGGCGTCATGTTTCTGCTGTTTTCCTGCTCGGGCGCAGGTGGGACGCTGCTTGACGAAGAAGAGTCAGGCACGCTCGATCGCCTGATTGGATCTCGCGCGGGCATGGGAGGTGTGCTCTTCGGCAAGTGGGTCTTCCTGATGCTGATGGGGATCTCGCAACTGACCGTCATGTTCTCGTGGGGCCAACTGGTCTTTGGCCTTCCGCTGACCAGCCACCTGCCAGGATTTGTCGTGGTGACGCTCTTCACCGCCGCGGCAGCCGCCAGCTTCGGGCTGGTGCTGGCCACGGTGAGCCGATCGCGTGCGCAGTTGTCAGGGTTGTCCACGATCGTTATTCTGGCCATGTCCGCCGTCGGCGGCAGCATGTTTCCCAGGTTTCTGATGAGCGACACCATGCAACAGTTCGGGCTGATCACGTTCAATGCGTGGGCGCTCGACGGGTATCTGAAGGTCTTCTGGCGTGAGGTTCCGCTGTGGGAACTGTGGCCGCAGGTCGCGGTGCTGGCCGGACTGACCGGCGTCTTCCTGACGACGTCGCGGTGGCTGGCGCGCCGTTGGGAGACCACGTAGTGACACGAGCGCGCACAACACGACGGTTTCTGATTGTCGTCGCCGTCTGGGCAGGCGTGTTGCTCTGGCCGCGCGCGGCCACGGCGCAGTCGGCCACGCGTGGCCTGCGTGCGGAACAGTTCCATGTCAGCCTGACGCTGCTGCCCGATGGGTCCATCGGCGTCCGCGAAACAGTGGCGTTCCAGTTTCGTGAACGCACGTTCTCGGAGGTCGAACGCGAGATCCCGCTTCACCGGCTGGACGGCATCATTGATGTGCGCGCCTCCCTGGACGGCACGCCGGTGGCCGAAGGCCGTGGCGAAGGCCAGGTGCGGATCAGAGCCGGCCGTCGAAGCCTGCGCGTCACCTGGCACTTTCCCGACACCGTGGACCAGACGCGGACCTTTACTTTGGAGTACCGGGCCATGGGGGCGTTGGCCGTCGGGCCAGGGCGCGCGACGCTGGCCTGGATGGTGTTGCCGTCACGACACAGGTACCCGATAGACGACGCGCGCGTGGAATGGCGCGTGCCGGCGTCGGTGAAGAGGGTGGAACCGACGCGGTTGGATGACCCGCGCTGGGTCACAAGCGCGCTGACCGATGGATGGGCGGCCACGCGGACCGGTCTCGCTGTCAACGAGACCGTCACGATGACCGACGCGTTTGATCTCGCGACACTCGCGGTGGCGATGCCGAGGTGGCAGACGAATGCCGATCGTGCCGACCAGATGGGCCCGGCGTTTTTTATTGGCGCAGTGACGCTGCTGGTCATGGGCGTGGGCGTCGTGGCCATGACCTTGTTCAGATACCACAGACCGAAAATTGATGGGGCGACGGTGTTGGCTGCAACCGCTGACTCGCTGCCCCCAGGCGTTGGCACGGCGCTGGTCACCCCGTGGGTGTCGGTCGGCCCCGCACAGATACAGGCAACCCTGCTGGACCTGGCGCGCCGAAAGCGCCTGACGATCCAGGATGGCGGCGGCGAGGGGGCCACACGCACCTATGAAATTGTGCTGCCCCCGTCCAAGGGCCTGCGGCCGCACGAGCAGGCGCTGGCCGATGCGTTGTGGCCGCACCTGAAACACGGAAAGATCGGCTTGAAGGAAGGGTGGAAGCACCTGGTGGCGGCCGTGCCCGCGTATAGGCGCGGTGTGTTCAGCGAGTTGCGCGAGATGGGCTTCCTGGACGTCGAGCGTCAGGCCGCCGGCCGAGGGTTGCGGATTGCCGGTCTGGTGGTGATGCTGCTTGGCGTGATCGGGCTCGTGATCTTTGCGCTGGTGTTTGGGCACCTGGGAGATGTGCCGCTGCTCGTGCCAGGCGCCGTCCTGCTTTCCGGCGTCCTGTTCCTCATCGTCGGGCAGACGATGTCGGTGCTGGCGGTGGGGGGCGTGGCTGCCGCCGCGGCCTGGCGCGCGCGCCGACAAGTCCTGAAGCACGCGGTGCGCGGCGTCGTGCCGGCCGACGACCTGGACCGATGGTTGCCCGCGAGCGCGGGT
>CAZAZR010000161.1:0-6078 GCA_964489685.1 uncultured Solibacteraceae bacterium | reverse complement strand
CGGCCATGCTCAAAGCCGCGAAGTCATCGGGCGTGCCGCCGATTGTGTGGCTCGAAGGCCTGTCGGATCCGGCGGCCGCCCTGACTGTGATTCTCGCCGCGACCACGGCTGGGTCGCATGGTGGCGCGATCGGTGGCGGCGGCGTCGCGGGAGGTGGAGCAAGCAGCGCAAGGTAGCGTGTTATACTTCGGGCGTTTTCGGGAAGGACGCGAATCCCTGTTGACCGGTTACCTGCCCGTCGTTATCTATTTCGCGCTAATCGTAGGGTTCGCGGCGATCTCGTTGGTCACGGCCTGGCTTCTACGGCCGTCTCGACCCAACTCCTCGTTTTCCAAAGAACAGAACTACGAGTGCGGCGCCGAACCGATCGGCACCGCGTGGGTGCAGTTCCCGGTGGGGTTCTACCTGGTGGCGCTCGTGTTCATCGTGTTTGATGCATTGGCGGTGTTCCTGTTCCCGTTTGCCCTGGTGCTCCGTGAGCTTGGTGTCGGCGCGTTGTGGGCCATGGGCGGGTTTCTCGGGATCCTGACACTCGGCTGGGTCTATGCCTACCGGGAAGGGATTCTCGAGTGGAAATGAAACGCCCCGTTCCAGTGGTGCCCGCGCCCGTCTGGAAAGACATCAAGGACCTGCAGGAGTGGCAGGAACATCACAAGTCGCGGCCCGAAACCGGCGACAAGCACTCGTCCCTGTTTGAGTCGCTGACGGACGGGATTCATCGCTTTCCCGGCGGGTTTGTCGTGACGACGCCGGCAGATGCCTTCCTTAACTGGGCGCGCAAGTCTTCGGTGTGGCCGGTGAGTTTTGGCCTGGCGTGTTGCGCCATTGAAATGATGGCCACGTTTGCGTCGCGCTTCGACGTCGAGCGCTTGGGGATGGTGCCGTGGGCATCGCCTCGGCACTCTGACCTCATGATTGTGTCGGGCACGGTCACCATCAAGATGGCGCCGATGCTGTTGCGCATCTATGACCAGATGCCGGATCCGAAGTGGGCCGTCTCCATGGGATCGTGCGCGAACTCCGGCGGCCCGTTTCGTCATGGCTATCATGTGGTGAAGGGTGTGGACCGCGTGATTCCAGTGGATGTGTATGTGCCGGGTTGCCCGCCGCCGCCCGAATCCCTGCTGAACGGCCTGCTGTTGCTGCAGGACCAGATCTCTCATTTCCGTCGGACCGGCCAGCGCGCGGCTCCTTCACCGAAGGTCGACTAGCTGTGGACGCCATTCAGGCCCGCGCCCGTCTCGCCGAAAATCCCGACGCCGTGGTCACGGGCGAAGGCGCCGCCATCGTGGTGACCGTGCCTGCGGCACAGTGGGCGGAACTAGCCTCGTTTGCCAAAGAGGGCCTCGGCTGTACGTTCTTTTCTTTTCTGTCGGCAGTGGACTGGAAAGAAGATGGACTCGAAGTGGTGGCGTGGATGGATAACCTCGACGCGCCATTTTCATTGTTGATGAAGACTCGCCTGGGAACAGGCGTCACGACCTGCGCATCGCTGGCCTTGACCTATCGCGGGGCTGGCTGGATGGAGCGCGAAGCGTTTGACATGTTTGGCATTGTGTTCGAGGGGCATCCCGACCTGCGTCGCATCCTGCTCGACGATGATTGGGTGGGGCATCCGTTGCTGAAGTCGTACGCCGTGGACACGCCGTACCCGCCGTATCGCTGAGTCTCTCATGTCTTCCGAACACGGTCCCCTCGTCATCAAGCAACTCGACTACACGGGTGCCGAGCGGCTCACCATGAACATGGGGCCGCAGCATCCGTCGGCGCACGGCGTGTTTCGCGCGATTCTGACGCTTGAAGGCGAAACGGTTGTGGGCGTTGATGCCGTCATCGGGTATCTGCACCGCTGTCACGAAAAACTTGCCGAGACGCTTGCCTACGTTCAGTACCCCTCGATCGCGTCAAAGACCGACTACGTGGCGGCCATGTCCAGCGAACTGGCCTACGTCATGGCGGCTGAGCGCCTGGCGAAGATTGATGTCCCGAAACGCGCGCAGTACCTTCGCGTGCTGGTTGGCGAACTGCAGCGGGTGGCGTCGCATTGCCTGTGGCTGGGCACGTGGTGCATGGATATGGGCGGCGCGCTTGGCGGCGGCGCGACGGTGTTCCTGTATTGCATCCGCGAGCGTGAACTGGTGCTCGACTTGTTTGAGTCGCTGACGGGCGCGCGCCTGCTGTACGGCTTCCACCAGGTCGGCGGCGTGCGTTACGACATGCCGGAGCATTGGGCCACCGAGTGTCGGAGCACCGTGGACCTCATCGAGAAGAGACTCCTGGAATACGAGGAGATGCTCGAGGGCAACGCGTTTTTCATGATGCGCACGAAGGGCGTCGGCGTGATCTCGCGTGAACTGGCGCTGGACGTCGGCATTTCGGGCCCGTTGCTGCGTGCCTCCGGCGTGAATTGTGACCTTCGACGGCTGGCGCCGTATTCGTCGTATGAGGACTTCGAGTTCCGGGTGCCGGTGGAGACGAGCGGCGACTGCTACGCGCGCTACAAAGTGCGGATGGTCGAGTTTCGTGAGTCCATCAAAATCGTGCGCCAGATCCTCGACGGCCTGCCCGAAGGACCCATTTCATCGCGTCCGGGCGTGAAGGCGGTGGCGCAGGTCCGCGTGCCCAAGGGCGAGATGTATGCCCGCGTCGAGGGCCCGAGGGGCGAAGTCGGCTGTTATCTCGTGGGTGACGGCGGGCCCAGGCCGTACCGCATGAAATGGCGTGGTGCCTCGTTCTCGAACCTGGCCGTGCTGCCGCACATCATTCCGGGGCATAGCGTGGCCGACGTTGTGGCCATCATGGGGTCGGTGGATCCGGTCTTCGGCGAGGTGGACCGATGAGCACCTTGCCGCCAGCCGTGCTTGGCCTCGTGGCAGGCGTGGGCATGCTGCTGTTTGTCATCGGCCTGGTGACCTACGTGACCCTGCTCGAGCGCAAGTTTGCGGCCCGCATGCAGTCGCGCATCGGTCCGTATCGCGTCGGCTGGCACGGCATTCTCCAGCCGATCGCCGACGCGCTGAAGCTGATGATGAAAGAAGACATCGTGCCGCGCGACGCAGACCGGCGCGTCTTCAACCTCGCGCCGGTGGTGTTCCTCGTGCCGTGCCTGCTGATCTTTGCGACCATTCCGTTCGCGCCCGGGTTGGGTGTGGCGGACCTCAATATCGGGATCCTTTTCTTCCTGGCCGTGTCGTCGATGGAGATCGTGGGCCTCTTCATGGCCGGGTGGAGTTCCAACAACAAGTACGCGCTGATTTCCGCGATGCGCGCCGTCAACCAGATCATTTCCTACGACCTGCCATTCCTGCTTGCGGCGCTGATCCCGGTGATCCTCACGGGGTCGTTGCGGCTGTCGGACATCGCGGTGGCGCAGGACGGCTTGTGGTTCATCGCGTATCCCGTGTTGGGGCAGTTGGGTTTCCTGGCGTTTGTGGTGGCCAGCGTGGCGGCCGAGAACCGGGTGCCGTTCGACATCCTCGAGGCGGAATCGGAACTGGTGGCGGGATTCCGGGTGGAGTACTCGGGCATGAAGTTCGCGCTCATCCAGCTCGGCGAGTATGCCCACGTGATGGGGACTTCCTTCCTTGGGGCCTTGTTGTTCCTGGGCGCGTGGGCCGGCCCCGGACCAGAGTGGCTTGGGCCCGTGTGGTTCCTGCTCAAAGCGCTGGCCATGTTCCTGCTGATCACCTGGATTCGGTGGAGCTTCATCCGCATCCGCGTGGACCAGATCCTGCAAATCTCCTGGAAGCTCCTGTTGCCATTGACCATGCTGCTGGTGATTGCGACGTCGATCGTCGTGGTCTGGAGGCACACCCCCGGTGTCTGAAACGCAGCCCGGCTTCCTTCGTGAGACGGCGCAGTTGGCCAGGGCCGTGTATCGCGCCATGCGTGTGACCTTCATCAACCTGCTGCGCAAGCCGGTCACGGTGCATTATCCCGATCGCCCGCGCGTCTATCCCGATCGCTACCGCGGGCTGCTCGCGTTGACCTACCACCCGGAGACTGGTGAGGAAAACTGCATTGGCTGTCGGTTGTGCGAGTTTGTGTGCCCACCGCAAGTGATCCAGGTGGAGATGCTGAAGGCCGAAGGGCGCAACTACGCCAGGACCTTCACGCTGGAACTGTACGCGTGCGAGTTCTGTGAGCTGTGCGTGCAAGTCTGTCCGACCGACGCCATCATCATGATGAAGTCGTTCGACATGGCGACGGCCGATCGGCGCGAGTTGCTGCTCGACAAGGATCGCCTGCACGACATCGGCGAGAAGTTCGAACCCTCGTGGGCCACAGGGAACCGATTGCGCGACATGCAGGCGCCGCCGAAAAAGGTGGTGGCTGAGAAAGCGGCCGGCGCACCCGCCAGGACGGGAGGGGAGTCGTGACGCCGGACGTGGTGGCGTTCTGGGCACTCGCCATCCTGCTCGTGGGCTCTGCACTGGCCGTGGTGCTGACCAAGAACCTGTTTCACTCGGTGTTGTGGCTGGCGCTGGCCCTGACGGGAACGGCGGGCATCTTCCTGATGCTCGACGCCGAATTCCTCGCCGGCGTCCAGATTCTTTTGTACGCCGGTGGCGTTGTCACGGTTGTGGTCTTCGCCATTGTCGTCACAGAGCGCCTGGTTGGCACGCGCCTGGCGCACACCAGCCGCCGCGTGCTGGCAGGTGGGGCCGTGGCGGCCGTCTTCCTTGGCGTCATGTTGGACATCCTCTCGCGCGCGCCGCTGTCACCGGTGAAGATCCCGATGGACGCGGATCCCACGAAACTCATCGGCATGGCGGTCATGACGAAGTTCCTGCTGCCGTTTGAATTGCTGGCGATCCTTCTGCTGGTGTCGTTGCTGGCAGCCAGTTACCTGGCGAGGCCGGAGGAATAGCCATGGGACTGTCTGCCTACCTCGCGCTGGCCGCCGTCATTTTCTCGATCGGCCTGTTCGGTGTCATGACCCGCCGGAATATGGTGGGCATCCTCCTGGGCATTGAGCTGATGCTCAACGCGGTCAACATCAACCTGGTGGCCTTCAGCCGGTTTCACGGCGAGGTCACCGGCATGGTGCTGACCGTGTTTGCGATTTGTATCACCGTGGCCGAGGTCGCCCTGGGCCTGGCCATTGTGATTCTGTTGTTCCGCACGCGTCGCACGGCCATGGCCGACCACGTCGATTGGTTGAA
The DNA here is from genome assembly GCA_964489685.1 of uncultured Solibacteraceae bacterium. GTDB lineage: Bacteria > Acidobacteriota > Vicinamibacteria > Vicinamibacterales > SCN-69-37 > SYFT01. The sequence goes on along the minus strand of CAZAZR010000161.1, from coordinate 913 downwards.
GGGATGATGCTGACCGTTCTGCTCACGCCCATCACCGTCTTCCTGCTGCTCGCGCTGGTCGCGCCACTGCGGCGGTCGGGCCGGCCGGCGGCAGTCATCTCGATCCTCGGCGCCATGGGGACGTTCGCGGCGGCGGTGCAGACCTGGTTTCTGGTGGACAGGCTGGAGGCGCCGATCCAGCGCGTGTGGACATGGTTGCCCGACTCGCAGGGCGCGCTGGCGACGGTAGGGTTTCTCGCGGATGAACAGTCCGCGATCATGATCCTGCTGGTCTCGCTCGTGTCGCTGCTGGTGCAGATTTATTCGTTGGGCTACCTGAGTGATGAACCGGCACCCGCCATCGGCCGGTATTACGTCTACCAGTCGCTGTTCGCGTTTTCGATGCTCGGTCTGGTGCTGGCGCCCAATCTCGTCCAGCTCTTCATCTGCTGGGAACTGGTCGGGCTGTGTTCCTATCTGCTGATCGGCTTCTGGTATCGCAAACCGTCAGCGGCGCGCGCCGCCGTCAAGGCCTTCTGGACCACCAAGGCTGGAGACGTCGGGCTGCTGATTGGCATCGTGCTGCTCTGGCGCCACACGGGGACCTTCGACTTTGCCGAGCTGCAGCAAATGGTGGGCGCTGGCCTGGTAGGCGTGGACGGCCTGGCCCTCATCACGTTCTGCATCTACCTGGGGGCAGCCGGCAAGTCTGCGCAGTTTCCGCTGCATATCTGGTTGCCCGACGCGATGGAAGGGCCCACGCCCGTCTCGGCCCTGATTCATGCCGCCACCATGGTCACCGCCGGCGTGTACCTGCTGGTGCGTATGGCGTTCCTCTTCGCGCTCACGCCCGACGTCCTCATGGTGGTCGCGTGGGTGGGCGCCGGCGCCGAGGAACAGCAAGGCCTTGAAGATGCCGTGCGTCAGCAGATGC
>CAZAZR010000160.1:0-8976 GCA_964489685.1 uncultured Solibacteraceae bacterium | reverse complement strand
AACTACCAGAAGGTACAGGACATCGAACAGCACCGCTTGCTCGCGCCGGACACCAGCGAGCGGCGTGTGCGTGAACTTGTTCGAGAACTCGACGCAATCCTGAACTCTCGCCAGGACGCGCCGCCTTCACCAACCGCCAGCGTCGCGCCGCGCACCATCGATGATGGCTCCACTGCCGATGCCGCCACGACAAGAACGGCGTTCTGATCTCGCGGGAGTCGCGTTCACACCGCATTCCGGGACGTGCGGCCGACACTCGGTCTCTCTGCACGTGTCGTTCACGTCGTGCGCCCCGAGCGCGGAACGTCTACCGGGTCGGCACTCGGATGATCGCGTCCGTGTTGTAGGCCTGTGCGCGAAGCCTGGCGTAGATACCCGTCCACACGTCGTCTGGGAGCGTCTTGGTCCTGGCCATGATCCAGAGATACTTCCGCGACGGATACCCGATGACGGTGTAGCTGCCATCGTCGGCCAGGTCGATGACGAGGAAGGGCAACTTGATGGGAATGAAGCCCAGGAACTTCATCTTCACGCGCCATTCCGTGTTGAGCCCAGGGTTCTGCACAGTGGCCGTGAAGTGTTTCACCTCGCGCTTGCCGTCAAATGAATTCTTGTTGCACGAAAACGTGATGGCGATCGTGCCATCGTCGCGCAGGGCGTACTGCTCAAGCGCGTTGTGGCAGCCCTCCTCATCCGCGGTCGGGAGGTTGCCGAGCACATGCCAGTCCCCCATGAAGGGTGGCAGGTCGAGCCGGTCCACGAGTTTCAGGGGTGCGAGGGTGGGGTCGGCCTTTCCGGTGGCGCAGCCGGCAAGAACGAGGGCGCATAGCAGGAGCAGGGGTCGCATGTCTCGAGTGTACCGTCCCACCGCCCGCTCTCCCGTGCCAAACAGGACTATGCTTTTTGCATGATGGGCCGTGTCGCCATTGGGACGTTCCTCGTGCTGCTGGTGGCGGGCATGGCGCTCGCGCAGCGCGGCCGATTCGGCGATCAGTCTGAAGGACGCCTCGCCCAACCGCTGCTCACGGCGGACAACATCCCCTACGACGGCACGTTTGCGTTTGTGCGGCTCGCCTACGATACGTTGCCTGGCGGGTACTGGTATCGCGGCCAGCCCGCGTGGTCACACGGGTATCCCACGTCGGAAGACAATCTGATGCAGATTCTCGAGACGTTCACGAGTGTCACGGGCCATCGCCGTACCAACACGCTCTCACTCGAAGATCCCGAGATCTTCAAATACCCGCTGCTGTACATCATCGAGGTGCGCTGGTGGCAGATCACCGACACGGAAGCCCGCAACCTGCGGACGTTTCTCGACAATCACCCACCCGGTCTTCAGTCAGTTCTTTACGATCGCATTACTCGACATCTTCCCGCAGGCCTACAACGCCGGCCGCCCGATCTTCCGCGGACTGTTTGAGAACAACGACCCCACGAAGCGGATGCAGATGTTCATCAACTACAACACCGACATTTCGCAGTTCTGGGAGTGGTCGGGGCGGGGGCTGCGGTCCCGGTACCTTGGAGCATTGGGAACTGGGCAACAAGTACCGGATTGAGAGCACGGTGGATCCCAAGGTCAAAAGTTTGCACTCCGGAACGACCATGACGTACGACGGCACACAATACGCTTACTACGATTCTGTTTCGGACATCGTCGCGTATGCCGTGCTCGATCGTAGGAATAACCCAACAAGCCTCCCGAACCCTCTTTTCTTCATGCTCGATTTTCTGAGTCGAGGTAATGAAGACGGATGCTTCAATTGCTTTCTCCGATTGGCCGATCTTAACGATGAACCGCGCCGTGGTGTACGGGATCCTCTTCCGGGCCACCGCCGAGACCCTGCGCACCATCGCCGCCGACCCGGGCGGCGGCCGCGTCTCGGTCCTCGTGCGCGTCCAACCGCGTCAGCACGCCTCGGCGCCCCGTCCACGCGCCGTTGGAGGCCACCTCAGAGACGCGATCCCGCCAGACACCACCACGACGGCCGTCGCACGGCATCGGCCGGCCACGGGTCCGTCCCGACCGGTGGCCCCCGTCGACGATCCCATCCCCATAAGCGAGCACCGAGCCGCGGTTTCGTCCAATTCGTTTTTCACGCACCGCCGCGGCGACCACCGCGCGTCTCACCCGCGATCCGCTCGCCGCCGCATCGCCGCGCAAAAAACGCTCGGCATTATCCGACGCTGGAGCAGATCACCTGGCCCCACAATCGTGGCGCTGGTTGGCTGTGACGTCGCGGCTGCGGCGCGGTCGAGGCTGGGACCGCGCACCTTGGCAATGCCCAGCACGTCGCGCCATTGGCGGTCCGAGACTTCTCCGCCCGCGCGAAACCATCGGAGCTTCTGCAACAGGATGTCTTCGTGGGAGTGAAAGTACACAACCGACGACGGATCGTCCGTCAACTGCCGCGGAAGGTGGCGCCGCAACTGCATCCCGCCTGGGCCGTCTTCATCCACGACGAAGAGGTCTATCTTGATGTTGGTGACCAGGTGAATGAGGTTGACCGACGAGTGGGTGCGAACGGCGCGGGCCAACGCGTCCGGGTCGGCGTAGAACTCTGTCCCCAGGAGGGCGACAAGTGGCTCAATCTGGGCCGGTTCAAGGGCGACGACGATGTCCACGTCCAGGGTGAACCGTGGTTCCCCGCTGAAGCCACTGGCCAGCGAGCCCCCGACACTGTAGACCACTCCGCATGCGTCGAGCGCGCGGGCCACCTGGATGGTCACTCCGATGATGTCGTCGGCCATCGCGATCACGCGTCGGGATATCGCTCGACGTCCGGGTGGACCCGGCGGGCCAGGTCGCGGCCGAGGAGTTGCACCGCGAGGCGCACTCGAAGTTCGTCCTCGTCGGCCAACGGAAAGCGCTCGCGCAGTCCAATCCGTGCCATGCGGCGGCCGGCCAGCCACGCGGCCCGAATTGTCCGGGCGATTTCGATTGACGACTTCTGACGCCACGCCTCGAGCTGCCGGGCTTCCACGTCCGGACTCGTGTCACGGGAGAGCGGTTCGGGTCCGCCTGGACGGGGGTCGTTCACTCCGCGATTATAGCCATTTGGCTGTCAGACGCTGAGCCGATCCGATTCGTCGGCCGACAAGGGCCGAACCGACAGGACTTCGTCTGCGCGCAGGGGGTCGACCGCTTTCTCGGGAACCGTAACGACGCCAATCGACTCGCCGAGCGCAATGAACAGTTCCAACACGCGACCACGAGGGCCGGACGAGGGGTGCTCCACAAAGTCGACCACGGTGGCCACATCGCCGACTCGAAGGGCGTGCTCGGCACTTCCCATCAATCGCCTGCTTGATCCAGATGCAGACGACCGGCAGCATCCCTGTCGCCCTCGACCACATCTTCGACCTGGCAGAAGGTTCCGTGGTCGCTTGTCCGGTCGTCAACTGCATCCCCCGAATCAGCCAGTGGAGTTCCCAGGATTTCGTGGAGACTGCTTGACCGTCAGCCGACATGCGCTGCCTCGTATTGATCTGGGTTGAGGCCGGCTAGCTAAGCTAGGACCAACGTGATGGCACGGAAGCCCTTGACTGGAATCAAGTATCGGGGGCCCACCACGCCACTATACCAATTGGCTGACGTAGTACGGCCGCCTGGGGCTCTGCCCTTTAACACCTCGCATCTCACTTCTGCTTGAGGTGCGCCGACCGTCCAGGACAGAGCCCCTGTACGTTGCTAAAAGCACCAGTTCCACTCGCAAACCTGGTCATCCCCTTCGTCCTCGTCCCAGGGTGCTTCAAGTCGAGCCCCGCGGGGTGAACGAATCCATTCTTCAGATCTGGAAGGCCCGTAAGGCGTCCGTGAAAATAGAGGGCACACGCCGAGCGAACCGCCACTCAGTTGGTTTACCAACCGTAGCTCATGTTCGTTGGGGGGGACTCGGCCCACCGTCGCGCCTGCGGCGCTCTGGTGGGCACCCTTCGCCTGTACTCACGAGCGAAGGTTGGTGGACCTGACCGGGATCGAACCGGTGACCTCCTGAATGCCATCCAGGCGCGCTCCCAGCTGCGCCACAGGCCCACACTTGAAGCCTCCATTATAGGGGGTCGGGCGTAATGAGGCAATTGGCCAATGCGGCAATGAGCCAATGCCAAATCGCGTCATTGACGAATTGACTAATCTCTCCTTCCATGCCTAGACTGAATCCGATTCACTTCACGAAAGTTTGTTGGGGGTGTCTCGGCACCCCTCGGAGGAACAGTCATGCCCAATGGCACGATTGCACGTTTGTTGATCGATAAGGGTTTCGGTTTCATCAGGGACGAAGCGGGCGTGGAGCACTTCTTCCACCGGTCGGCCATCCGCGGCGCAGTGTTTGAACTCCTGCGCGAGGGTCAGCGCGTGGAATTCACGATCGAGGACTCCCCCAAGGGTCCGCGCGCGGGCGAAGTCCGACTGCTCGACGAATAGTGTTTGCGGCTCCGGGCCAAGGCTCGGGGCCGGAACGTCCCCTGGCCGTTTGTTGAACACCCTGGGGAAGCTCCCGGGGCCCGGTGGCCCTCCCGGTCTTCAAAACCGGCCGCTCCCCGCCTCCGGCGGGAAGGGTGGGTTCGACTCCCACGTGCTTCCGCCAACACCCAACCGCGCTAACCGAGGAGCGCCTCGAGCGTCAGTGACTCGAGCGTGTGAACGGCGTGTGCGGGCTCGGTGGCTGCCAACGCCTCAAATGAAAATATTCCGGTGGCCACCGCCACAGCGCGGGCGCCGTGCGCATGCGCGCAGTCCACATCGAGCGGCGTGTCGCCAATGACAATGATGTCGGCGGCGTTGAAGCGAGGATGCCCGGCGGCTGTCGCCGCCTCCACCGCAACAGGCACGAGCGCTCGCCGATCGGCGTGGTCATCGCCAAATGCCCCGAACGCAAACCGCCGCCACAGTCCGAAGTGCCCCAGCTTGATCGCCGCGCCGCGGGCGAAGTTCCCGGTGAGCAACCCCACCGCCACATCGCCGCGCGCCGCAAGCGCGTCGAGCAGCGGCACCACTCCAGGCAGAATGCCTCCGGGATGTGCACCGGGATCAGCGAGGGCCTCGCGCAGATCCTCACAGTACGCATCGCGCAGTCGCAGGACCGCGGCGTCTTCCACCGGCTGCCCTGCACGCGCCAGCGCCTCGGTCACAATCGCGCGGTCCGTGCGTCCCGCCACGGGAACGGCATCGAGCGCCCCTGACACCCCAAAGAGGCGTTCGAACGATCGATTCATGCCACGCACGCCGGCGCGCCCGGATGAAATGAGCGTGCCGTCGATATCAAACAGGACGAGCGTCACCAGAACCTCCCCCACCGCCTGGCAGGCCCGCGCACGTCGCCCGACGCGGCCACGAGCTGACCCGGACGCCCGCCAGCGGCCTCGACGAACGCCTCATCCTCGGTCAGGGCGAGCCACGCGATGTTCCGCTGTTCGCCGATCGTGGCCAGCAGGCGGCCAAAGGCCGTCGCATCCTCCCGCGCCAGTCTTGCGGTCGGATGCTCGAGCAGCAGCAGGCGCGGATCGGGCGCAAGCGCACGTGCCAGATGGACACGGACCCGCGCGGCTTCCGACAGGGCACTCACGTGCGCGGGTAACGCCCCGGCCTCCAGCCCTACTTCTTCGGCCAGGGCGGCCACTGTCGCACGGACGTCACTCGACACAGGGTCGATCGACAGCGTCAGCGGCAGGGCAAGATTGGATTCAAGTGAAAGGCTGTCGAGCAGGACAGCCCGGGCGGTCACCATGCCGAACACATCCAGCGAGGTGAGCCACTCGGTGTCGGTCCTGATGTCGCGCGTATCGCAGCCCGCGATGCGTACCGTCCCCTCATCAGGCAACGACGCACCCGTGATCAGCAGCACGAGCATCTCGGCAGCCTGGGCGTCGAGGCCCCGCAGCGTGACGTGTTCACCGGCCGCCACCGACAACGCATTGATGCGCAGGGGTCTCAACCCGCCGTACTGTTTTCGAAGGCCGGCAATCTCCACGAGGGGGACGGCCTGCGCCGGCTGCGCCATCACGCGCCCGTCGGCCACTCGGTGCGTTCGGCCAGCCGTGCGAAATCCGCAGCGGGCAGATGGAACTGTCCGAGCCCCTGCGAACGACCGCTCCCCACGCCGTGATAGTCGGACCCGCCGGTCACCAGCAGGTTGAAGGTGCTGGCCATCTGCCGGTATCGCGCGGTCTCGGCCGTGTTGTGTTCCGGGTGATAGACCTCGATCGCCGGCAAGCCGGCCGCAACGAGATCCGGGATGAGCTGGTCCTTGTTGGTCTTGCCCGGATGCGCAAGCGAGGTTACGCCGCCAGCGCGCGCCACAAGCGCCACCACCTCGGCCGGCGTCGCCCCCTGACGCTCGATGAAGGCGGGCCGGCCTTCGCCAAGATACCGATCAAACGCCTCTCTGATGTCGGCCACGTGGCCCGCTTCGACCAACGCGGCCGCGGCCATCGGCCGCCCCACCGCGCGGCCCACGCTCCGGGCCGCCTGGGCCATCGCCCGCTCCAGATCCACCGGCACGCCGAGGCGCTCGAGCCGGTCGCCGATCTCGCGCAGGCGCCGCTGGCGGTCTGCACGCTGCGTCGTGAGGAACGTCACTAGTTCGGGGCAGTTGCGATCGAAGCAATACCCCAGCATGTGGACGTCACGGCCGTGATCCACCGCCGTGATTTCAATGCCGGGCACACAGGCCACGCCGGCAGCCGAGGCGGCCGCGCTGACTTCGTCCCAGCCGGCTGTGGTGTCGTGGTCCACAACGGCCATGGTGGTGATGCCCATCGCCACGACTTCGGCGACGAGTTGCGACGGCGTGGACCGCCCGTCGGAGGCCGTCGTGTGCATGTGAAGGTCGATCATCCGCACCGCGTCATAACCGCTTTCTGGACGCGCGGGCGTGTGGCGCGCGCTTCCCGGCGGCGTTCTGGCGTTCGACGAGGCTCCGGTACTCGCGAATCAGCAGGTCGAGATGTTCGCGCTCCTCGTCGGCAAACTCCAGAAAGATGCGCTTGCCTTCGGACTCTTCGAAGCGATCGCCATAGCGCTTGAAAAACTTGTGCGAGCCGCGTTCGCACTTGATGCCCACGAGCAGGGCTTGCCGATCGTCGGCGCCCTGGCGCAGTTCGGCGGTGCCGGCCGCGAACAGGCCATTGGCCGCCCCCTTGAAGAACAGAAACGTGGGATACGCCTCGAGCTTGGGATCGTCGGCCAGCAGTTCCCGGTAGCGCGCCTCAAGTTTGCCGAGGTGCTCTTTCTCCTCACCCGCCAGCCGCTTGAACACGCGCCGACCACGCGCGTCTCTGGTCAACGCGGCCGCCCGCGTATAAAACTCCAGACCGCTCCGTTCGGTGGCAATGGCAATGCGCAGGGCATCGCGGGCAAACAGCGCCTCGGTCGGGGCAGTCACGCGCTCGGGCTGCCGTCCGCTCTGACAATTCACGCAGGTCCCATAGATCTGCAGCACGCTCTGTCGCGCGGCGAAGTTCCGTGCCTCGGCCACTTCCTCAACCAGCGCCTCGATGTCGGAACTGAGGAACTCGTACGACTGGTTGCAGGTCTTGCAGATGAGATGGAAATGCCGGGGATGGCGATACGAGTGTTCGAACCGGTAGCGCCCTTCGCCGAAGTCCACCTTGCGCGCGATGCCCGCGTCCACCATCCACTGCAGCGTGCGGTAGATCGTGGCGCGACTGATGCGCGCGTCTTCAGTGCGAATCAGGTCGACGAGTTCGTCCGCCGCCAGGTGCCCGTCCTGCCGCAGGAAGACCTGCACGATGAAGTCGCGTTTGCCCGAGCGCCGGCCACCGGCAGGCCGCCGCTGCTCGATGAACTCGGAGGCCGACTGCATAGCGCGGACACCGCCGCTCAGGCGCTGAAGGACGAACCGCACCCGCAGGTGGACTTGGCGTTCGGGTTCTTGATGGTGAATCCGCCGCCCATGTTGTTGTCGACGAAATCCACTTCGGCGCCGCTCAGATACCGGAGGCTGATGGGATCGACGAGCAGCTTGACGCCGTTGACCTCAAACACCTGGTCCGCGTCGGCATTGCCATCGCCCTCATCAATCATCAGGCCGTACTGGAAGCCCGAGCATCCCCCGCCCTGCACGAACACCCGCAGACCGGCCCCGAGCCGGCCTTCTTCGACAAGCAACTCCGAGATCCTGGTGGCTGCCGTTTCCGTGACGTTGATCATCATCCTTTGATTATAAGGCAGGACCCCGGGATCACTTGAGCAGAGTCAACCGGCGACCCGATTCTTCCTCCACCACCTGGTGCAGGCTGTGGCCACTAGCGTCCATCGTCACAATCGCCGGAAATTCGTGCGTCTGGAGGTGCCACATGGCTTCGGGCGTCCCCAGCTCAAGCCACGAGACGTCGTCCACACCCGTGATGCAGCGCGCGTAGAACTGGGCGGCGCCTCCGATCGCGTTGAGATACACCGCGCCGTGTTCCTTGAGTCCGGCCAGTGTCTTGGCGCCCATGCCGCCCTTGCCCATCACGGCGCGCACGCCATAGCGGCCGATGATGTCGGCCTGGTAGGGCTCCTCGCGCATGCTCGTCGTCGGCCCCGCGGCGGTCACCGTCCAGGCATCGCCGTCTTTTCTGACCACCGGCCCGCAGTGGTAAAGCACACCGCCGCGCAGGTCCACCGGCGGCGCTTCTTTCATCAGGCGGGAATGCACCGCATCCCGACCGGTGTACACCCGTCCCGAGATCAGCACCACATCTCCCACTTTCAGGCTGCGAATGGTGGCCTCATCAATCGGCGCCTTCAGCACCACCTCGCGGCCCGTCCTGGGGAACCCGCCCGTTGACCCAGCCGGCAGCATCGGCCTGCCGGGAGCGGCAGGGTCGCGATACAGCCAGCGCGTGATTTCGCCGGTGGAGGCATCCACATGCACGCCAAGTCGCCGGAACGCCCAGCAGTCGTACGCCACCGACACGAAGAAGCTGGCGGGCAGGCGATTGATTGCGCCGATCTTGCACCCGATC
>CAZAZR010000159.1:0-9021 GCA_964489685.1 uncultured Solibacteraceae bacterium | reverse complement strand
CGTGATCTATTTGACCAGCCGCAGCGCCCCCGAGAACGACTTGAACTGCAGGCTGCGACCGGAACCGCCAGGCAGTTCAGCCCGGATGTTTCGCCGGCTCGACGATCGAAGCGTCACGGGAAAGGCCGCGTCGAACGAGCCGCTGAAGCTGTTGAACGCCACTTCGCCCCTGGCGTTGTCGGCCATCCGCACGCGCATGGCGCCGCTGAAGGTCTCGGCCTCAATGTCCGGCGAGGAGCCGTGCCCGCTCACGTCCACATCGATTTCGCCACTGAACGAGTTGGCCGTCAACGCGGCGCGCGAACCGGAGGCCGTGATGTCACCCGAAAACGTCTTCAGCGCCTGACGGCCTTCAACGCCCGTGATCGTGATGTCGCTCGAGAACGCATTGATATCCAGGTGCGCGCCTGCTGGCACCTGAATCTCGAACGTCGTCTCGACGACGTTCTCGCGGTCACGATTGTCATCGCGGCGCCGTTCTGTGTCGCGGTCGCGCTTGTTGGCCTCAACCGTGATGGTCGATCCCGACGCTTCCACCGTCAGCTGAATCTCTTTGAGCCGCTCCGGATAGCCGCGCCGCACCGCCTTCATGACGAAGTTCCGGCCGGAGCCACCCGTGATGCGGACCTCGCCTGAAAAGTTGTTCAGCTTGAGGGTGCCTCCGCTTGGGAAGGGCAGTGTCCAATCGACCGTCTCGGTCTCTTTCTGCGCCCACGCCGCGGCGGGGATGACGAGGACGGCGAGCGCCACGGCGAGTGCGGCGGTCAGGGCGATGCGATGAGTGGTGATGTGCGTCATGGTGTGCCTCAATGTCATTGGTCTGGGCGTCTTAACGGCGTCCGACCCGCAGGCTGCCGTTGGAGGTGTGCACTTCGATGGTCGCGCCGCCCGAACCGAGCGTCGTGTCTATCCGTTTGGAAATCGGGCCCTGCAGAGTCACGGGAACGTCCAGCGTCATGTGCCCACTGCCGCCCGTTGAGCGTGACGTCCCTCACCAGTGCGCGGGCATCAGACTCGGATTCAGCGCTGGCCACAACACGCGCCTGGACCACGACATTGCGGCCCGATGACCCGGTGACGCTGCTGCTGCCGTTGGCATTGTCGAGCACTTCAAGCCGCGACGCGCCGGATTCGCTCAGGTCCCGGACCTCGCAGAAGATTTCGCGGTCGTTGCTGCGGCCGGCATCGCCGCACCAGTCTCGATCGCCCGAAGTCGCACGAGTCTGTGCAACAGCGGTCAGTGCAATGGCCGAGGTGCCAGGGATGGATGCAAGCAGCGCCGCAAGGGGAAGAGCAGGACCGCGCGAGACATGAACCCTCCAGGGGAAAACCGTGACTGGCGGGGTTAGACGAAGGCCAGCCGGAGCGCGTTGCTCGTGAATCGACTACGCTCATGGGATGCATCGACTCGTGCAGGGGGCCGTCCTTGCAGGACTTCTGGCTGTCGCGTTTCCGCACAGGGCTGCGGCCCAGACCGTGGTGCAGTGGTCTGCCCGAGTCGAGCCGGCCGTAGTCGTGAAGGCCGGCGCGGCATTCGAAGCCGTCATCGACGCGAAGATCGATCCGGGCTGGCACTTGTATGCGCTCACGCAGGAGGGTGGCGGCCCGCAGGCCCTCGTGATCAAAGTGCCGCCAGAATCGCCGTTCACCGTGACTGGCAGCATCATTGCGCCCCTGCCGATCACGGCACCCGATGCGAACTTCAACATCGACACGCAGTACCACGCTGAAGAGGCCACGTTCTACGTGCCGCTGACGGTGTCTGCAAACGCGACGGGTCGGGTGCCGCTCGATTTCGACATCACCTTCCAGACGTGCACCGATCGCTTCTGTCTGCCGCCGGCCACCGAACGCGTCAGTCTGGTCCTGCTGGTGCCTGGGACCGGCGCCGATGCGAAGGCTGTGGCGCGACCCCGCGCGGCTTCCGCCGGCGCGCCCAAGAGCTTCGTTGAAGACATGGCCGCATCGACGACAGCCAGCACGCTCGGCGCGTATCTCGGACTGGCCGCGCTGATGGGGGCGTTGTCGCTGCTGACGCCGTGCGTCTTCCCGATGGTGCCCATCACCGTGTCGTACTTCACTGGCCGCGCTGAAAAGAATCGGCGTCGGGCCGTCGCCCAGGCGCTGGTCTACGGCATCGGCATCGTCCTCACCTTCACCGCCGTGGGAGTCGTGCTCGCGGTCGGCTTCGGCGCGTCGGGCCTGAATCAATTCGCCGCGAACCCGTGGCTCAACCTTGGGATCGCCGCGCTCTTCGTCGCCTTTGCGCTGAACCTCTTCGGTGTGTTCGAGCTGGCCCTTCCATCGAAGTTCCTCACGCGCGCGGCGTCGGTCGATTCCGGGCGTGGGCGATATGTGGGCACCCTGCTGATGGGGCTCGCGTTCACGCTGACGTCTTTCACCTGCACCGCCCCATTTCTGGGCACCTTGCTGGTGGTGGCCGCGCAAGGTGATTGGCAGTGGCCGCTCGGGGGGTTGCTGGTGTTCTCGAGCGTGTTTGCCGCGCCGTTCGTGCTGCTCGCATGGGCCCCCCAGGCGCTGGCCGCGTTGCCGCGGTCAGGGGCGTGGCTGCTTTCGGTCAAGGCGACCATGGGGTTGCTGGAACTGGCCGCCGCGCTCAAGTTCCTGTCCAACGTTGACCTGGTGTGGGGCTGGGGCGTGTTCACGCGTGACGTGGTGATCGCACTGTGGTTGATCATTGGCGTCGTGCTGGTTGTGTATCTCGCCGGCGGCCTGCGTCTGGGCCATGCGCCGCGGCTCTCGCGGCCCGGTCTTCCGCGCTGGGCCATCGTGGCGGCCGCTGTCGTGTTGACGGGGTGGCTGGGCACCGGTCTGGCGGGGCAGCGCCTGGGTGAGCTCGAGTCGTTCCTGCCGCCAGGGGAGCTGGGCGGCGGTGAGGGCGGGGAATTATCGTGGATCGTCAACGACTACGAGGGCGCCTTGGCTCAGGCTGCGAAGGAAAACCGGCCCATCCTGGTGGATTTCACCGGCTACACCTGCACGAACTGCCGGTGGATGGAGGCCAATATGTTCACCAAACCCGAGGTGTCGCGTGAGTTGTCGCGCTACGTGCGCCTGCGTCTCTATACCGACGGGCGGGGCGAGCAGTATCTTCGTTTTCAGAACCTTCAGCGGGATACCTTTGGCACGGTGGCGCTGCCATACTACGCAGTATTGGATCCGACTGGTGTGCCGGTGGTGGCGTTTGGCGGATTGACCCGCGACGCTCCACTCTTTGTTTCGTTTCTGCAGCGCGGACGATGAGACGCCTATGAATTTCCTGCCCCTTCTGTTCCTCGTAGGTCTTGCACAGGCGCCGGCGCCGCAGCCCACAACACCGGCCGCGTGCGTGAAAGCCGCGCGGGACTTCGCGCAGATGCAACAACGCGCCGCCAAACAAATCACCTCCGAGCTCATTCGGAAGATCGAAGCTGACAAGGTGGCGATGGCGCAGGCGTGTGCCGCCCAGTTCAACCCGGCGACGATCGTCGAGGCCGAACTGGCGCATCTGATCGCGCTCTACGGCGAATCGGCGCAGCCCGCGCTGGCGAAGGCCGCGCTCGACCGTGCGCTGGCGTCGAAGACGCTTGCCGTGAACGTGCGCGCCGACGTGTTATCTCAGGCCGTTATGACGGGGTTGCGCGAACCAAAATCGGCCGAGCGCAACGCGCGACTCGAGCGTTTCGTGGACACGCTTGATCGCCTGCCGGGAGACTTTCTCGACGTACGACTCAGCACTCACGCCCGCATGAACGGTTTCTATCGTGGTGACGATATTGACGATGGAATCATCAAACACTCGACGTGGCTGATCGAGCGCGCGAAGACGTTTACTCCTGAACAGCGCACTCAGTACGGCAGCACGATCGTCAGCGCGCACATCAACATGGCCGAGGCTGTGGCGGGTCGGGGTGATAACGCCCGTGCGCAACAGTTGTTGACCGCCGCCAAGGCCAACTGGAGTGACATCCGGAACGCCGACCTCATGCTCGCTCCGGTCATCGCGCGATACGCGCTGGTCGGCACCGTCGCGGCGCCCATCGGCGCACCGCGGTGGCTCAACTCGCCGGCCAACACGACCATCGCGATGCCGGGCGCGGTGACGCTCCTTGAGTTCACGGCCCACTGGTGCGGTCCCTGCAAAGAGAGTTATCCCGGTGTGAAGCGGCTGCTCGCGACGTACGGACCGCGCGGGTTCCGCGTCGTGCTTGCCACCGAGCTGTACGGATATTTCGGGGCCGAGCGTCCGCTCACGGCTGAGACCGAGTTCGAGCGCGACCGTGAGTACTGGGCGCACGAGGGCCTGAATGTACCGGTGGCCGTTGAGGATCAGCGAAAGCCTCCGGTGCGCGGCGCGGATGGCAACTACACCTACTTCGACAATCCGAATGACAAGGCCTACGAAGTGGGCGGTATTCCGCAAATCCACATCATCGACAAACAGGGCCGCATCCGCCTGATCATGGTGGGTTACGACGACGTGAACGAGGGGATGTTGTCGCAGTTGATCGAGAAGCTGCTCAAGGAAAAATAGCGGGCGGATCTTCGGGGTGCCACTGTTCGTCGCGCAGGACGTATCGGGTGTGCCCGTCGATGATCCGGCGGCTCTCTGGATGATCAGGGTCGCCCGGAAGGGTCAACGCGATGGTGCCGTCGTAGTTCACCAGGGCCGGGCAAATCGGGTCCAGAGGCGCGGCACTCGCGCGCGCCAGGGCGTCATCAACGGTGCCGCTGTCCAGAAGTCGCAGCAGCGTGTGATGGGTTGGCGGTGCGATCTGCAGGTCCCTGGCGGCCCAACGTGCGAGGACCTCACGTGGCGTCGCCCAGAAACTCGCCATGGTTTCGTATTCGTCGTGGGTGCCGTCCTGTCCGTCCGGCGTCCGCATCATGAAGAAGCGGGTGTCGAACCGGCGCGCCTCTGCGGCGGGCGTGACCCAACGGGCGAACGGAACCAGAGACGCCAGGTCGATTCGCAAGCCGCGAGCCGTGAGGGCGGCCCGTAGCGCGTCTGCGCCCGACGCGAGAGCGGCGCGCAGTTCCAGCGCGTGATCGTGAGTGAGGGGGCCGCGTACTGGGAGAATCGCCGCTTCTTCCAGCGATTCGCGGCAGGCGGCCAGTGCCAGATCCTGCCGCAATTCCGCCGAGCCTCCCGCCACGCTGGTTCGAGGGTGGGCCGGCAGGAGAAACGGTCGCCACGCCGGATCGCGGTCACCCGCATCCACTCGTCCACCTGGAAACACGAGGGCGCCGCCCATGAAGCGGCTCTTGCGATTGCGCTCGACGCAGAAGACCTCGATGCCGTCGCGGCCATCGCGCAGCAGGACAAGCGTCGCGGCGTCCACCGGGTCAACCGGTGGACGGGCCGCATCAAGATTCAGCAGACTGCCGGGTGGGCCCACACGCGCTTACGCCGACGGGGCATCCATGCCGACCCAGAGGTTCATGGTGCTGAGTTCTTCACGACCGCAGGCCTTGAGGTAGACGAACAACTGGGTGCGGTATGCGGCGTAGCCGCACAGGCACATGTTGACCAGGACAGCCCCACGTGAACTCGTTGTTCCGAACAGCTCGATCTCCGAGCGCAAGTCGGCGTCCGACATCTCGGCCAGCGCCGTCGCGTACGTGCCGGCTTGGGCGGCAATCGCCGCAATCGTCTGATCGAAGTCCTGTGCGTCGGCGGCCTTTTCAGCAACCGTCCAGGCGGCCGGGTCAAATGTCCCGGCCTTCACCACGTCAACGAAGGTGGGTCCCATCATCGACAGGTATTTCAGCAACTCAATGGTGCTGCGCTGTTTCGGCGTGGGCCGGTAGTCGAGTTTCGCCCGGTCGATCTTGCCCGCGAGGTGCAGCAGAATCCGGACTTCGTTCTGCAGGGACGCAATGAGTTCCGCCTTGTTCATGACCATAAAACGCTCCAGGAAAAATTCAGTCGGTCAGAATACCACGACGGCCTTCATACATTCTTCATAATGACCCTGTCAGAGAGATCTCAGGAGCAGACACACCATGGCGAAGGCGAGACTCACGACGTTTTCGGCAGCAGCGGTGCTCGGATTCGGCCTGGCGGCGGGTGCGGCAGCGACGCTGGCCCAGGGCCAGTTGTCGGCACTTCGAACCGGCGAGGTGCGCCAGGGGCCCGAGGCCCTGCGCGTGGACGACTACATACCAGGCACCGGCATGGCCGCTGACACGGTTGCCGATGGGCTATCGTGCCGACGGCCAGGAACTCGTCCGCGTGCGGTTCGGTGACGATGGCTCGCTGGTGGTGGGAGGGGTCACCGCAAAACGCGAAACGCCAGCAATGTCGTCTGCTCCGATCCGTTCGACTCGGCCACGAGCTCGATGATGTAGTCGCCGGCCGCGATCGACGTCAGCGTCATGTCCACACGGGCGAGCGTCGAGCCCTCTCGTGCTTCAGTGATGACCGGCGGAGCGTAACTGAGCGGGCGACCAGTCGTTTGCAGCAGCCGCGCCTTCAGCCTGATCGGCGTCGGCGAGGCGACCAGCCACTCCACGCGCATTCGCTCGCTACGTTGAAACTGGTGATCGGCCACCGGCACGTAGGGCGCGGCTGGTGGTGACGCCGCCCGATACAGCAAGGGATGACCAAACGTCGTCGCCGGGTCCACGATGATCCGTGTACGATCTTCGAGCGTCGAGTCACCCCGCTTGAGGAGGACGCGTACGTGCCAGGGGCCGGTATCACCGGCCGCAAGCGGAAGGCGCACTTCGGCGCCACGCGCTCCGGTCCGCATCTGCGTTGTGCCGGTCATTCCGGTGTGAGCCGAACCCGACGGAGCCAGGCTCGCTTCGCTGCTCGCAAAGACCTCCACGTCAGCGCCCTCATACCACCGGCCCGAGGTCGCGGTCCCGATGGGCACTTCCACCGCGACGGCCAGCGCGCCTTCACGTACTGCGCCCTGCACATGCACATCCACATCGTCGCGCAGCCGTGCGAGTCCGCTGAGCGCACGTTCGATCGGCGTCGGGCCGGCGGGCCGTGACGGCGCCTCCGCGGCTGCGCGCATCGCGGCCATGTCTGCGGCCGTCGGCGCCAGATATTCCAGGCGTGCTCGAACAGCCTTGCCGGTGGATGTCAGGCGCACCTTGATCTCGCGTCGCCGCCCGTCCCACTTCGTGTTGGTGGTGTGGTAACCCAACAGGTAATACGCGGGCATGTCGTTGACGATCTTCCTGAGTCCGGCCTGGATGTCATTGACGTTGACGATGGCGATGCCGCCGGTTTCATCGGCCAGCCGCCGCAGGGCCGACCCACTGAAGATGGTGGACGATGCGCTGAGTCCCATGGGGCTCACGGGATGGATGGCCACATTCAGGCGCTTGGCGAGGCGGATCAGGTCGTCGAACCTGTCGGGGCTCTGGAACGGCATGTCGCGCGCGAGCAGCTCGCACACATCGACGCCCTGCGTCGGATTGTAGGTGCCGAGCGAGAGGCCGGTGGCGCCGGGCATCGGCCGCGAAATCGGCGGCTGGCCCTGGGGCATCGCAGACCGTGAAGAACTCCCTGATCCGCCGCCGCGCTGGCCGCCCACGCCCGGCATCGAGTCGGAGACAAAGACCAGGCTCTTGCGTTCGTCGCGCAACGTACCAAGGATCGCGATGATGCCCTCGAGGTCGCGATACAGATTGTCGAGGCGCCACCGTTGGACGCTGGCCATCCCGAAACACCCGAACAGTTTCTGCTCGACCGGGTCCATATCAAACGGGCTGCTGTGGTCCAGGATTGAGAGGAACCGCGACAGCCGCGCCTGTTCGGCGGGGGTGAATGTTCCGAGGACCAGGTCACTGGCTTCGTGGTGGGGCATCAGCAGACCGTAGAGATCGCGTGGTCCCACCTCCCTGGTCAACATGTCAACCAGCGGCTGCTGAATGTAGTGCGCACTCGAGCGACTCAGCCTGTTGACGTACACAACGACGACCCGATATCGAGGATCGGCCGCGAGCCTGAACGATTCCCGCTGGGTCTCAACTGACGGCGGATCCACACCCGGAGACCACCGTTCGTATTCGATGTATTCGGCCGAGTCGAGTCGCTGCGGTTTGCCGTCTTCGGTGATCTCGAAGTCTTCTGCCGCAAGTCCCTTCGTGATCGAGCCGTCTTTTTCAGTGGGGTACGCATCCACGCGTACGAAATGAGAATTGGACCTGAAGACCGGCAGTTGACGTTCGGGCAGTGTCTGGCCGAGTTGCCCGGCGCCCGAGACCGACGTCGCCACGGCCGCCGCCACGGAAATTGCTGTCAGGCACGCGATCGTTCGGACACCCACGTCGAACCTCTTTTCCAACAGGCTGGCTGCAGCCAGTCTACCCGGAAGGCGAAGCTCAGCGAGTTGGTGGATGTGGTCGACCGGCGGGACGAGTCCATCACGATCACGCGCAACGGAACCCCGGTCGCGATGATCGTGAGCGCTCATGAGTACGAGGGATGGCACGAGACGTCTGAAATCCTCAAAGATGCCGAGTTGGTCGGTGAGATTCGGCGCGGCATTCGCAGTCTGGCCCGCACCCGCAAACGCTACTCGCTCGACGGACTCCTGGGTAAGTAGGCTCGGCGATGTCCGAGCGCACGCTCAAAGTCCCCGTCGATGTTCGGGACGTCCTCCGACGACTTCATCCGGAGTTGAAGCGCAAGGTCCGCGCCGCGGTGACCGATATCCTGACGCACCCTGGCTGCGGCAGGCCGCTCAAGCGCGAACTGGACGGCTACTGGAGCCTCATGGTCGGCCGGCACCGCCTCATCCATCGCCCCGACAGTGCTGGCGCCGAAATCGCCGCATTCGGGCCGCGCCGAACGATCTACGAGGACATGGCGCGCGCGATGGCACGCCGACGCGCCGGATGATTCACTTCTTGGTCACCACAGTCAGGCGTCGAGCGAGTCGCGGTCGGCACGGAGTGCGTACCCGAACCCTCGGAAGTACGCAGCAATTGCCATCGCATTCGAGCCGCGCCCCAGGGCACGGCGGGCACCGGACTTGCTCCGATCCCAAGCGATGTCGT
>CAZAZR010000158.1:0-9074 GCA_964489685.1 uncultured Solibacteraceae bacterium | reverse complement strand
GCGCCTGGCGGCGTCGTACCCGGGCCCGAACACCGATCGCGGCGTGGCCGTGTATCCACTCTGGTCCGCTCCCGGCACAGCGGCCAGCATCCTGGGTCCGATCCTCGGCGTCCTGTTTGCCCTTGTGGGCATCGTGCTCCTCATCGTGTGCGCCAATCTGGCCAGCCTCATGTTGGCGCGCGCGGCCGGCCGCGAGCGCGAAATCGCGGTCCGTCTGGCGCTGGGCGCGAGCCGCGTGCGCATCGTCCGGCAGCTCCTGACCGAAAGCGTGGTGCTTGCGGTGGCCGGTGGGGCCGTGGGCCTGGTGCTCGCGGTATGGGCGAGCCAGTTGTTCATGGTGTTTGTGCCGCCGACGCCGCAACCGATCACCGGCGAGGTGGTCCTGGGTGCGCGGGTCCCGATGTTCGGCCTGGCCCTGGCGCTCGTCACCACGGTGTTCTTTGGATTGGCGCCCGCGCTTCAATCAACGCGCCCGCAGCTGGTGCCCGCGCTCAAGGACACCAGGGGCTCAATCGGCGGACCTCGGCGCACGCGCCTGCGCAGTTCGCTCGTGGTCGCACAGGTGGCCATGTCGATGGTGTTGCTGATTGGCGCCGGCCTGTTCGTACGCACGCTTCAGCAGGCGCAACACGCCGACGTGGGGTTCGACCTGGAGCAGGGACTGTTCGCGTCGCTCGATCTGCTGCCGGCTGGATACGATGCGTCAAGTGGAGGCGCGTTCTACAAGAAGCTGATCGCACAGGTGTTGACCGTGCCAGGGGTGACCTCGGCCGGGCTGGCGAGAGACATTCCGCTCAAACTCGGCGGAGGCAGTGACACGTCCGGTGACATCGAAGGCTACGTGCCTGCCAACGATGAGGAGATCACGATCTACTACGATCGAGTCAGCCCGGGTTTCCTGCCTGCGCTCGGCGTACCGCTGGCTGAGGGGCGCGGCTTCACCGACCAGGACGACAGCGATCATCCGAACGTCGTGCTGATCAATGAAACGATGGCGAAGCGGTACTGGAAGACTCGCCCTGCGGTGGGTGGCCGTGTCCATCTGGGCGAGTGGTACACCGTGGTCGGCATCGTCAAAGACGTGAAATACACAACGCTGAATGCCGATCCGGTGGCGTTCCTCTACCTGCCGCTGTACGCCTCGTATCGACCCGACACCACATTGCTGGTGCGCACCGCTGGAGAACCGACGGCCGTCATCAGCGCCCTGCGAGCCGCGGTGAGCGGACTCGACGACGACCTGCCACTGTTTGATGTGCGCACGGCCGACGAGCAGCGACAGATGGTGACGTTCATACCCGCGCTGGCCGCATCGCTACTTGGCGCATTCGGCGTGGTCGCGCTGCTGCTGGCGACGGTGGGGGTGGGCAGCCACGGCATTCGGCTGACGCTCATCGGTGGGGTCATTGGCCTGGTACTGGCGCTGGTGGTGATGCCGCTGGCCAGCAGTCAGCTTGTCGGAGTGAGCGCTCGCGACGGCCTGACCTACCTCATCGCCGCACTGTGCCTGACAGTGGGCGCCGCAGCCGCCACTTACTTCCCGGCCCGCCGTGCGGCCCAGACCGACCCCCTGCGCGCCCTGCACTACGACTAGGCTTGAAAACAGGCGGCGGCAGGTGACACGCTGTAGGCATGCGTATCATTCGAGATCTGCTGGGGCTGTCGGCAGAGGGCGAACGAAGTGGCGGCGACATCATCCGGCGTATTGCTGACGAACTCGATCGCCTCGAGCCCGACCACGCAAAGTACCTGGCGTCGTTTGCGTTCATTCTGTCTCGTGTGGCGAACGCCGACCACGAGGTGTCCCCCGAAGAGGTGGCCGCCATGGAGGCTCTGGTCATCAAAAAGGGTGGCGTGACCGGCGACCAGGCCACGCTGGTCGTGCAGATGGCCCGCGTTCAGCAGAAGCTGTTTGGCGCGACTGACGATTTTCTGGTCACCCGCGAACTGGAGCGCGTGGCGACCTACGAGCAGAAGGTCTCGCTCATCGACTGTCTCTACGCGGTGGCAGCCGTGGACGAGCGCATCTTCAACGCCGAAGCCAATGAAATCTCCAGGGTTGGCCGCGAGCTGAAGGTCGATCAGACGGATCTGTCGAATCTGCGCAGCAAGTATCGCGATTTTCTCGAAGCACGCAGGGGCCTGACGCCTGGAGCCTGACGCGTCGCTCTTTCCCGTCATCCACGAAGACGAGCACCTGCTCGTCGTGAATAAGCCAGCCGGGCTTGTGTGCCACCCGACCAAAGACGGGCCCCTCTCGAGTCTGATCGGCCGCGTCCGTGTGCATCTGGGAGATACCGAGGGCCGCCTCGTGAATCGTCTCGATCGCGAGACCAGTGGCGTGGTGCTCATCGCCAAGGGCGCGGTGGCGGCCGCCGAACTCGGCCGCCTGGTCTCGGGGGCCGTGGCCGGGGCGGCCGACAAGTCGTACTGGGCCATCGTGGAAGGCCACGTGACGGCGACCGAGTGGCTCATCGACGCACCACTGGGAAAGGACGTCACCAGTCCGGTGGCCATCAAGGACTGTGTCCGCGCCGATGGCGCGGCGGCTCAGACCCGGGTCCGCCTGATTCGGACGTTCGTGCGTGACGGCGCGCATTTCTCACTGGTGGACGTGACGCCTCTGACCGGACGCAAGCACCAGATTCGCATCCACCTTGCACACGCCGGCTATCCCATCGTCGGCGACAAACTCTACGGCGCTGATGAACAGCGGTATCTGCGACTGGTCGAGGGACGCCTCACAGAAGACGATCGGCGCGCGCTTCGCATGACCTTCCACGCGCTGCACGCCAGGGCGATGGCTTTCGAGTGGCGGGGGCGGCCGTGGCGATTCGAGGCGGACGCCGGCGAAGAGTTTCTGAGGTTCTCAGCGTAGACAGCGTCAACCCCGGTCGCAGTCCTTCGCGACCCACACTCCCGGGCTGAGTCCTTCAGCAGTTGCACCAGGTGCTCCATCCACACCGCGGCGAGGGTATGTGTGCCGTGACCGGCGGTACGGTCGCTCAAGCCCCGGCCCAGGGTCGTAATCGCGCGAGGACTCGAACCAGTAGAGCACGTCGTTCGCATCGTTGGACTTCACGTAGTTTGCGATGTACGACTCCATCACGCGGTCCGCGTCGGCCAGCGGCATCAACGCGTCCATGAACCGCGGATACTGTTGACCCCACAGCCACGTGTGCATGCCGCCCATGGACGTGCCCATGATGAGTCGCGCGTGGTTCACGCCCAGGCCATCCACCAGCAGCCTGTGCTGCAGGTCCACCATGTCGAGATAGCCGTATCGGGGAAACGTCGCCCGCAGGCCGTCGCTGGGTTTGCTCGAGCCGCCGTGGCCGACGTTGTCCGGCAGGACGATGAAGAACTGTGTCGCATCGAGGGGCTGACCTGGTCCGAAGAGCTGACCCGCGAAGTTGCGCGACGTAAACTGGGCGCCGGTGCCGCCCGTGCCGTGTCCGATCAGTACCGCATTGGTGACACGGCCGTCGGCGTTCTTCCTCGGCGCGCCGAGCGTACGGTAGTGCAGCCGCACTTCGGGCAGCACTTCGCCGGCTGCCAAACCAGACTTCAGCACCAGAGGGTGGATGACTCAGCGGCGCTTCATTCGTGAGAACGGGTAGCCACCACACCCCGTGCGGAGGTTGTCGCGCCGGGCGGTTCGATTAGCTTCCGCGAGTTCCGCTGTGGCCGCATCATAGGCGCTCAGGCAGAACGCCCATGTGTAGGGTGCCATCCCGGAAAGCGGGGCCCAGTCGATGCGCGTCCATCGACCACTTTCGCCCGGGTTGGCGTTGTCATTGCGGGCAATCAAGTACTGTTCGCCGGCATTCCAGCGCACCACGTGAAATCGCGAGCCCGGTTGCTGGAACCAGAGCGACGGGCCAATCGCGTACGCGATCCCGTAGTCGTCCTCGAATTCTCCGAGAGCGAACGCCGGCGGGCCGGCATCTGTCACGCGAGGCGTATGAGCGCACCCAGCGACCACGAGGACGAACCCGAACCAGATGACACGGCGGCGCGCGAGCATGCCGAACAGCGTAGCAGGCATCCGCAGGACGATGCGTTCGCTGACGCGGCCATTGTCGACGGGCCACACCGAGCACGCGGGGTTGGTGCGAGGATGCGTCTTATCGCCGGGTCCTCGCGGTTGATGGTGGCACCAGGCCCTTCAATCGCAAATAGGTCACCATGTTGCCGTAGTGCTCGTTGTCATGCGCCACATTGAAACGTGAGCGTATAGCCCTTGGTGATCGGCGTCTGCCCAAACTTCGTGCTGACTGCCATCGCCGCGTCAGCCAGGCCGTCGTACGCCGCGTCGCAGAATGCCAGCGCGGATGTGAGGGCCGCCACACGTTCGGCCTTGGTCTGTAATGTCTCGAGGTTCATCTTGTTCGGATTCGGCACATCCCGCGCCGGTGTGCAGAAGTTGTATTGGGTGTTCGCCACATGGCCGACAAGTTGTCCGAACGTTCGCACATCATCCGCGGGGGCGAACCCATAGTGCGCTTCGGGCATCAACTCCGCGGCTTCAATCAGGTTCAGCCGGATTGAACGGTAGAGCGAGATCAGACCACCAGACATCGAGGTCAGGTCCGGAGGGGCTGGCGTTTGGGCGTTGGCCACAGCGGGTGCGAGAACGACGGCCGCGGCAAGCAGGATCACGAGGTGTGTGCGCATGCCATCAAGGCGTGTGGCATGCAGTTCTGGTTCTGGCCTGGCCGGTGTGACCGCGCTCTTGTCCACTATCGGTCATGCACGCACTGAATCGCGTTACCCTTGCGGCGAGAATGTTCTCAGCGCCACGCGCGACCGCGCGCCCGAGGTAGAGTTGAAGGCCGATGCCGGTCGCCACCGATGCAATCCGTCAGGTCAGGTGGCGACGGCGCGTATGCCGAAGGAGAAACTGTGATGAGACATGAGTGGACAAGAGCACTGTTGGTAATGGTCGTGGTCCTGGGCGTGCCGGCGACGGCTGCGGCACAGGCGGTGGCGGCGACAGATGATCCCGACCGGGATCTGCGGGTGGTGGTGGGCGAGCCTGACTTCACCCTGGGCGCGCTGCCCACGACGTTGCGACTGCCCAAAGGCGAGATGGCGTTTCGCATCACGCACCGGTTCATCTACAAGATCAACGACGGGTCATTCGGGCAGTTTCTTGAGAACGGCCTGGGGTTCGACAGCTCGGCGACGACCGGGTTCGAACTTCGGTTCGGCCTGGCTGCCGGCACCCAGTTGACCGTCCATCGCACCGGGTCGCGCAATATCCAGTTCCTGGCCCAGCGCCAGATGGCGGCGCAGCGCGACAGCCGAGGGCTCTCGTTCGACATCATCGGGGCGGTTGAGGGACAGAATAATTTCCGCGAGGAGTACTCCTTTGTCGCTGGCGGCGTGGTGTCGCACCGCATGGGCGACCGCGGTGCCGTCTACCTTGAGCCGATCTTCGTGGCCAATGCCACGCCCGAATTGCCCGCGTCGGATAGGAACACGTTCGTCCTCGGCGTCGGCACCCGGATTCGACTGTTCAATTCCCGGGCGTACCTGGTGGCTGAGTTCGCGCCGCGCGTGTCGGGCTATGATGGCGGGACGTCACTGATGACCTTTGGCATCGAGAAGCGGGCCGGCGGCCATATGTTTCAGCTCAACGTGTCGAACGCCTTCGGCACCACCCTGGCCCAGGTGGGCCACGGCGGTCCGCCCACCACACACTGGCACCTCGGGTTCAACCTGACGCGCAAGTTCTACTGACCGGGTCCGGCCGCGGGTGTTATCGTGAGCGCACATGCGCTTCCGATCGCTACGCGCGCGCCTGCTTGGCGTCCAGAGTGTTCTGGTTGTTGGCCTGACCGTGGCGACCCTGACGGTCGTCAGCGTGATGGCCAACCGCGCGGTTGGGGATCGCATCTCCGTCGATCTCGAGCGGAGCCGCAACACCGTGGTGGCGGCCGAGAGCGAACGCGCCGGCCAACTCCGGCTTGTCGCGGAACTGGTGGCGTCCTTTCCCGACCTGCGGGCATTGTTCGGTACCGACGAAGCCACGATCCGGGATTTCCTGGCCAGCTACCTCCAGACGCACGGCCGGCGGGAACTTTTGCTGGCGCTGGATGCGTCGGGCCGCGTGGTCGCGCGCACCGACACGTTTGCGCCTCTCGCGCTCCCGGACATCGCGTCCGCATGGATCGCTCCGACGCTCCGAGGCCTGCCCGCCGGCGGCTACTTCGCCGTTGACGGTCGTCCCTTCCAGGGCGAACTTGCCGCGGCCGAAGCGGGCGGCACCGTGTTCGGATTCGTTCTGGCCGCCGCGCCTGTTGACGATGACTGGGCGACGGCGCTGGCCAAGGCGAGTGAGCAGGAAATCGTCATTCTGTCTGCACAGGGTGTCGCCGGCAGTACCTTGCCCGTCGCGCAGCTTCCCTGGCGCACCTCATCGGATCTCGCGTCCGGCGCTGATCCGTCGAGTCCGCTCCAGGTGTTGATCGACGGTGAACGGTATCAGGCCGTCGGCGTCGCCAGTTCGATCAACAACCCGATTCGCGTCGTCAGCCTTCGGTCGATCGACCGTGCGCTCGCGCCGTATCGCAGCATTCAGCTCGGTCTGTTCCTGATGGGACTTGTGGCGGCCGCTGCAGGCATCGCCGGCAGCGCCGTGTTTGCCCGCTCTCTGACGGCGCCGATCGGCCAGCTCGTCCAGGCCACCGAACGGGTCGCGGCCGGGCACTACGACGTCACATTGCCCGTCACCCGGCGCGACGAGCTTGGCGCACTCTCCGGGTCATTCAACACGATGACTGCCGGTCTGCGGGAGCGTGCCGCCATGGAGAAATTCGTATCGCACTCGACCGTTGAAATGATTCACCGGGCCACACCTGGCGAACGACGCCTGGGTGAGCGTTGTGCGATGACGGTGCTCTTCAGCGACATCCGCGGTTTCACCTCGTTCGCCGAGCAGCGCGCTCCCGAAGACACCGTGACGTTGCTGAACGAGTACCTGCGCCTGCAAGCCGACATCGTGAAGCGCTTCGGCGGCGACATCGACAAGTTCATGGGCGACGCGGTCTTCGCCCAGTTCACCGGCCCCGACATGGCGCTCAACGCCATTCGCTCGGCGGTGGAGATTCAGCGCGCAGTGGCGAACGCGAGCGCCGCCGACCCCACGCGCCCGTCACTGGCCGTCGGCATCGGCATCGCCACGGGCGATGTCGTCGGCGGCAGCATCGGCAGCGAGGATCGCCTCGATCACACGGCGATCGGTGCGCCCGTCAACCTGGGGTCGCGGCTGTGCGCGGCCGCCGAACCGCACGAGGTGCTGATGAGCGAGGCCACCTACCTGCTTGTGCGTGATCTCGTGGCGGCAGAGCCCGTGCCGCCGATGGTCATCAAGGGCATCAGCGTATCGGTACAGGCGTATCGGATGAAGCGAACTTGAACCTATTTGCCCTTGTACGCTGACGCCGGGTACGGCTTGCCGAACTTGTCGGTGCGCGGCGCCTGGACGAACGCAGACTCGTCGAGCGTCAGTTGAACAGGATTGGTCGCGTTGCCCGCGACCTGAACCTCCACCGAGACGGGCGCGGCCCGTTCAGACACGGCCGTGACGCGGTAGCGACCGGTCGGCACATCAAGCCGCCACGCACCGTCAGCCGCCGTGGTCGTCACCCACGGCGTGGGCGCCACCACGACGAACGCCACCATCTGCGGATGAATATTGCAGAAGACGTTATAGACCGACGGCTGTGAGAAGACCCGGTCCTTCGAGGCGCCGCCACGATAGAGACCGAGGTCGAACGGCTGCGGAGCAGACAACGAGAAGGCGTTGTGGAAGATGGCGTCTTCGTTGGGAAACGATACCGTGGTCCCGACGGGAATGCCCATGACTCTTGGCGCGAACGACTTGTTCTTCTGCGCCATCGTTGCGGTCGTCGGTCGTACCCGCGGGGCAGCGCCGCCAATGGGCTCCGCATAGACCACGCCGGTTGCGGGCGAGCCGCCGTCGCGCGTCCGGGTTGTCACCTGTCCCGCGAGCCCGACCTGGACGGCGGCCGGCCTGGCGAGGCCGACGATGATGGCCGAAGCCATGACCAGTGCGGTGTGGCGTGTCCGCACGATCAGAACCTCACCGCGAATGCCGCGTTCACGTGGTGGTTCTGTCGGTTGACGGGTTGGAGGCCACCCCGTGTCTCGAGCCACCGATACTCGATCGACGCCGCGAGTTCCGGGCTGATCGCGAACATCACGTTGCCGAAGAAGGTGCGGTTCTTGACACGCGCGAGGACGCCGGCCGCGTTGTCGGGTTGGTCGATACCAAGCCCGGCGTTGAAGGACGTGCGCGTGCTGAGCGCGAGTTGCCCTTCAATCCAGCCACCAGACGCGCGTCCAGGCTGCGACAGCGCGCCGCCAAACGCCTCGGCATGTTCCGCGATGAACCACTCGCCTGCAGCGCCGATGCGGCCTGCGCGCACGTGGAAATCGATGGCCGCCGCCCACGCCGTCGAGGTGGTCCCGCCGGCCCGCCGCCGGCCGACGTGACCCGAGACCGCGAACGCGGCTTCGGAAGGCGCGTCGGGGTTGTCGCGACCCAGACCGAGCCTGGCCTGAATGGCGGGCGTCTTCGACCGTTCGCCCGCGCCGGCTTCGGGGGCAAACTGATAGGTGTTGGCGGCATCGCCGGCGAGAGGCGCGACGAGGCCGACCGCGCCGTGCCAGCCGCGACCCAGGTCCTGTTCGACCCGCACCTGTGGCGCGCGCAGATACAGATTGCCCGAGCGGAACAGCATCGGAAACGACAACGCCGCCAGTGACGTCGGGTCGCGCGGCGAGAGCAGCACGTGGTCCTGGCCGATCTGTATCGCGGTGCCGTCACGCTCGAGTCGCCCGAACGCATAGACCAGGCGCGGCAGGCCCATCGCCGTTCCCGTCTGGAATCCAGGGACGCCACCAAAAAAATCGGCAAGCACCGCACCTGTCGCCGTCCACTGGCCGACCGCCACTCCTGTCATCGCCAGGCCAATGCGGCTCTGCCGGACCGTGCCGGACATTGATCCTGATGGAGACCCCGAGGCTGCCGACGCGTCCACAAG
>CAZAZR010000157.1:2649-9082 GCA_964489685.1 uncultured Solibacteraceae bacterium | reverse complement strand
GAACGCAGACTTCGACGTGCTGGTGTTTGTGACCGGCGCCATTCCTGGCGCAGGTGGAGGCGGTGGCCGCGCGGGCGGCGCAGGTCGTGGAGGGGCCGCAGGTCCGGCGCCGAACATTCCGGCCGAGTTCCGAGATCAGGTCGGCAGCATCTCTTCGGGAACGATGCCGCTGCTTCGGCAGTTCGTGGAGAACGGCGGTCGCATCGTGGCGATTGGCAGTTCGGCATCTAATCTCGCCCAGCACTTCGGCCTGCCGGTTGAAAACCACCTCGTGGAACCGGGCACCGCTCCTGGCGCGCCGCCGCAGGCGCTGCCGCGCACGAAGTACTACGTGCCCGGCTCGGTGCTGGGTGCGCGACTGGATACGACGAGCCCTCTGGCCGCCGGTATGAAGGAACGGACCGACGTCTTCTTCGACAACAGCCCGGTCTGGCGCCTTGGGCCTGATGCCGCGGCCCGGGGCGTGACGCCGGTCGCGTGGTTCGATTCACCGGCGCCGCTGCGTAGTGGCTGGGCCTGGGGACAGTCGTACCTCGACAGGGGCGTCATCGCGATTGACGCACAGGTCGGCAAGGGACGCGTGTTCCTGTTTGGCCCGGAGATCCTGATGCGGGCGCAACCACGGGGCACGTTCAAATTCCTCTTCAACGCGATCTATTGGGGGCGGTGATGCTGATCACGCGGGTACTTCGCCTGGTCGTGGCTGGCGCGGTCTGTGTCGCGCTGGCCGGCTGCGATCAGCCAAAGCAGCGCACCGACATCGCCGACCTCGGATTCATCGTCAAGGACATGAACGGCCAGGAGGTGAAGCTGTCCGACTATCGGGGGCGGCCGCTCATCGTCAACTTCTGGTTTGTCAATTGCCCGCCGTGCCGGCAGGAAGTGCCGGCGTTTGTCGATCTGGTGAAGAAGTACGGCGATCGTGGATTCACGGTACTTGGGCTCTCCGTACAGGATTCGCCGGAAGTGATGCAGGCGTTCGCGGCGGAGTTCAAGGTCAACTATCCACTGTTCGAGGCGCAGGGCCGAGACGACATTGCTGAGGCCTATCGGGCGACGTTTGCCTACCCGGTGTCGTGGTTTGTGAGGCGAGACGGCACGGTGTTTTTGAAACACCTGGGCACCGGCACGCCGGAGTGGTTCGAGAAGCAGGTGTTGGCCATTCTGGAAGAGAGTGTTCCGTGACTGCGCAAACGTTGTTGTCTTCCATCTTCGTTGCCATCGCATTTGCCGCGTGGCCGCTCATCGGGCGTCAGGCCCTGGTCTCCGGGGCCTGGATGGCCACGGTCGTGATGATCGGTTCGGCCATGTCGGTCACGCTGCTGTCATCGACACACCTGGCGCCCTGGCCGGCGCCGCGCGCGTGGTGGATTCTGGGAGCGGCCGCGGTCGTCAACGGTCTCGCGGTGTTTGTGTATTCGGCGACCGTCGCGAATCCGGCGGTGCCGACCGGCCCGTTCATTGTCGTGGTCTCGGTGCTGCAGGTGGCGGCCGTGCCGTTTCTCGCCTGGGTCATGCCGGCCGGCCAGGCGCCTTCGCTGCGGCAGGCGGCGGGTTTCGCGTTTGCTGCAGTCGCGGTCTACTTGCTCGCAAAGAACTGATCGGAGTCGGCGTTGTCGCTTCAGGAAGTGGTGTTGTTCTCGACGGCCATGCTGGCCATTGTCAACCCCCTTGGGTCCGCCGTGTTGTTTGCCGCATTGGCTGGAAAATTCGATCCCGGCATTCAGCGGCGCATGGCGAATTCGAGCGCGCTGGCCATTCTCATCATCCTGTTGGTGTGCGCGTGGCTCGGCAACTCCATCCTTGGCCTGATGGGCCTGACGACGCCGATGTTGCAGGCGGCGGGCGGGATCATTCTGCTCAATTACGGCCTGCGGATGGTCACCGTGGAGGACGTCAAGCTGACGCAGAGCGAGCGCGACTCGGCTGGTGACGTGAGCGAGGAGCACTGGAAAGCGTTGGCCGTCGTTCCACTGGCGATTCCAGGTACGGTGGGCGCCGGCACGATCACCACGGTCATCATCCAGGCCAGCACATTTGACAGTGCGCGCGATCTGCTGGTGATTTCCGGTGTGTCGCTCGGCATTGCGCTGCTGATGTGGATCACGTTCCACTCTGCCGGTCCCATTGCGCGCCGGTTGGGGCCCATCGGCATGAACATCATCTCGCGCGTCATGGGCATTCTGGTGACAGCGACCGCGTTCGGCTTGCTGGGGCGGGGCCTCGGCGGCCTGCTGCCCGGCCTGGCCAAATAGCAAAACGACCTCTGAGGTAATTACCGACAGCACACTGCGGTAAATTACCTCAGAGGTCGTTTTGCCTCATTGGCTCATTGCCGCAGTCACGAGCGCGCGTGCTCTGGTCAGCATCTCGCCAATCCCCGCCGGGTCAGATCCGCCGGCCTCCGCAAAATCAGGTCTGCCGCCGCCTTTGCCGCCAATCAGGGGCGCCAGGTCTTTGACGAGCTGGCCGGCCTTGACGCGGTCCGTGAGGTCTTTCGTCACGGCCACCAGTAGATGCACCTTGCCGTCGTTGTCGGCGGCGATGACGACCACGCCGCGCTTGAGGCGATCCCTGAGCGAGTCTGCCAGGCCGCGCAGCGCGCCTTTCTCAAGGCCGGTCACACGCCGGGCTACAAATTGCGCGTCCCCAATCGTCTCGACACCGTCGTCTTCGCCCCTGCCGCCACCGCCGATGGCCAGCTTCATCTTGAGCTGTTCGTTTTCACGGCTCAGGCGCTTCGCATCGGCCTGCAGGCGCGCGACCGCATCCGCGGCCTGGTCAGCTGAGACGTTCAGCAGTTGCACAGTGCGAGACAAGATCGACTGCGTGCGCTGCAGATGCGCCACGGCGCCCGTACCGGTCAGCGCTTCAATGCGGCGAACGCCCGCGGCCACGCCAGACTCTTCGGTGATGACAAACGGCCCGATGTCGCCGGTGGCGCTCACATGAATGCCGCCACACAGTTCCGTGCTGAAGCCCTCGATGCCGACGACACGGACCTTGTCTCCGTACTTCTCGCCAAAGAGCGCCATCACGCCGCCCTTGATGGCGTCGTCCGTACTCTTCACTTCTGTCGTGACCGGCGTGTTGCGCAAGACCTGCGCCGATACGATGCGCTCCACGGCGGCGCGTTCCTCGTCGGTCATCGCCGAGAAGTGGGCGAAGTCAAAGCGGAGGCGGTCGGGCGCCACGAGCGAGCCGGCTTGCCGCACATGTGTGCCCAATGTCTGGCGCAGCGCGGCGTGCAGGAGGTGGGTGGCAGTGTGGTTGCGCCTGATGGCGTCGCGGCGATCTCGGTCAACCACAGCGCGCACCGTATCGCCCTTCTTCAGGGAGCCCGCGACCACGACGATGCCATGCTTGCGGGGGCAACCCGGTGGCGCCGGCTCGACGCTGACGACGTCCGCCACCAGCCCATCCTGGGTGAGCACCTGCCCTGTGTCTGACTCCTGACCACCCGCGTGCAGGTAGAACGGCGTCCGGTCAAGGTGCACCCAGTACTCTCCGCCCTGGACCGCGACATCAACGGGTTGATCGGGCGAGTGCGGGCCTTCCGAGACCGCGAGAATCTCCAGGACCGTCGCCGATGATTCCTCCAGCCGCTCGTATCCGGTAAACAAATCGCCCACGTGTTTCAGGCGCTCAATGACCGCTGCCGGGTACGCCGCGGCGCCACCGCCCTTGAACTTGGTATTGGCCCGCGCGCGCGCGCGCTGCCCCTGCATGGCAGCGTCCACGGCCTGGCTGTCGATGGCCAGGCCTCGTTGCTCGGCCAGGTCCTGCGCGAAGTCGAGCGGCACGCCAAGCGAGTCGTACAGTCTGAACACTTCATCGCCGGGCACCAGCGTCGCCCCAGTCGCCTGAACTCGATCGAGCAGCGCCTCGAGCTTCGGCAATCCCGTCGTCAGCACCACCTCGAAGCGTTCTTCCTCGGCCTTCACGGTTCTGATGATCGACGAGCGCTCGGTGTTCAGGTGGGGGTAGGCGCTGCCCATTTCGACGATGACTGCATCAACCAGTGTGTGCAGCGTCGGTCCGGTGAACCCCAGTCTCTTGCCGTGCCGCATGGCGCGCCGCATGATCTTGCGCAGCACGTATCCCCGCCACTCGTTCGACGGCAGCACGCCATCGCCGATGAGGAAGGTCATCGCCCGCAGATGGTCGGCGATGACGCGCATGGATACGTCGAGATGGTCGGTCTCGGTGCTGGCGGTGTAGGGCCGGCCTGCGCGTACCGCGATGGCGTGGAGGATGGGAGTGAACAGGTCCGTGTCGTAGTTGGAGAGGTGTCCCTGAATCACCGCCGCGATGCGCTCGAGCCCCATACCGGTATCAATTGACGGCGCCGGCAGTGGAGTCAGCGTCCCTGTCCGATCCCGCTCGAACTCCATGAACACGTTGTTCCAGATTTCGACGTACCGCTGGCAACTGCACTCGACTCCGCGACAGACCGGCTCGGCACAGGGAATGTCGGTGCCACGGAAATAGTGAATCTCCGAGCATCGGCCGCAGGGCCCGGTATCGCCCATCTGCCAGAAGTTTTCTTCAAGGCCCAGTTCAGTGATGCGGGCGGCCGGCACGAAGGCTGTCCAGAGCTCAAACGCTTCAGCGTCGCGTGGAATCCCTTCGGTGCCCTTGAAGATGGTGGGGAAGAGGCGGTCTTCGGGCAGGCCCCACACCTTGGTGAGCAGATTCCAGGCCAGGGGAATGGCG
Organism: uncultured Solibacteraceae bacterium; assembly: GCA_964489685.1. Taxonomy (GTDB): domain Bacteria; phylum Acidobacteriota; class Vicinamibacteria; order Vicinamibacterales; family SCN-69-37; genus SYFT01. Next base: position 4,366 of record CAZAZR010000157.1, on the reverse strand, counting down.
TCGGCCTTGAAATAGTCGCCGAACGAAAAGTTGCCGAGCATCTCGAAGAACGTGTGGTGCCGCAACGACGGCCCGACGTTGTCGAGGTCATTGTGCTTGCCGCTCACCCGCATGCACTTCTGCACGGTGGCCGCCCGCGTGTAGGCGCGGCGGTCCTTACCGAGGAATGCGTCTTTGAACTGGTTCATCCCCGCGTTGGTGAAGAGCAGGGTCGGATCGTCGATGGGGACCAGCGACGAGGACGACACCACCTGGTGGCCGTGCGAGGCGAAATAGTCGAGGAAACTCTGGCGGATCTCTCTGGCGGTCATGGCGACACGCCATTGTACAAGGTGCGCGGCGGCCCGATCCTGTTTCTACGGGTCCAGGTCGGACCCGCGCGATCTGAGCGCACTGGCAATGAGATCGGCGGAGAAGCCGCGGCGCATCAACTGGCCGAAGATTCTTCGGTGTTCTGCCGGGCTGAGACGGGCGGGCAGGTGTTTACGCTCGAGGAACCGCCGGATAGACGCGGTCTCGTCGGCCACCGGCAGCCCGGCCAGCGCGTCCCGGATGATTCCGCGATCCACACCCCGATGCTCAAGCTCCCGCTCGATGCGGTGCCGACCCCGGCCCTTGAGGTTGGACGCGACTCGCACACATGACTCTGCCACCCGCCGGTCATTCACGAACCCCTCGCGCGTCAGGTCGGCAATCGCGGCCGTGACCTCGGGTTCGGGCAGTTCCCGGTCCAGCAGCCTGGTGCGTAGTTCGGTTGTCGTGTAATCGCGCCGGGTCAACAGGCGCAGCGCCGCCACTCGGGCCCGGCTCATGGTGATTGGTTAGCGGCTGAACGACCGGCTGCCTGGCGTGATGCCGCGCAGACGCATCCTGAACTCTTCCACGTTGGTGACCCAGTTGGCCGCTTCTTCGACTGAGACCGCGCCGCTCTGGCAGAGCGCGAAGATGGACTGGTCGAAGTTCTGCATCCCGTACGCGTGTTCGCCTGAGGCAATGGCGCCGGCGATGAGCGACACCTTGTCAATGTCGGCAATGCAGTCGCGCACGTACGGTGTGGTGACCAGGACTTCGGTGGCGAGGGCGCGACCTTTTCCATCGGCGCGCGGCAGCAGACGCTGTGAGATGGTGGCTCGCAGCACGCGTGCCAACTGGTTGCGCACCTGCGGTTGCTTGTGGGCTTCAAACACGGCCACGATGCGGTTGACTGTTTCTGGCGCGTCCAGGGTGTGCAGCGTGGACAGGACCAGGTGCCCGGTCTCTGCCGCGACCAGTGCGGTTTCAATCGTTTCCGGGTCGCGCAATTCGCCCAGCAGGATCACGTCCGGGTCCTGCCGCAAGGCGCTCAGCAACCCTCTGGGGTACGACTCCACGTCGAGGCCAACTTCACGCTGGCTGATCACCGCCTGGACGTCTTCGTGAACGAATTCGATCGGGTCCTCGATGGTGAGGATGTGCAGCGGGCGCGTCTGGTTGATGGCGGCGACCAGCGCCGCCAGTGTGGTGCTCTTGCCGCTGCCGGTGGCGCCGGTGATGAGCACCAGGCCGCGCGATTCATGCACCAGCGCCAGCACCGCGGCCGGCAGTCCCAGTGCTTCCAGCTTTGGCGGATTCGATGGAATCAAACGCAGAGAAATCGCCAGTGTCCCCTTCTGGCGGAACACGCTCGCACGACAGCGACCCAGACCTTCGAAGACCAGCGCAGCGTCTACTTCCTGCC
>CAZAZR010000157.1:0-2639 GCA_964489685.1 uncultured Solibacteraceae bacterium | reverse complement strand
TCAAGCGTGCCGTCCACGCGGATCAGCGGGAATTGATGGGCGCGCAGGTGGATGTCGGACGCCTGCCTGGCGACTGCGATGGCGACGAGAGGGTCAACGGTCATCACGGTTCCGCTCAGCGCGCTGCGGCCACGGGCACGTCCACGTAGGTCAGCCAGCCGTGACGATCGGGAACCGCGCCATTGATGTAGTCGAAGAAGGCCTGCTGCAGGGCGGTGGCAATGGGCCCACGCTTGCCCGAACCTATCGCGATCTTGTCCACGGAGCGGATCGGCGTGATCTCGGCCGCCGTGCCGCAGAAGAACACTTCGTCGGCAATGTAGAGCATCTCGCGCGGCAGGTCCTGCTCTTTCACCTCAAAGCCCATGTCGGCGGCCAGGGTCATGATCGTGTCGCGGGTGATGCCCGGCAGGACCGACGCTGAGAGCGGCGGCGTGTAAACAATGTCCTTCCGGATCACAAACAGGTTCTGGCCGCTGCCTTCGCTCAGGTTACCGTCGGGATTGAGTGCGATGCCCTCGCTGTAACCCTCAATCATCGCCTCCATCTTGATGAGGCCCGAGTTCGCATAGTTCGCCACCGACTTGGCCATGGACGGAAACGTGTTCGGCGCACTCCGGGTCCAGGAACTGACACGGACGTCCACGCCGGCTTCAAGTGCATCAGCACCGAGGTAGGCGCCCCATTCCCAGACCAGAATCAAGGCGTCGACGGGACAGGGCAGCGGGTTCACGCCGAGCGCGTTGTAGCCCCGGTAGATCAGGGGGCGGATGTAGCAGGCGGCCAGGCCGTTGGCCTTGATCGTATCGAGCACGGCCGTCGTCAGCTCGGACTGATCGAGGTGGTAGTGCATGCGGTAAATGCGCGCCGAATCGTACAGGCGTCGCATGTGGTCATCGAGCCTGAAACAGGCCGACCCTTTGGGAGTGTTGTAACAACGGGCGCCTTCAAAGACGCCGGAACCGTAATGAATGATGTGCGACGCCACATGCATCGTCGCATCAGCCCAATCCACCAGCGTGCCGTTCATCCATACCTTGCCGGTTCCGCTGAATGCCATGCTGGACTCCTCTATGACCCGTGCTGATTTTATCAGTACGATCTACTGCGTTTCACCACAAAACGGGCACGAGGTGCCTCGTGCGGGAAGGGGCTTGCGACACTGCCGGCAGAATCGCGCGACGGGCGCGTCGCGTGGACGCAAACGCGTGGGTGTGGGACCGGGAAGTGCCGGTGCCGGACGTGGCTCCGCGCCCGATCCTGCAGGCGCAGCCACGGTCGCCACCACCGGCGGCGGTCTCCGTACCAAATCGCGACGGGCAGTCAGCAGGTCGTTGAGCAGGTCGTCCGCATGCTGATACCGTGTTCCCACGTCGGCGGAGAGCGCTTTCATGACAATGTCGTCGATGACTTTCGGAATGGTCGGGTGGCGGGCGCGCATCGACGTGACGAGTTCGCCGCGCTTGAGCCTGGGAATGTCTGTCGGGGTCGGCGTGTCGTACGGCAGCGTGCCTGTCAGCATCTGATAGGCCGTGACGCCAATCGAATAGAGGTCCGACGCAAAGACGGCCCGGCCTTCGAACTGCTCGGGGGCCATATAGGGCGGGCTGCCGATCACCGTGATGCCGTGCGCGGCGAGTTCGATCACCCGGGCGGTTCCGAAGTCGCCCACTTTCACCAGCCCCTTGTCGGTGACAAAAATATTGGCCGGGCGCAGGTCGCGGTGCAACACGCTGTGTGTGTGCGCGTGTTCGACCGCGTTGCAGATCTGCGCTGTGTAATCGAGCGCGCGCATCAGCTCGAGCGGGCCACCGTCGACGATGATCGTTTCCAGCGTGTCGCCGGGCACGTATTCCATGACGATGAAAAACACGTTATTCTGTTTTTCCGCCGTGATGACCGTGACGATATTGGGATGCCCGAGCGACGCCAGCAGGCGCGGTTCCTTCAGAAGCTCGCCGAAGTCCAGGTTCTGGCGATGGGGCACCTTGAGGGCGACCCGTTTGTCGATCCAGGTGTCTTCGGCCAGATAGACGGTGGCAAATCCGCCACTGCCCAAGGGCTCAATGATTTTGTATTTGCCGAGCGTCTGACCGCGAAACACCATGCCGGGCGTCAGGATATCACTGCGGTGTTTACCTACACCCCCATTGAGGGTTGGGGATTGAGGGATTGAGGATCGACATGGTGGGATTGCCGATTCTGGATTGCCGATTGGAATTGGCGGGATTGCGGGATTGTGGGATGGCGCGATTGTCGGATTGGGATTGGGAGGATTGAACGGCCATTGAGCCATCGCAACATCAGCCCCTGTCGCCAAATCCCTCAGTCCCTCAATAAGCAATCGGGCAATCCGGGACAATTCCCGTCGTCAATCAGCAATCAGCCCTCCGTCCCATCCCGATCCTCAATCGCTCAATCGCTCAATCGCTCAATCGCTCTGAACCGTCCCGGGATTGTCGGAGGGCGAATTCCCTGAGAGGATTCGCATATGGCAAGACCGAGCAAGTATTCAGCAGAGGTACGAGAACGAGCCGTTCGGATGGTCCAGGAGCACGGCCCCGAGCATGCGTCCCAGGGGGCCGCCATTACATCGATCGCCAGCAAGATCGGCTGCACCGGGGAAACCTTGCGCAACT
>CAZAZR010000156.1:0-9189 GCA_964489685.1 uncultured Solibacteraceae bacterium | reverse complement strand
CACGCACCCGACTTCCGCTGCGACCACCACGGGCACGCCCGCGCACATCACTTCATTCACGATCAGGCCCCACGGTTCGCTCTCGGCGGGCAGGACAAACACATCCGACGCGGCGTAGACCCTTGGCAACTCGGCTTGGTTCACAAACCCGCCAAAGACCACCCGGTCGTCCAGATTGTATTCGACGACGAGCGCCCTGAGGGCCGCCTCCATTTCGCCCGTGCCGACCATGAGCAGTGACGCGTGCAGGCCCTCGTCGCGCAGTCGCGCCATGGCGCGAATCACATCGTCCGGGTGTTTGCGGGGAATGAACTTCGACGCAAACAGCACCACCGGCCGGTCCACTGGCAGGCCGAACCGGTGGCGCACCTCCGCGCGCTCGGCCTCCGACAACGCCGACGCCTGCATGAAGCGATCGTTGTCCACGGTGTAGGGCACATCGAAGAGCTTCTCGGGCGGCACACCAAGAGCGCGGTAGTAGTCGCGGTTGGCAGTGCCAATCGCCAGGAAGCGATCGACAAAACGATACGCGACCGACAGCACGCCATCGCGCAGCCGCCGCTTCCACGCCGACCGTCGCAATCCCAGATGTGTCTCCGACCGGATGAACACCGGAATGCCCCGGCTCTTGGCCGCGACAAACGCCAGGACATCAGCCGCGTACGCGTAGCCGTGCAGCAACACGGCGTCGTACCTGCCGCTGCGGATCTCGGTCCACACTTCCCGACACACCAGCGACCAGAAGCCGCCAGGGACGCGCCGCGCAGCATTCTTGCCGAGAAAGGCGGCCTCATACCCACTCAGCAGATCGACATCCCAGCTCACGGGCTGACGAAAGCCGGGGTCTACCGCACCGCGCAGGCTGAAATCACTGCAATACAGTGCTGTGACCTCGAGTCCGGCGTCGCGATTCAGGTAGGCATACAGCGGCGCGAAGTACTGAATCGGGTGAGAGTTGAGCACCGCCAGCCGGAAGGGCTTCGGCATCACTGGCGGTCCCGCTGCCTGGCATACCGCGCCAACGCGTCCTGCCAGGTCGGCATCTCCACACCGACCCGAAGCAGTTTCGCGTTCGACAACGCGGCAAACAGGGGACGGGGCGCGGGCCACTTCATGTCGACCGCGCGCCGGGCCTGCAGCCGCTGTTCGGGGAAGCCTCCGAGACGACGCAGGTGATCAGCCACCTCGAACCACGTGGCGTAGCCGGTATTCACACAGTGATAGAGACCTGCGGGCGCCTGACGTTCGATCACCTCACGCGTGGCGACGATCACGTCTTCAACAAAACTCGGCGACACCACGCGGTCGGAGAACGCGACCGCCGGCCCGCCCGATGCCATCAGAGACCAGAGTCGATCGATCGAACTGCCGGCCGTGGCTCCTCCAAACAGACTTTCGACGCGGAACACGTAGTGCCGAGGGGCGTCTGCCGCCAGTAGCTCGCCGAGCAGCTTGGTCATGCCGTACACGCTCCGCGGATTCGGGGCATCGTCTTCGGTGTAGGGCCGGTCGGTCTCACCATCGAACACGAAGTCGGTTCCATAGTGGACCAGCGTGGCGCCCTGTTCTGCCGAGACGCGTGCGAGCGTCCTGACGGCCCAGGCGTTGGCCTCGAGCGGCGGCAAGGGTGCGGCTTGCGCGGCATCCACGCGGTTGTCAGCCGCACAGTTGAGGATGACGTCCGGCGCGAGGCGCGCCATGACGCGACACACCTCGTCACATTCGGTAATGTCGAGATCCGCCCGGGTCAACGCCGCCACGGTATGCCCAGCCGCCGTCCACGCGGCCACCGTCGCGGCGCCGAGCTGGCCCGCGGCACCGGTCACCGCGACTTTCACGCCGACGCTGCCTCAAAGAAGCGGGCGATCGTCGCCACCACGTACTCCTGGTGCGCCTCGGTGAGTTCGCCGTAAATGGGCAAGGCCAGCGATTCGGCGGCCGCACGCTCACTCTGCGGAAAATCGCCCGCGACGTGGCCCAGATCGCGAAAACACCGCTGCAGGTGAAACGGCACCGGGTAGTACACCTCGCACCCGATGCCTGCCGCCTGCAGGTAGTCTCGCGCGGCATCCCGCTGTGGAAGGCGGATGATGAACTGATTGTAGATATGAAACGCGGCGGCCTGCTGCACCGGCAGCACAATCTGCGACAGGCCGCGGGCGGCGAACAAGGCGCGATACCGATCAGCGTTGCGCCTGCGGGCGGCCGTCCACCCGGACAGGTAGGGGGCCTTCACACGCAAGACCGCGGCCTGCAACTCGTCGAGCCGGAAATTGCCGCCGACCTTGTCGTGATAATAGCGACGCTGGGCGCCATGGCCCCGCAGGAGACGAATCTCGGCGGCGAGCGCGGCGTCCTGCGTGGTCACCAACCCGCCATCCCCAAACGCCCCGAGGTTTTTTGACGGGAAGAATGAAAAGCAGCCGGCGGCACCCATGGCCCCGGCCTGCCGTCCGTGCCACGTGGCCCCGATGCTCTGGCACGCGTCTTCAATCACCGGCACTCCGGCGCCAGCCGCGATCGGGATGAGCGCGTCCATGTCGGCGCAGTGGCCGTAGAGGTGCACCGGCAGGATCGCGCGGGTCTTCGGCGTGAGCGCTCTGGCCACGCCCGCAGGATCGATGTTGTAGGTGAGCGGGTCGATGTCCACCAGGACGGGACGCGCGCCAAGGCGGCTGATGCAGCCGGCTGTCGCGAAAAACGAATACGTGGAGGTGATGACCTCATCACCCGGGCCGATACCCAGAGCCATCATCGCCACCAGGAGGGCGTCGGTCCCCGACGACACGCCGACGGCGTCGGTCACGCCCAGCTGTTCGGCCAGTTCGCGCTCAAGCGCCAGGGTTTCAGGACCGAGAATAAATCGCTGGCTGTCACACACCCGAGTGACGGCGGCGAGAATCTCATCGCGTAATGGCTCGTACTGCGCCTTCAAATCGAGCAGGGGCACGGACGTCAGGGGCGGGGACGTGGTGGCGGGAGTCGTCATCGTACCTGCTATGGTAGCGCGGAGATTATCAGGCGGCTGTGTTATCGTCCTGAACCGATGGCATCACGGCGCGCGCTAATTACAGGGATCACCGGCCAGGACGGCTCCTATCTCGCCGAACTGCTGCTGGCCGAAGGGTACGAGGTCTTCGGACTGACCCGCCGGTTGTCGGCCTCAAACTACTGGCGCATCGAGCACCTGCTCGACAAGGTCACGCTCATCCCTGGCGACCTGCTGGATCAATTGTCGCTGATTCGCGCGCTCGAACGCGCCCAGCCGCACGAGTTGTACAACCTGGCGGCCATGTCCTTCGTACCGGCGTCCTGGGACCAGCCGATGCTCACCGGCGAGTTCAACTCGCAGGGTGTCACGCGTGTGCTCGAGGCGGTCCGGGTGGTGGACCCGAAGATCCGCGTCTACCAGGCGTCCTCCTCAGAGATGTACGGCAAGGTGCGCGAGATTCCCCAGACGGAGTTGACGCCGTTCTACCCGCGAAGTCCGTACGGCGTCTCGAAGGTGTTTGCCCACTACATCACGGTGAACTACCGCGAAAGTTACGACATGTTCGCCGTGTCCGGGATCCTGTTCAACCACGAGTCGCCCCGGCGCGGACTCGAGTTTGTGACCCGGAAGGTCACCGACGGCGTGGCCCGCATCAAGGCCGGCCTGACCCGGCACCTGGGCCTTGGAAACCTCGACGCCCAGCGAGACTGGGGCTTTGCGGGTGACTACGTGCGTGCGATGTGGATGATGTTGCAGCAGAATCACCCAGACGACTACGTCATCGCCACGGGCGAAAGCCACTCGGTCAGGCAACTGGTCGAGATTGCGTTCAGTCATGCCGGCCTCGACTGGCAGCAACACGTGGTCTTGGACCCGGCCTTCATCAGACCGGCCGAAGTGGATTCCCTCATTGGCGATGCGTCGAAGGCCAAGGCCCAGCTGGGCTGGGCGCCGACAGTGGATTTTACCGGGCTCGTCACCATGATGGTGGACGCCGACCTCGCGCGCTACGGACGCGCGACGTGAACTACCGGGTCACGATGGCGGGAGCCCCCCAAACGGCCAGATCGTTGTCGGGTGTGGCCGCCCCGGCGCCGGCGCGGGTATTGAAAATAATCTCGACCTTCTGACCGGCGTACGGCGACAGGTCGAGCAGGAGCGGATACCACTGACGGTCAGCCGGGTTGCCGGCCGGATTGACGACCAGGCTCACCAGTTCCTCGTACTTGCCGTTGGCCGTCACGCCGACCATAAAGAGCACGCCGTCACCCGGCCGCGTCCAAGCGTCTTCGCGCACGCCCAGGGTCACGTCCAGCCAGGCATGCGGCGGCACCGCCTCCTGCCAGATGATTCGTGACGGCTCCGACACGGCAATCGATTTCAGGGTTCGCCCCGCAATCGTCACGTCGGCCAGTGTAAATGCGTCCGGACGTGGACGCGCCTGCGTGGCCAACGGGAATCGATCGACCAGGTCCGCGAACATCGCGGGCGCGCCCAGCGAGCGGAACCACACCACGAGTATCAGGGCGCCCAGCAGCGCGCCGGCCAGAAACCAACGCCACCGAACGATCAGCGTCCACATGTTCACTTGCCTCCCAGGAGCGACATCAGATACCGCCCGTATTCGTTGTGGGGACCAAACGGCGCGGCCAGCCGCTCCAGTTGCACGTCGTCGATCCATCCATGCCGAAACGCGACTTCTTCGGGACAGGCAATCTTGAGCCCCTGCCGCCGCTCGATGGTCTCAATGAACTGGCTGGCCTCGAGCAGCGACGTGTGGGTGCCGGTGTCGAGCCACGCGTAGCCACGGCCCATCACTTCGACCGCGAGTTCACCGGCCTCGAGGTAGCGCCGGTTGAGGTCGGTAATCTCGAGTTCCCCGCGCGAAGACACCTGCTGCGTGGCGACAAACTCCGGGGCACGGCTGTCATAGAAATAGAGGCCGGTGACCGCGAAGTGCGATTGCGGCCGCGTGGGCTTTTCTTCGATGGAGGTCGCACGGCCGAGCGCATCAAACGCCACTACACCGTACCGCTCCGGATCCTGCACATGGTAGGCAAACACGGTTGCACCGGCGGATCGCTGGTTGGCCGACGCGAGGCGCTCCGGCAAATCGTGCCCGTAAAACAGGTTGTCGCCAAGGATGAGCACCGAGGGGCCGCCCGCAAGGAAATCGCGACCGATGACGAAGGCCTGCGCCAGGCCGTTTGGCTCCGGCTGCACGGCGTACGAGAGCGAGAGCCCCCAGTCGCGGCCGTCGCCCAGCAGCGACTCGAAGATGGGCGTATCACGCGGCGTTGAGATGATCAGAATGTCGCGCACCCCCGCCAGCATCAAGGTGCTCAGCGGGTAATACACCATCGGCTTGTCGAAGATGGGCAGCAGCTGTTTGGACACCGCGCGCGTGGCCGGATACAGGCGCGTGCCAGAGCCCCCGGCAAGAATAATTCCTTTACGAGACATCGACATTCGGAAATCCTACCTGACGCGCTCTTTGATCGCCGCGCGCGTCTCCCGGTCGGCATCTCGCTTCTTGGCCGTCTCACGCTTGTCGGGCGCCTTCTTGCCCTTCGCCAGGGCCACCGCCAGCTTGATTCGGCCGCCCTTCAAGTACATGCGCGTCGGCACCACCGTGAGGCCCTTCTCGGCCGTCTTGCCAATGAGCTTGCGCAATTCGTGTTTGTTGAGCAGGAGCTTCCTGGTTCGTCCCGGGTCGTGAGAGGCCGACCCGCTGTGGCTGTATTGGCCGATGTGCAGTTTGAAGAGAAAGGCCTCGCCGCCCTCAATACGGACATAGCTGTCGCGCAGGTTGACGAGCCCCTCGCGAATGGCCTTGACCTCGGTGCCGACCAGCACCATGCCGGCCTCGAAGTGCTCGAGCAGGTGGTAGTCGAATGCCGCTTTGCGGTTCTCGGCCATGACGACCGGGGCGTCGTCTTTCTTTACCGCAGGCGCCGAGGGGCGCGCGGGAGCGGTCTGATACGACGTGGTCTTGCTCAGGACGCCACCATCCGCATTGATATTACAGCCTCACTGGGGACGATCAGCGCATTCCCACAAGGTCCGCCACGCGCTCCCCGGTGGCCAGGCTCGCGGTGAGCCCCGGGGAATCGATCCCCGCCGCATGCGTGAGCCAGGGCTGCCGGAGGTCGGTACGAATCAGGAAGTCGGCAAAGCGCTCGGTCGGCGGATGGGCTTTCGCGCGGATCCCGCTGCCGCCCAGGCGCAGGTCTTCCATCGTGACACCAGGCAGGATGCGGCGGGTCGGTTCGAGAAACGCCTCGAGCGGTTCTCGGTCCGTCTCGTAGTCGTCCTTACGCAACTGATACCGGATCGTGGGGCCGACCCACACCGCGCCGGCAACGGTTCGCGTCAGGTGGACGCCCAGTCCATGCCCGGAGCCGTGGGGCACCGGATACACGAGGCCGTTGATCAGCCGCGAGGCGTGCGGCGTCAACTCCGCGTACTCCCCGCGGCACGGATAAATGGTGCACACCTCCCCGTCACACAACCGCGAGACATCATCGGCGTAGAGCCCGGCGGCATTCACCACGGCGTCGGCCTCGATGCGCTCGTGCGGCGTGACCACGCCGACACGATCGCCCAGCGACTCCACCGCCAGGACCGGTGACCCCGGGAGGACGTGGCCGCCGTGCGCCTCCACCTGGCGCTGGAGTGCCGTGACAAATGCGTCGGCATCGATCCATCCGGTGTGGGGTGACCACAACGCCCGCGTGGCGCGCACGTGTGGCTCGCGCTGCCGCACGAAGGCGGCCTCCACGAGGTCAACGTCGACGCCGCACGCCGCGGCATTGGCGGCGAGGGGTTCGAGGTCCGGTTCCTCGGAGGTATCGGTCGCCACCACCAGCTTGCCGGATTCATGGTGGGGCACCTGGTGCGTCCGGCAAAACTGCCTGAGTCGATCCCGTCCTTCGACACAGAGGATCGCTTTCAGGGATCCCGGCGGATAGTACAGCCCCGCGTGCATCACGCCGCTGTTGTGCGTGGACGTATCGAGGCCTGCGCGCCGGTGTCGTTCGAGCACCACCACGTCGCGGCCCCTCTGCGCGATCGACAGCGCGCATGCGAGTCCTGTGACGCCGGCACCGATGACCACGATCATGCGGCGAGCCTGGCGGCCAGAAGAATCGCCTCGACCATGCTGCCAGCGTCGGCCCGTCCCTGCCGCGCGATATCAAACGCGGTGCCGTGGTCCACTGACGTCCGGATGATGGGCAGGCCCAGCGTCACGTTGACCGCATGGCCGAAGGCGAGAAGTTTGATCGGGATCAATCCCTGGTCGTGGTAGCAGGCCACGACGACGTCGAAGTCGCCGCGGGTGGCCCGCACGAACACGGTGTCGCCAGGAAACGGGCCTGTGACATCAATGCCTTCCGAGCGTGCGGCCTCGATCGCGGGCCCGATGCGCTCACGTTCCTCACGGCCGAGCAACCCGTCTTCACCGGCATGGGGGTTGAGCCCCGCCACGGCGATGCGCGGCTTCGCAAAGCCGAAGCGCGGCATTGATGCCGCCGTCACGTGAAGGGTGCGCAGGAGGCTCGCTGTCGTCAGAGCCGCCGGCACCTGCGCGAGAGGAATGTGGACAGTGGCCAGCACAACCCGCAGGGGGTGCGACCAGAACATCATGGTGGCGCCATCCACGCCACAGAGGTGGGCCAGCAGATCCGTGTGCCCGCGCCATGGCAGCCCGGCGGCCGCGAACGCGGCTTTGTTGATGGGCGCGGTGGCAATGGCCTGCACGCGGCCGGCCAGGGCATCTTCCACGGCGCGTACGACTTCGGCGTACGCGCGCCGGCCAGAATCGGGGTGCACCTGCCCGACGGCGTAGGCGGCCAGATCCGCGGGCTCATGCGGACCGTAGAGGAGGGGGCGGCACGCCGCACGCACGCGCGGGTCGCGTGCCGCCATCGCGGCGATCTCCGGTCCGATGCCGGCGGGGTCACCGACGGTGATGGCGATCGCGGGGAGCGGGGTCACTGCTTCGGAACCGGCGCCCCGAGCGTGAAGACGTGGGGATGGTCGGTCTTGATGGCGTGCCGGGTGTCCACCACCAGGCGCGCGTGCCTGACCACTTCCGTAAAGTCGAACTGCCGATGATCGGTCAACACCACGACACAGTCGGCCGCGGCCATGGCCGCGGGCGTGAGTGCCACCGACGACATGTCGACCGCGCCAGGCCAGTGCTGGCCGTTGATGAAGGGCGCAAACGGGTCGTGATAGGCGACGCGCGCGCCTTTCTTCATCAGCAGCGCGATCACGTCGAGGGCGGGCGACTCGCGCACATCATCGATGTCGCGTTTGTAGGCGACGCCCATCACCAGGATGTCTGCCCCGTTGACCGCCTTGCGCTGGGCATTCAGCGCATCGGTGATCTTGTCGACCACATGCTGCGGCATCGCGCCATTCACCTGACCGGCCAGTTCGATGAACCTGGCTTCGAACCCCACTTCCTTCACCTTCCACGAGAGGTAAAACGGATCGATCGGAATACAGTGGCCACCCAGGCCGGGACCCGGGTAAAACGGCATGAAGCCGAACGGCTTCGTCGCCGCGGCGTCCACGACCTCCCAGACACTGATCCCGAGTCGGTCGCACATCATCGCCAGTTCATTCACCATCCCGATGTTGACGGCGCGAAACGTGTTCTCGAGGAGCTTGACCATCTCGGCCACTTTGGGCGAACTCACTTCAACGACGCGATCGATCGACGATCGGTACAGCGCGCCGGCGAGCCGTGCGCAATCCGGGGTCAGACCGCCCACCACCTTGGGCACGTTCTTGGTGGTCCATTTGTCATTGCCGGGGTCCACGCGCTCAGGTGAAAACGCCAGGAAAAAATCCACGCCCGCCTTGAGCCCGCCGCGTTCCAGGATGGGCTGCACCACTTCTTCGGTCGTGCCCGGATAGGTCGTGGACTCGAGGATCACGAGCATGCCCGGATGGAGGTGGCCGGCGATCGCCTCCACCGCCGAGACGACAAAGGAAAGGTCCGGGTCCTTCGTCTTGCGGAGCGGTGTCGGCACACAGATGTTGATGGTGTCGAAATCCCGCACGGCGCCCGGGTCCGCTGTAGCGGCCAGCCGGCCGGCGCCGACCAGCGCCGCCACTGCCGCAGTCGGCACATCCTGAATGTAGGACTCACCTTTGCTAATCAAATCTATCTTACGGGTGTCTAC
>CAZAZR010000155.1:2789-9245 GCA_964489685.1 uncultured Solibacteraceae bacterium | reverse complement strand
TGCCTGGCGTTCCGGGGCCCGATGGCGACGAGGCACCCGTGTCCCTGCGGTTCGGCCCGGCAGCGATGGCGGTATTTTCCCCATCGGGCACGGCGTCTTCTGGAACCGTGGCCTTCCGCGGCGAGGGCACGGCGCAGTTTGCGGTGCGCGTGGCCGGCGTCACCGGCCGTACCAGGGTGCTGGAGTTCGATTCAGGCCGGCGCGCATGGGTCGACTGATAGCCGTCAGGCGGTACCGCGTTGGCCGCGATCTCAGGCCGCTGGAGTTGACGGACGAAGCCGGGTATCTGGAGGGGCTCTCGCGTCTCTCGCCTGGTGAGATCGTTGAGTTGCTGGATGTGCCCTCGTCGCGCGGTCTCGAGGAGCGGCGCGCGCTGGTCGAGTCCTGGTCCGTGTGTACGCTGGGTCATGGAGGGACGGTCTATCGCGGCATCTGCCGGTGGCTTGAGTCATCCGGGTAACCGCCGCGCGCTCGCCGGTCTTGAAGCGCTCCGGCTTTGCGCGTCGGGCGCGACTGGCGACTTGGCACCAATCGTGATTCCCTTCCCGACCGGAGGCGCGGCAATGATTGTGGGGCAGAGCCTGGTGATGCAGAAGCTGCGTACGGACGTGGCCCGGGTTGGCGCGACGAACTTCACGGTGCTTGTGGAAGGGGAGAGCGGCGTCGGGAAGGAGCTTGTGGCCCGCGCGCTTCACGAAGCCAGCCCACGGCGCCGAGGGCCCTTTGTGGCTGTCAACTGTGCCGCACTTGTGGAGACGCTTCTTGAAGCCGAGTTGTTTGGCATCGAGGAACGGACCGCGACCGGGGTGCGGGGGCGTCGCGGCAAGTTCGAGCTGGCTGAAGGTGGTTCGCTGTTCCTGGACGAGGTGGCCGATCTGTCCGTGGCCGCTCAGGCCAAACTCCTGCGTGTGTTGCAGGACATGCGGGTCGAGCGCGTGGGCGGGCACAGTACTCGGGAGGTGGACACCCGGGTCATTGCGGCCACCAACCGACGCCTGGCCGAACAGATGCAGGCCCGGCATTTTCGCGAGGACCTGTTCTACCGGCTCTCTGGAGTCGAACTCGTCGTCCCGCCGCTACGCGAACGACGCGATGACATTCCGCTGCTGGCCAGGCACTTGCTCGAACGACATCGCCAGGCGCACCCGGTGGAGGTGAGTGCGCCAGCGCTCGACGCGTTGATGGCCTTCGACTGGCCGGGGAATGTGCGCCAACTCGAGCGCGTCCTTGAGCGTGCGATTGCGCTGGGTCTGGGCGCGATTGTGGACGTGGTAGACCTTCCAGCGGCTGTGACGAAGGGCTATCGGGATCTGATGGAAGACCTGCCGAGTGGCACCGACTCGCTGCGGACCTGGAGCAGTCGCTACGTCCGGGTCGTTCTGGATCGATGCCATGGCAACAAGCGCAGGGCGTGTGATGTGCTCGACATCAGCTACCACACGCTTCGCTCACATCTTTCGTTCGCGGACGGCGCCACTCAGGGCGACGCGCGGACACCGTAATCACGCAGGGTCACCGATCGATCAGGAGGCTGAATGGCTGAAAACACAGGGTAGGGAAGAGAGTCGAGGAGGGTGATGGCAATGACAGCGATGAACAAGGCAACACGGGTGCGGGTGGTCCTGGCAGCGGCAATCGTGATGTACTGCCTGCTGACGCCGGGTGCGGCAGCGGCTGCGGACGGGCCGACGGTACGTGTGACACGGCCGTCGGCGGGGCGAATCGTGATGGAGGTCGTCGATTCGTCGGTGACCGTCCGAAAGGACGTCTCTGCCGATCGCTCGGTCGTGACGATGACCACGGCGAACGACCATCTCATCCTCATCGTTCGGCGGGGCGTGCTGAGTCTCAGCGGTCCGTCCGGCGCGATGACGATGGATGGGGGTGGGGTGGCGGAGTATGAGCGGGTGCTGGCGGTGCTCCAGGGGTCGGAGGCGGCTGCGCGGGCCCGCACGCTCCTGGCGCAGGTGGCCGATGGGCCCGACTCGTTCGTCGGGCAGTCTGTGCTCCTGACTCGTGCACTTCTCGAGTCGGGCGTCGGCGGCTCGAGTGCCATGACGCAGCACCAGCGATGGGTCCAGGACCGCGCGGCTGCCAGCGCGGCCACCAGGCAGGCGCGTTCGTCGGGGCGGCCGCAAGTGGTCAAGGTGGTTCTTACTGCCCTGGTAGAGCAACGCGGCCCCGGAGACTGCTGGGACCTCTACTCGGCAGAGGCCCTGCGAATCGCCAATGATTTCGGGGACTGCACGGATGCGCTGCGGTGGTATGAAGCGCATAAGTGGGCCGGGTGTTCGTTGATCTACGCGGTGCGGTCGGAGGCGGCGATGGCCTGGTTCATCAGCTGCAACGGCGGCATTCCGTTCAGTGGGTAAGTCATAAACAAGGAGGTCAGATGCGCGCAATCGGCGTCGTACTCGCACAAGTGGTGATCGCGGTCCTCGTGGGGGGGCTGGTTATGCCTGCCGTGTTGTTCTCGGTGCCGCAGGCGCGGCGGGCCGGCCCATTGGTACTGCTGCTTCTGGTGGCCGTGCTCTTCGCGCTTCTCCGTCTGGCGTGGCCGGCGCCGAGGCGCGACATCTAGCCACGAGGCGGTCCGGGGCGGGCTCGTGTGCCCGCTCCGGATCGGGTCTCTGCGGTACGTTCTCCCACCAGGTCACCGTGGTTGACGATGGGGGGTGGCGATAGTACGTTTACAGACGCCACCATGACGACCACGCCACCTGCAACTGCCCTGAAGAAGACACCACTCAACGCCCGACACCGTGCCCATGGCGCTCGCATGGTGGAGTTTGGTGGATGGGACATGCCGGTCGAGTACACCGGCATCATCGACGAGCACATGGCTGTGCGCACGGCCGTGGGGTTGTTTGACGTGTGCCACATGGGCCAGATCGAGCTGGCCGGTGCTGACGTGCTGGCGGCGGTGCAGTGGATGTCATCCAACGATGCCAGCCGGTTGGCGATTGGGCAGATTCAGTATTCCGCCCTCACGACGGCCGACGGGACGTTTGTGGACGACATCCTTGTGTATCGCATGGGCGAGCAGCACTTCATGCTGGTGGTCAACGCCGGCAACATCATGAAGGACCATCAGTGGATCGTGGCACGGGTGGCCGAGCGCGGCGGCGACGTTTCGGTGGTCAATGCGAGCTCACGGTACGCGCTCATTGCGGTGCAGGGGCCCCAGGCTGAGCGCGTGGTGCAGGCGTTGACGGATATCGACCTGGCCGCCATCAAGTACTACTGGTTTGATCACGGCGAGGTATCTGGTGTGCGTGTCACGGTATCGCGCACCGGGTATACGGGCGAGGATGGGTTCGAAGTCTTTGCCCCTCCGGCGCAGGCCGAGCGTGTGTGGAACGCGCTGCTGGAAGCCGGGGCACCGTTCGGGATCAAGCCGTGCGGGCTTGGGGCGCGCGACACCTTGCGGCTTGAGGCGTCCATGAGGTTGTGTGGCAGCGACATGGATGAGGGCACGTCGGTCGTAGAGGCCGGGTTGAGCTGGATTGTGGGCTGGAAGAAGGACGCCTTTCTCGGGGCGGAGCGTCTTCGGGCCCAGAAGGCGGGCAGCCTTGACCGTCGTCTGGTCGGATTCGAGATGCGCGACCGCGCGATCGCGCGTCATGGTCACGTGGTGATGGATGGCGACGCGTCGGTCGGCATGGTCACGAGCGGCACCCAGACGCCATACCTCAAGAAGGCCATTGGCCTGGCGATGGTGCCGTTGGCGCTGGCCGAGCCAGGCACGTCGCTTATTATTGATATTCGGGGCCGGCGTGTTCGCGCTGAGGTGGTCCCGGAGCCGTTCTACAAGCGCTCACAACCCGCGTAGGAGTTTTTGCATGTATCCGACCGATCTGAAATACACCATTGAACACGAATGGGTTCGCGCTGAGGCTGATGAGGCTGCCGTCGGCATTACGGATTTCGCCCAGAAGCAACTCGGCGATGTTGTGTTCGTGGAACTGCCTGAGGTGGGGCGTACGCTGACGAAGGGCGAGGTGTTCGGCACGATTGAATCCGTGAAGGCGGTGTCTGAACTGTTTTCGCCGGTGTCGGGTGCCGTCGTGGCGGTCAATGACGCTCTGGCCGCGCATCCGGAGGGTGTGAACAGCCGGCCGCACGACACCTGGATGATCAAGGTCAAGATGGCCAACTCGAGCGAATTGGACGACCTGATGAACTCCGCCCGCTACGACGCGTTTATCGCGTAATTCGTCGAGGTCACGCCCGTGTCCGAACAGTTCGAATCCCGTCACATCGGCCCCCGTCCGTCTGATTTGCCGCACATGTTGCAGGCGGTTGGCGTTCCGACGCTCGACGCACTGATCGACCAGATCATCCCTGCCGATATTCGCCTCAATTCGCCCATGGACTTGCCGCCGGCTGAATCAGAGACGATGTATCTCTCGCGTCTGCGCACCATTGCCTCGCGGAACCGCGTGTGCCGCAGTTACATCGGCATGGGGTACTACGACACCAACACGCCGCCGGTCATTGTGCGGAACGTGCTGGAGAATCCCGGCTGGTATACGCCCTACACACCCTACCAGGCGGAGATTGCGCAGGGACGGCTCGAGTCGTTGCTCAATTTCCAGACGATGGTGTCTGACCTGACGGGGATGGAGATCGCCAATGCGTCGCTTCTTGACGAGGCGACGGCTGCGGCGGAGGCCATGACGTTGCTGGCGCGTGTCACGAAGCGCCAGAACGCGACGACCTTTGTGGTGTCTGACCGCGTATTTCCGCAGGTCAAGGACGTGTTGGTCACGCGTGCGGCACCGCTCGGTATCCAGTTGCGGTTTGTCGACTTCGCTGGCGCTGGTGCGGCACCCGAGTTGGGCGGGGACGTGTATGGACTCTACGTGCAGTCACCCGACGACCACGGCGAGGTGCATGACCTTCGTGGCCTGATTGAGCACGCGCACGCTGCGGGCGTGTTGGTAGCCGTGGGCACGGACCTGCTGGCGTCGGCCGTGTTGACGCCGCCTGGCGAGATGGGGGCCGATGTCGTGGTGGGCAGCGCGCAGCGGTTCGGCGTGCCGTTAGGGTACGGCGGGCCGCATGCCGCGTTTTTTGCCACGCGCGAGGCGTATGTGCGCCAGGCGCCGGGACGAATCATCGGTGTCTCGGTTGATTCCAAGGGGCGTCGCGCGTATCGCATGGCGCTTCAGACGCGCGAGCAGCATATCCGTCGTGAGAAGGCCACCTCGAACATCTGCACGGCTCAGGCGCTCCTGGCGAATATCTCGGCGTTTTTTGCGGTCTACCACGGCCCTGCGGGCGTGAGGGCGATTGCCGAACGGGTGCACGGGCATGCGTCGCGGCTGGCTGCGGCTGTGTCGGGGCTCGGGTGGGCGCAGACGAATCGGGTGTACTTCGACACCGTGCGGTGTGAAGGCCCACAGGGACATATCGACCAGGTTCGCGCGGCGGCCGAGGGCAAGGGGATCAATTTTCGGTATCCCGCCAGCGGCGTGGTTCAGGTGTCATTTGATGAGACCGTCACGGATGCGGATGTTGCGGATGTGGTGAGTGTGTTCGAGGCGGCGGCGGGCAAGATGGCCACTGTGGCTGATCCGGGAGCGGATGCGATTGGGGCGTTGGCGCGCACGACGGCGTTTCTGACGCATCCGGTGTTCAACACCTGCGCGTCGGAAACCCAGATGATGCGCTATATCCGTCGCCTTGAAAAGAAGGATATCGGGCTGGATACGGCGATGATTCCGCTGGGGTCCTGCACGATGAAGCTCAACGCGGCGGCCGAGATGTTGCCGATCACGTGGCCCGAGTTCTCCAAGCTCCACCCGTTTGCGCCGGTGTCGCAGGCGGCCGGATACATGCAGGTCATCGAGGAACTGTCACACGCGTTGTGTGTGGTCACCGGCTTCGCCGCGATGTCGCTGCAGCCCAACTCGGGTGCGCAGGGCGAGTTTGCGGGACTGCTGGTCATCAACGCGTATCACGTCAGCCGTGGCGAGGCGCACCGCGACGTGGTGCTCATTCCGCAGT
The DNA here is from genome assembly GCA_964489685.1 of uncultured Solibacteraceae bacterium. Taxonomy (GTDB): domain Bacteria; phylum Acidobacteriota; class Vicinamibacteria; order Vicinamibacterales; family SCN-69-37; genus SYFT01. Next base: position 3,233 of record CAZAZR010000155.1, on the reverse strand, counting down.
CCGCCCATGGCACCAATCCTGCGAGTGCCGCGATGGTAGGGCTCAAGGTGGTGGTGGTGGCCACTGACGAGCAGGGGAATGTGCGCCTTGATGACTTGCGGACAAAGGCGGAAAACAATCGCGACAAGTTGTCGTGTCTGATGATCACGTATCCCAGTACGCATGGGGTGTTTGAAGGCTCCATTCGGGAGATCTGCGCAATCATTCATGACAACGGCGGTCAGGTGTACATGGATGGCGCGAACATGAATGCGCAGGTGGGGCTGACCAGTCCAGCGGCGATTGGCGCCGACGTCTGCCATCTCAACCTGCACAAGACGTTTGCCATTCCCCATGGAGGGGGCGGCCCCGGCATGGGGCCTATCGGGGTGGCGTCGCACCTGGCGCCGTTTCTTCCCGGCCATGCGGTGATCGAGACCGGCGGGGCGAGCGCGATTTCTGCGG
>CAZAZR010000155.1:0-2779 GCA_964489685.1 uncultured Solibacteraceae bacterium | reverse complement strand
GTGTCTGCGGCGCCCTGGGGCAGCGCGAGCATCCTGCTGATTTCGTACGGGTATATCCGGATGCTGGGCGCGAGCGGCATGACGGCGGCGACAACGTGTGCCATGCTGAATGCGAACTACATCAAGGCGCGGCTGCAGGGGCACTACCCGGTGCTGTATTCAGGGGCGAATGGCCGCGTGGCGCACGAGTTGATTTTTGATCTCCGCCAGTTCAAGGCGCACGGGGTGGACGAAACCGACATTGCGAAGCGGCTGATGGACTACGGGTTCCATGCGCCGACGGTGTCCTTCCCGGTCGTCGGCACCCTCATGGTGGAGCCGACCGAGAGCGAGCCGCTCGAAGAACTCGACCGGTTCTGCGACGCGATGATTGCCATCTGGGGCGAGGTCCAGGCGGTGATAGACGGCACTGCGGACAAGACCGACAATCCACTCAAGAACGCGCCGCACCCAGCTGAGGATGTCGCGGCCGACGAGTGGACGCACAAGTACACCCGTGCCCAGGCGGCGTATCCGGTGCCATCGTTGCGCCATCACAAGTTCTGGCCGACGATTTCGCGCATCGACAATCCGTTCGGTGACCGCAACCTGGTGTGTGCGTGTCCGCCGATAGGCGACTACGAGTAGCCGGACGCCACGCCGGTGCGGCGTCGGAACTCTGCCAGGAGCTGGGACGTGATCGGTCCTGGAGCGCCGGTGCCGATCGCGTGCGTATCGACCGCGACCACCGGGGTTATTTCGCGGGTCGTGCCTGTGATGAAGGCCTCATCGGCGCCGTTGACGTCGGCCGGCGTGTAGTCGACCTCGTCGGTTTCCACGCCGACGTCGCGCGCCAGCGCGATCACCCAGTCTCGCGTGATGCCGGGCAGCAGACCCGAGGTGAGCGGTGCCGTGTTCAGCCGCCCGTCTTTGACGATGAAGACATTTGACTGGGAGCATTCAACGATGGCGCCGCTCTGATTCATCATCAGCGCTTCGTCGGCGCCGTGGCGCAGCGCTTCCTGCATCGCCAGCGCGTTGTTGAGCAGGTTATTTGACTTGATCGCCGGGTTGAGTGCGTCAGGATGGTTGCGTCGAATCGACACGAGCGACACACGAATGCCGTGCGTGAAGGTGTGTTCAGGTGGAGCCGGGAAAGGCTTCACGATGATGACGAGGGTTGGCGATGGGCATGCATCGGGGCTGTAGGTCAGTGCGCCGACCCCTCGTGTGAGCAGGATCCTGATGTAGATGTCCGCGACGTCGCCGAACAGGTCCGTATAGCCGCGCGTGGTGTCACGAATGTGCGCGGCCATCTGATCGTCGGTATACGGCACGTCCAGACGCAGGAGTCCGGCTGAGCGTCGCAGGCGATCCATGTGCGGACCGAAGAGGAAGGGCACGCCGCAATAGGTGCGCAGCGTCTCGTAGACGCCCTCGCCATAGAGAAAACCGTGATCGAACACCGGCACCACAGCGTCTTGTGCCCGTGTGATTGTGCCGTTGACAAACACCGCCGCTTGAAGGGAAGACATAGGCCTGCTCGCCGTCGGGAAGTTGCGCGAGTCTAACACACGCGATACGCTCGGCTTGGTGTTATGCGAGTCCTGACCCGACAGCAGATGCGCGAGGCCGACCAGCAGACCACTGGTGACATCGGCATCGCGTCGCTGGTACTGATGGAAAACGCCGGACGGCAGGTTGTGGCGTCCATGGAAGCCGCATTTGAGGACCTGACCAGCCTGCACGTGGCGGTGCTGTGCGGCAAGGGCAACAACGGCGGGGACGGGTTCGTTGTGGCGCGCACGTTGTTCGAGCGCAGCATCACCGTGTCCGTCTATCTGATCGGTGTGTCGGCCGACGTTCGAGGCGATGCACGCACCAACCTTGGTGTGCTGCGCGCCATGGATGTGGATGTGGTGGAGATCGCCGATGCGGCAAGCTGGGAGTTGCATGGCGCCGATGTGCTTGGAGCCGACCTGATCGTCGACGCGATTTTCGGAACCGGGTTCTCAGGGCCGGCCACGGGCCTGGTCGAAACGGTGATTGCCGACATCAATGCGGCGGTGACTCCGGTGGTCGCCATCGACCTGCCCTCGGGCCTTGATGCGGATACCGCGGAGGTCGGAGGGCCGGCGGTGGCCGCCACGCTCACCGTGACCCTTGGCGCACCGAAGCTGCCGCTAGTCATGCCGCCGGCCGACCGGCTCGTCGGCAGCCTCGTGATCGCCGACATCGGTATTCCGCGCAGTGTGATCCAGGAGCTCGACGGCCCCTGGCTCGAACTGGTTACCAGGGAACGGATGCGCGCCATCGTGACGCCGCGAGTGGCCGAGTCGCAGAAGGGGGACTATGGCCGCGTCCTGCTCGTGGCCGGGTCACGTGGAAAAACCGGCGCGGCCTACCTGGCTGCCACCGCAGCACTTCGCTCGGGTGCGGGGCTGGTGACGGTCGCCACTGCGGCCTCGTGCCAGCCAACCCTGGCCGGTCTGGGCGTCGAGTACATGACCGAGGCCCTGCCGGAAACGGGCGACGGCCAGATCGCCTGGGAGGCTCTGGATCACATTCTCGAGGCCGACGCTGATGTCATCGCCATCGGTCCCGGTCTGGGTCGCGCCCCTGCGACGATGGCGCTGGTACAGGCCGTGGTGGAGCGCGCCGGCGTGCCGATGGTGCTCGATGCCGACGCGCTTTTTGCCTTCGTGGGCGAGTCCGACCGTCTCGTGGGGCGCGACGACGCGGAGATCATCATCACGCCGCACGCCGGCGAGATGGCGCGACTGACCGGCCTGACCGTTGT
>CAZAZR010000154.1:0-9475 GCA_964489685.1 uncultured Solibacteraceae bacterium | reverse complement strand
CTCGTCTTGATCGACCGGAAACATCAGTACGACCGCATCGCTCGGGCGCGAGCCGGACTCGACCTGCACGGTGCCCATCACGCGCCTGACACGGTTGGTCAGCGTGATGACCACGCCATCGATGTCGGTCGTGATGTCGATCGCCTGGGCGGAGATGTCGCGGCCCTGGTGCGCGGCGCGCAGCAGACTCCAACCTTGCGGCGGCGTGACGCGCAGCAAGTACCTTCCTGGCCAGAGACTGGATGTTGCGAATGGTCCCTCGCCAGCGAACGGGGTGGGGAAGGTGAAACCGTCCTCGCGGCCACTTGCCGCCACGGCCGCAACGTATGCTCCGCGCCACTGATCGATCGGCGGCGGCCCTGTCCCTTCAAGGACGATGCGACCACGCACGCGGGGTCCTTCGCTCAGGGTGAGCGCCACGCCCGTCACGTGGCGATCGGCGACGATGACCGATTGTGTCGCGTGCAGCAGTGGCTCGTCAGGGACCGTGGGCGCCCCGGAAGATGGGCCGCGGCCAGACAAGGTCACGTACGGAATGGCGCCCGTGCCACCAGCGATACCCATCTCAAACCCTGGGCCGGGCCACGGCACGCGGATGACGCGCGCGATGTATTGGCCTGGAGGCACCCCATAAAACGTGAACACCCCTTCGGCGTCAGTCACGGCCGTGCCCACATCCACGAGCGGCACATCGCCGGTGTCGGCCGGCACAAGATGGACGGCGTGCCACGGCGCTGGGCCGTCCGGGCCCGTCAGCGTGCCAGACACCTGATGCGTTTGCACGAGCCGCACTGTCACATCAACGGCGGTCTGCGGTTCGCCCGAAGTCGCTCGAACGATGGTGGCCGTGCTCTGCGTCAAGGCAGACGGATGGTAGGTGGTGGGATACGCCAGCCACGCATCTTCCGTCGTTGGGACGCCCGAGAGACCTGAGAGCGACTCGACCAGCGCTCGGCCACCTGCCGCGGCACCCGTGGCTCGATCAAAGACCATGGGCGCAGCGCCCATCCCCGTCATCGTCTGGTAGTACGTCCGGGGCGTAGAGTTCGCCGCGCGAATCGCGCCCGCAAATCCGGGTGGTTCTGAGAGCACGCTCGTGAGGACGGCCACCAGATACTCCCCAGGCAGCAGATCTGAAAATCGATAGGCGCCGCGGTCGTCGGTTTGCTGGCGCGGCAGCGTCTGGGGTCGCTGCGGGATGTGCATCTGGCGCCGGCCCGCGATGTGCACCAACTGGATCGCGCGCACTTCAACTCCCACGAGCGCGTCGCCATTGTCGGCCGTCACCCTGCCAGTGATGACCGCGGGCCGCCACATGGTGACCAGGAGGTCGCTGCGATGTTGTCCTTCGGTCATTGTCACCGGGAGACCTGGGCCGCCTGGCCGCCGACGACCGAGCGCGCCGGGTAGCCATCCCGCCCTCGCGACATCGATGTGATAGGTTCCCGGCGGCACATCGGTGACGACGAATCGGCCATCTGCATTCGTGCGCACAGGCACGGTTCGTCCGACGACGGGGATGCGCGGTGCCGGACCGACGGTGTCTGGGCGTAGAGAGACGACTGCACTCGGAATGGCGTCGCCGGCGGCATTCATTACCCGTCCCGCCAGCAGGCCGTTGGCACGGGGCGCCTGCGAGGGCTGGACGCTCTGCGCCGCCACAGTGACGGCCGCAAGTCCAATGACGATCAGCCACGTCGAAGCGCTGCGGGTCATCGCTCGGCCAGCCACGCGTCTGCTTCACGCTCGAACCACGCCAGCGGCGCTCCGGCGTAGGCCGGCTGCGGAAATGATCGTTCACCTCGACGCACGAGGCCGATGTTTTCCAGCACTCGCTGAGACGCCACATTCGGCAGACTCGCCATGCCGGCGATGCGCGGCAGTGTGAGATCCTCGAATGCATACCGCATCAGCGCCGACGCCATCTCTGTGGCATAACCCAGGCCCCACGCGGGCTTCGCCAATCCGTACCCGATCTGGATGATTGATTCACCCTGGATGTTGTTGATCAGATGGAATCCCACGGGCTCCCGGCTGCCGCGTTCGAGCGTCATCCAGATGCCGAGGCCTGGATGGGCGTCGTAGTATTCGATCACCCGCGTGCGCAGCATCTCTTCAACCTGTTCGCGCGTCCTGACGCCGCCCAGATAGCGAGTGACGTCGGCGTCACTGTAGAGCGTGACGAACCAGTCGAGATCGTCGCTGGTCATGCGTCTGAGGCCGAGCCGCTCGGTGGTGAGCCAGCAGTCGTCGGGAAGCATGCGCGCTAGTCTATCGGAATCGCCCACACTGTTTGGACGTCGTGGGCCGAGACCCAGACGTGGTCGCCCGCCACGCGCACAGCGCCGCTCCCCGCCGGTGGGCCGAACTGTTCAATGACTGTATTTGTGGCGGGGTCGATGACTGACAGCAGCGTTTTCGTGGCCCGCACCCAGACGCGGCCGGCGCCTGTGCAAATGTCCCCGCCGTCACCATCGGCGCCCGGCACCGTGATCCTCGCGACGACCTGGTTGGTGGCCGGGTCGATTCGGCTGACCGACCCGTCGCCCTGATTGAGCGCCCACACGCCGCCCTCGCCGGCATCAAGGAAGCGCGGCGTCGGTCCCACAAGAGTGGTGGCCACCACATCGTTGGTGCGCGGGTCGATGCGCTGCACGGAACCTGAATGCACCGATGAGGGGGCGCCGGTATTGGTGACCCAGACCGAGTCGAAGCCGAATGCGGCCGCGTAGGAATCAGGCGCCACGGCGATCTGTGCGACCACCTGATTCGTTGCGGGATCGATGCGGGACAACACGCCCAGGCGATCTGTGAGCACCCAGATCGACCCCGCGCCTGCGGCGAGGCTGAGTTCGCCTTCGGGATCGGCGAGGCCTGTCGGAATCAAGGCGGTCACCGCCATTGTCCGCGAATCCACTCGGTACACCGAGGCGTCCCCACAGTTCGCGACCCATACGGCGCCGAACCCGGTCGCCATGACTCCACAGGGCGATGGGATTGCCACGGTCGCGATGGGCCCGTCGTGATCAGCATCGAGTTTCTCGATCCGCCCCCGATTGGTCACCCACACGGCCGTGCCGTCCGCGACAAGGAAGTCCACTGAGTCGGCAAGCACGAGCGTGCGCGCGGCACGCGTGTGGATGGAGATCGGATGCGCCACAATGTAGCGACATTCTGTCACCGTGGCTCCGTATTCACTCCACTCTTTCATCTCCTCTACTTCGGGGTGGTCCTGCCCTAAAGTTCTAGTAACCTCACGGTATGAGACACCTGGCTCTTTCCGCCATCCTCGTGATTGCCGTCGGCGCCGCGGCGCCCAGTCGGACGCTCGTCGCGCAAGCACCTCCGCCGCCCCTCGCCACGCAGAGCGAGGGCGCAGAGGCCTGGTCCGTCACCGATCACACGATTCGCGTGGGCGGACAAGTGATTCCCTACAAGGCGTCGGCTGGCACCACCATGCTGACCACGCCCGAGGGGGAGCCCACAGGGTTGCTGTATTCAGTGGCCTATACCCGGTCGGATGTGAAGGACCTCAGCACCCGTCCGGTCTCATTCCTCTTCAACGGTGGGCCGGGCTCGGCATCGATGTGGCTGCACATGGGGGCCTTCGGTCCACGACGCGCCGTGACGGTGAACGGTGAGTTTACGCCGCCTGCGCCGTATGGACTGGTTGACAACACCGAGACGCTGCTCGACAAGACGGATCTCGTGTTCATTGACGCCATGGGGACCGGCTACAGCCGCGCCACTGGTAAAGGCAAGGAATCCGATTTCTTCGGCGTCGATGAAGACGCCGCCGCCTTCGCGCAATTCATCGTCACCTACCTCAGCCGAAATGGGCGATGGAACTCGCCGAAGTTCCTGATTGGTGAGAGCTACGGCACGTTCCGGTCGGCGGTGCTCGCCAATCTGCTGCAGCAGCGGTACAACGTGCATTTGAATGGGATCGACCTGATCTCGTCGGTGCTGGATCTCTCTACGATCACGTTCGCGGATGGTGATGACCGGGTGTACGTCCACTATCTTCCCAGCTACGCAGCGGTGGCGTACTACTTCAAGGTTCTGGCCAACCGGCCCGCTTCGCTCGAGGTGCTTCTGGAGGATGCGCGCCGGTTTGCCTCCGGGGAGTACGCAACGGCGTTGTTCAAGGGCGACGAGCTGACGCCGGCAGAAAAGGTCGCCGTGGCCAAGAAGTTGTCGGCGTTCACAGGGCTCGGCGAAGACTATCTGCTGAAGGCGGACCTGCGCGTCAAGCTCGGCCAGTTCAACGCGGAGCTGATGCGCAGCCGCGGCCTGACGGCAGGTCGCATCGACGCGCGGTTTACCGCGTCCACGTTCAACCTGCTGACCGAGAATGCCGAGTCCGACCCGTTTTATGCGGCCGTCGGCGGAGCCTACACGGCGTTGGTCAATCACTACAACCACGAAGAGCTGAAGTTCGGCCGCGATCGCCAGTATCGAAACACGCGGCTGGGCGGGGGCTGGAACTGGACACGTGCCGCCGGCGGAGGAGGATTTCCCCCGGCGCCAAACGTGCAGCGGGACCTCGCGCAGGCGATGATCACCAACCCGAAGCTGCTCGTGCAGGTGGAGAACGGCTACTACGACATGGCCACGCCGTTTGCGCCCACCGAGTTCACGTTCAGGCACCTCGGCGTGTCAGAGGATATTCAGAAACGAATCACGATGAAGTACTACCCGTCGGGCCACATGATGTACCTGCAGGACGCCGACCGCGTGGCGCTTCACAAGAACCTGTCTGAGTTCATCGACCGGGCAACCAGGAAATAGGCGCTGCGAAGCAGCTCCACGAACCGGCGGACCCACGGACCAACGGACCCAGGGAAGTCGGCGAGTGGTATCGTTGAAAGATATCCCGATGGTCACTGCCCCTGATGTGGCGCGCATCGTCCGGCTGGCGCTGGCAGAGGATGTCGGCTTGGGCGACGCCACCAGCATGAGCATCCTGCCGCCCGAGCTGGGCATGCGCGCGCGCGTGGTCGCGAAGGCGCCTGGCGTGATCGCAGGACTCTTTGTGATGACCGAGGTGTTCGCACAGTTGGACCCGGCTGTTTCGGTGCAGCCGCTGGTGAACGACGGCGATTCCGTTGTGTGCGGCGATGTCGTGGCTGAGATCACCGGGCCGGCCCTGGCCGTGCTGGCGGGCGAGCGCACCGCACTCAACTTCCTGCAGCGGATGTCGGGCATTGCCACACTCACGCGCGCACATGTGGACGCTGTTCGGGGCACCGGAGCCGTCATCCTCGACACCAGAAAGACCGCGCCCGGGTTACGTCTGCTCGACAAGATGGCCGTGCGGTCCGGCGGCGGCCAGAATCACCGCATGGGCCTGTTCGACATGGTCCTCATCAAGGACAACCACATCGATGCCTGCGGCTCGATTACCGAGGCCCTCGCGCGCGTCGGTCGGGGCGCGCGCGCCGGCCTGCCGCGCGAAGTGGAATGCCGGACCGAGGCCGACGTGCTGGAGGCGGTGGCCCTTGTGCCCGATCGCATTCTGCTCGACAACATGACCGTGGCCCAGGTGCGCCGCTGCGCCGGGCTCGTTGCCGGGCGCGTGCCGCTCGAGGTGTCGGGCAACATGTCGCTCGAGAACATCCGCGACTACGCCGACACAGGCGTGGCATTTATCTCCGTCGGCGCGCTGACACACTCGGTGCACGCGCTCGATCTCAGTCTTCAGGTTCTATGAACGCGCTACTGACCGCACCTGCCTCGCTCTCCGCGAACGACCTCTACCACTACCTGCGCGAACGCCTTCGCGATGTCGTGCCCGATGTGGAACTGCGCTACAAGGCGGAAATTGCCGCCCAAATCAACGCCCTGAAACGCGAGCGGAACGCCATCATCCTCGGCCACAACTACATGGAGCCGGCGCTGTTCCATTCCATCGCCGACGTCGGGGGAGACTCGCTCGAACTCAGCCGGCAGGCCGCGAAGACCGACAAGGACATCATCGTGTTCTGCGGCGTGCGGTTCATGGCTGAAACCGCGAAGATTCTCAATCCCAGTCGCACCGTACTGTTGCCCACAGCCCATGGCGGCTGCTCGCTGGCTGACGGCATCACGGCCGCCGACGTTCGGGCGCTCCGGGCTCAATTCCCGGGCGTGCCGGTGGTGACCTACATCAACACGTCAGCCGAGGTGAAGGCCGAGTCCGACATCATCTGCACCTCCGGCAACGCCGCAAAGGTGGTCGAGTCGCTGAAGTCTGACGCCGTGATCTTTCTTCCCGACGAATACCTCGCCGGAAACGTGGCCAAGGCCACCGGACGTCACATCATCTTTCCAACCCGCACCAGGCCTGCGGTGCACACGCCGAATCTGACTCATACGCTGATTGGCTGGACCGCGCGCTGCGAGGTGCACGAGAAGTTCACCGTGCAGGACGTCCAGGACGTGAGACGGCAGTTCCCCGACACCGTCATTCTCGCGCACCCGGAGTGCCGGCCTGACGTGGTGGATGCGGTGGACTTTACTGGCAGCACCGCCGCGATGATCAAATACGTTGAGGAGACGCGGGCACCGCGCTACCTCCTGCTGACCGAGTGTTCGATGGGCGACAACGTCGCAGCCTCCAATCCGGACAAGGAGATGCTGCGGATGTGCTCGGTGCGTTGCCCCCACATGAACGAGATCACGCTCGACGACACGCTTGAGGCGCTCCAGAAGACGCAGTACGTGATTGAGGTGCCCGAAGCCATTCAGGCCCGAGCGCGCCTGGCCCTGGAGCGGATGCTGGCGATTTCCTGAGGATCCCTATGACCGGTCGCACCACTGCTCTCCTCGTCGTCGTGCTTGGCCTGTGCGCCGCGTCTGGCTCCACACAGGCACAAGCGCCCCCGGACACCGTGGTGGCTTTCACCGGCGGCCGCCTGGTTCGAACCGACGCCACGCCCGGCATCTCCGACGTCGTCATTCTGGTGCGCAACGGCCGTGTCGCCGCCGTGGGGCCAGCCGCATCGGTGACCGTCCCCCCGAGCGCCAGGCGCGTGGACCTCGGCGGCCGCTTCGTGCTGCCCGGACTGATTTCGACTCACGTTCACATTTCGGACGTGGCGGGGCCCGATGCGCGAGCCTACACCGACGAGAACACGCGGCGGCAACTGGGCGTGTTCGCCAGGTACGGAATCACCAGCGTGTTGAGTCTTGGTGGGGAACAAGCACCGGCGTTCACTGCTCGCCAGAGCCAGTCCTCCCTTCCACTCGACCGCGCACGCATCTTCGTCTCAGGCGACATCATCACGGCCGCCACGCCCGCCGCGGCGCGTGCGCAGGTGGCGCGTGTGGCCGCCCTCAAGCCCGACATGATCAAGATTCGCGTGGACGACAACCTCGGCACGTCACGAAAGATGCCGCCCGAGGTGTTTCAGGCGGTGATCGACGAAGCGCACACACGTGGCCTCCGGGTGTCTGCGCACATCTTCTACCTTGACGATGCCAAGGCTCTGTTGCGGGCGGGCGTAGACATGATTGCGCACTCGGTTCGCGACAGGGACATTGATCCAGAGTTCATCGCGCTGATGAAGGCGCGCAACGTGCCGTACTGCCCGACACTGACGCGTGAATTGTCCACGTTTGTCTACGAATCAACTCCCGCGTTTGTTGATGAATCGTTCTTTCTCGCTGACGCAGACGCGGCGATGGTGGCTCGCCTCAAGGAACCTGCCCGTCAACGTGTGATGGAGCAGTCACAGAGTGCGCAGGCGTATAAGGCGGCTCTGGTTGTCGCCGAGCGCAATGTGAAATCCGCCTCGGATGCGGGCCTGCTCGTGGTGATGGGCACCGACTCTGGCGCGTTCCCGGAGCGGTTCCAGGGCTATTTCGAGCACGTCGAGATGACCATGATGGCGGCTGCGGGGATGACGCCGGCTCAGGTCCTTCGGTCGGCCACCAGTGATGCCGCGCGGGCGCTGCGCATGACCGACATCGGCGCCATCACACCAGGCGCGTGGGCCGACTTTGTCGTGCTCGACCGCAATCCTCTCGATGACATCCGCAATACCCGTGCGATCTCGTCGGTGTGGATCGCGGGAAGTCAGGTGCCCGGCCATGACAAGGCGTTCTGGCGAACGATTGCCGCCAGCAAGTTCGCGGTGCCTGCCGGCTCCACGATGCCCGCGCTGCTTCGTGAACTGACAGAGATGCTTGGGTCGCCCGACCCCGAATGGCGCGACGAGATTGCGTACTCGACGTTGACACCGTGGCTGTACCGGCAGCGCGTGGTCCCGATTGCGGACCGTCGCTCGGCATGATGCGCGCAGTTGACACGGTGCTCGTGGATGGTGAGGCTGACGCGTGCGCGAGCGCTCCTGCTGGCGCGGCTCGAGGGGCGATAGTGGCGGGGCAGTGCCGGTCCACGCTCGTCGTCAGCGCCATCGCGGCCGCCTTGGTTGCGGCTGCCTGTGCGTCTGGCGGTGGGGCCCGTCTGCCAGGTGCGATCGCGCACACTGAGGCCGACGCAGAAGCGGATGTGCTGGCTGACGCGTTCGCCTGGTCGCCGGCACGCGTGATCGACTGGTCGGATTTTCGCGGCCGTCCCAACATGGCGAGCGTGGCCGCGGCCATGACCGCGTATTCGATTACGTCAGAGGCCCGGTGCGACGAGGGGCGGTTTACGTTTCGTGTGGTGTCGTATTTTCTCCCGGCGCGATCCTGGGTGAAGTCGGCGCATCTGTTGGAGCGAGCCTCCGATCGCACGCTGCAGCACGAACGGACGCACTTCGACCTGAGCGAGGTGCAGGCGCGTCGCGCGCGGCTGGGGCTGGCGGCGCTCGAGTCGCCGTGCGTACTGCCTGACGAGGTGCGCGATCGACTGGTGGAGCCGTACCTGAAGGGAGATGCCACGGTGCAGGCGCAGTACGACCGCGAGACGACTCATGGCACCCACGGCGCCCGGCAGGCCGAGTGGGACGAGCGGGTGCGTGCGTGGCTGCGTGCACTGCCGCGTTGATTTATCATTTTAGTTTGATCTAAAGTTACCAGCGTGGTCCTGTCCGCGCCTGTCCTCACCGCCTTGGCGTCCCCAAGGCGCCAGGAGATCCTGCGCCTCACGTGGCGCCGGGAACTGGCGGCTGGGGATATTCACCAGGCGATGGGCGATGTGACGTTTGGTGCGGTGTCGCTGCAACTGCGCACGCTGGTTGAGGCCGGGCTGCTGGACAGCCGGGTGGATGGCCGGTACCGGCGCTATCGTGCCAACCGGAAGGCGTGCGGCCCCATGGCCCCACTGCTCGAACACATGTGGACCGACAGGGTCTGGAAACTGAAACTGCTTGCCGAACTCGAACACTCGCGTCGGGGGCCACGCGCCGCCTCGCGCAAGAGGACACACGCATGACTGCTGCCCCGTTGCCGTTTACTCTTGACCGCTCGATTCTGATTGGCGCCCCTCGGGCCACGGTCTTTTCGTTTTTCACGGATTCGTCGCGCTGGGCGTCGTGGTGGGGCGCCG
>CAZAZR010000153.1:0-9588 GCA_964489685.1 uncultured Solibacteraceae bacterium | reverse complement strand
CCCGCCGCGGCGGGGTCTAACGGGAAACATGCCGGTGCTACGATAGAGGGGAGTCGATTGTGAAACCCATTCGAGCCGTCGCATGGTCGCAAACGTCCCCGGCAGCCGAGGGGCAGGCCGAGTGGGCGTCTGACTGGGCGCGCGTCCAGGAGTGTGTGGCCGGCGATGACGCCGCATGCACCCGGCTTGTCACCGACCACCAGCGCATGGTCTACCAACTCTCGCTGCATCTGCTCGGCGATCAGCAGGAGGCGCTCGATTTGTCCCAGGAAGTGTTCCTGCGGGTATTTCGCACCCTGGGCCAGTTCCGCGGCCGATCAGCCCTGCGCACCTGGATCTACCGTGTGGTGGTCACCCAGGCGTCCAATCGGCGCCGGTGGTGGCGCCGTCGGCATCAGTCACAGCAGGTCGCGCTTGAACAACACGTCGCGCAGCATGGCGACCTGGCAGACGCCCGGTCGTTCGCCAAACCCGACGAGGTCGCAGAGCAACGGGAGACAGCACACCAGGTCTGGACCGCCCTGGACCGGTTGCCGTTTGACCAGCGCAGCATCCTGGTGCTTCGCGAGATCGATGGCCTCAGCTACGAGGAAATTGCGGGTGCGCTGCATGTGGCGGTGGGCACGGTGAAGTCTCGTCTGGCCCGCGCCCGGGAACATCTGCGCGAAGAACTGCGGGCGTCGTCATGATGACCGGCCCCTGTCGAGAGGTGCTGCGCGCCCTTGGGGCGTATGCCGATGATGAATTGCCTGGCGCCGCGCGTTTGGTGATTTCCGGGCATCTGGAGACCTGCGACCAGTGCGCGTCTGAACTCGGTGGGTTACGAGGGATTGGCGACGCGCTGCGGTTCGGGTCGGGATACAACACCGCCGTCAACCCCGCGCTTGCTGGACTCGCGAGCGGCGTGACGAGCCGCATCCACGCCGAGCAGGCTCAGTCCTGGCCTGCGCTGTGGCAAAAGATGTTCGAGGACTGGCACTGGGTGGCTGTCGGACTGGGCGCGATGGCCGGCGCGCTGGTGACGCTGGTGCTGGCCTCGGCGATGGTGGTGTCGTCGGTGACGCAACTCACGCAGATGAACGCGCGTGCCGGCACGTTGTACATCATCGCGCTGCCGGAAAGCGGTCGCGGCGGGGGGATCATGTTGGAGTTCGAGCAGAGCCTGGGATCGGCGCGGACTGACGCCCGGCTGGCGGTGCCCGCCTCCATTGGCTGGCAGGCGGAGCGCGCGTTGGTGTCAGCGCTCGATGAGGCGCTCGTGCGCAACGGACGGCCGGCGAGTCTTGTGGGGTTGTCCAGAGCGGACCGTGAAGAGATTCTCGCCCTCCTGCAGGAGATCGCGGATTTCCGCTACGTCGAACCTGTCCGGCGTCCTGGCGGGTTGACCAACGTCAGCGGCATTCACCTGGACGTCCGCACGTCGGTCACCGCATCGGGCATTTGACGGGTTAGCGGCGGCCGGCCACGGCCGACGTCACGTTCTGCATCACATCACTGGCGCGCACCACCAGCCGCGCGGCGTCGGAGGCCGTCGGCAAGGACACGTCGAACTGTTCCTCGCGCGAATCCGCCAGGCCGTCAAGCGGCCTGAGCAGTTGCCACGCCTGACCACCCAGCGAATAGTCCACGCGATGGACGCCACTGTGGGCATCGGTCACGCGAATCGCGACGCGACTGCCGGTCACGGTCATCGTGATGACAGGCGGGGTGTTGTCGATGTCGATCGCGGTGCTCTCCCGGTCGCCGGCCAGCACACGCTCCGGCGTATTTGACCAGACGTCGGATGCCGAGACGCGCATGAGATACCGGCCGTCGGGGACCGACGTCGTATCCCACACGAACAGCGGGTCGGCGAGGCCCTCGCGCAGCAGCGACCACACGGCCTCGCCTTCGCGCCGATAGTGCAGCGCATACTGCAACCGGTCCGCATCCGGATCGTCGGCCTTCCACCCGAGTGTCTGCAGGCCGCGGCTGAACATCCGGCGGCCCGCGACGGATGCGCCCGTCGCCGTGGGATCGCTGCCCGGTGGACGGCGCGCGTCAGCCACCGCCTCATCGAGCCCGGCGATCGCGCCTTCATCACTCGAGAACGGACGCTGGAAGACCACTCCGGGTGGGTGCACTGTGATCTCGCTGACCACCGGCCGCAGGTTGCGGGGGAGGTACGCGACCGTGACCGAAGTCACGACCGGTGCGACCGTGCCCGGGGTCAATGTGGCGCGCCACTGAAGGAAACGCGCCTGTGGGCTCGTGATCGCGAAGCCGCTGGCCTGCGGCGTGGGCGTGGTCCACGAACTCCAGGAATCGTCTGGTTGCAGCGTGTTCCCCGAACGGGTCTGCAGGGCGACCGAGCCCAGACCCTCCCACCGGATCGACCCCCATTGCGCCGTGGTTTTCGCATCGCGCACCGCCGACGCGTACGACGACGCCTGAGCCGGTGCGGCAGCAATCGCGACCACACGCCCCGGGTTGGCGGTGACGGCCAAAGTGCGAGTGCCGTCGGCGGCCAGTCGCGTGATCTGTTTGGCGTCAACGGTGTTGACGAGCGTGGCAGCGCCCCACGTGGCCGCGGCCGTCGACACCCGGTAGAGCCGGCCTTCGGGGCCGGTGGCCACGAGCAACGAGTTGGCGTCACGTGCGGCCAGGTCGTACACCGCGTCGGGTGTCTCCCACAACGCGTCCCACGTGCCATCGGAGGTCACGCGGTAGATCACCGAGCGGCGGCCTGGCGGTGCGGGCGTGGTGGTGGTGGACGCCGTACCGGTGTTCGTACCGCCGACGGTAATGGTGACGCTGCCCGTCACAGTGGCCTCGGGCGCGGCGTCGCCGCCCGCGGTGAGGGCCGCGACATACAACGAACCGTCGGCGGTCGGTACGATCGCGCGCAATTCCGAAAGTCCCGGTTCAAACACCACGAACGGCCGATCGGCGTCACCGAATCGATAGAGTCGCGCAGGCGTATCTGTACCCGCGAACATGCGACCGGCCGAGTCCATAGCCAGGGTCACGACGTGGCGCGCGGCCGGCCGATACACCACTTGCGAGGTGCCCGCCGCGTCCACGCGGTAGACCACGGCCGGAAGTCCGGCGCCGACCCACAGTCGGCCCTGCTGGTCAGCGGCCAGCGCCCAGATGTACGACTCAGCCGGATCGAAAAATACGCGCGACGATCCGTCCGGTTCGATCACGTGCACACGGCCGTCCGGGGAGCTGGCCGCAAAGACCCGGCCATTCACGACGGCGAGCGCGTGAATACCCGATGGCTCCACGTTGAGGACGGTGTCCACCTGCGCGCCGCGTCCCCTGAGCACACGCCCGGTGCCGCCGGTGCCGGCGAACCAGGTTCCGTCTGTGGTGCGCACCACGCTCCAGGCCTGCGGAGCCGAGAGGTCGGCGACGACGCTCACAAGCGGCGCAACGACCAGGCGACCCGCATCGTCAATCGAGACGCCCGTGGGCGTGCCTTCGAGAAAACCCGCCTGAGACGCCACAGTCCAGAACAGCGGCCCTGCCGCATCCATGGATGCACGTCCGCCGGCTAGCAGGAGAACCGAGGCCACGAGAGACAGGGCAGACGTCCGGGTACGAGCGGTCATGGGTGTGAGGGCGGAAGTGACGGGCGCAACGTCAGCGTGAGTTCGCGAGAGCCACGGATGACGCGAGGGAGCCGGCGGTCCCACGCGCCCACGACGCCGCGAGCGAGCCCGGACGAATTGACGGACGCATCGGCGTCGAGCGCGGCGAGGACGGACGCTGGAAGGGAGGGCAGTGATTCACCGGCGACCGCGGTGCCAGCCGCGGCCGTCAGCAGCCGCACATAGAGCCGGTTGCCGACTGGTGCCTCCTGCAACCGTGCGAAGAGGGCCTCAAGGGAACGAGGCGGAGTCGGCCGCACGTCTTTCTGTTCGAGGGCTGACAGTGTGGCGCCGTCAGTCACCATCAACGTCACTGGGCCCGTCACCTGGGTGGGCATGGTCACGGGCAGCGACACCACCTCCGTGTCACCGCGGTACTGTCGCAGCAGCACGTGCAGCGTGTGCGTGCCTCCCAGGGTCGGTCGCGTGGTGTCGAGCCAGATGCGTTCAATCGTCGAGTACGCCTCGACCTCCGACACGCGCACCGTCAAGTTGAGCGCGCTCGGCAGGGTGGGGCGGAAGGTGTTGCCGGCAATGGCCCCGATCGGGTTCATCGCGCTCGCGGCCGCCTGGGCAATGGCCTGTTCGCCTGAAAACGCATCGTCAATCTGCAGCGTGCCGAGCCCGTCGAACGTGATCGATCCCTGGGCGGTGACGGCGGTGGTGCCGGCTTGTCGCACATACGTCGTCAGCGAGTTCAGGATGGCCACGTAGGCAAAGAGCGGCGTGAGGCTCTGATCGTGAAGCACGTGGAATCGCAGGCGGCGGGCAGGGGTCCGACCCGATTCGATGTTCAGCGTGACCGCGAGTTCGTCGGGGCCGGCGCCGAGCAGGCCGCCGACGGCGGTGGTGCGGTCCTGAGTCATACGACCGATGACCGGGCCCATGGCCGCAATCTTCATCGACGAATCGAGGCTGGGAAGCACCGTCAGCACCTGGGCGCGCGTCATCGCCATCGAGGTGGGACCAAGGTTCAGAAAGGAATGCCCGAAGGCGTACACGCGCGGGCCGTCGATGTGGGTGACGGTGCCTGTGGCGCCCATCTCCATGTCGCCACGCAGCATGCTCATGCCGACCGGATCGCCCGGTCTGAGGGGGGCGGCGTCGGCCAGAGCGGGAGCCTGCGAGGCCGCGAGGGCGCTCAGCAACGAGCCGCCGGCGGCGAGAGCCTGCCGCAGTTGCGATTCCACGCCGGGCGCGAGGCCTGAGGCGACCATCGCCGCGCCGATCGGCCGCAGACGCGGCGCCCAGTCCGCAATCGATGGTGCGCCGACGATGTCGGACGCGAGCAGGGACGATCGCAGGGGGGCCGACGCCCGTTGCGCGACACGACCGAGCGACGCGAAGACGCGCTCGGGAGTGGCTGGCCAGGCCATGTCGAACTCGCCGAGCGCGGGGCGGGGTTCGCCGCCGTCGACTGCCGCCACCATCTCGGCAATGGGCGTGATACCGGCGATGGGCTCACGAGGGAAGGTGCCCAGCGAATACGAGACCGCGCCGATGAGCCGACCATCCACATAGACGGGACTGCCGCTCATGCCCTGCATCACACCCGTGGTGGCCAGCGGGCCGCCTTCAAGCTTGGCGAGGATCAGATCCCGACCCGGAGCCACGACGTTCTTGAGGACGCCGATGATATTCGCGCGAAATTCGTCGAGGTGGGTCCCCGCGTAAACGGTCCGGCCCACGCCGACCATGCCCGGCCGAATGTCAGACACGGGCATGAAAGCCGTCTGCGCACCAGGGCCCGCCAGAAGCACCAGCACCAGGACCGGGATCACGAGGACGCGAATCAGGCGGGGTGGTAACGGTTGCTGCACAGGTGTCTCAACTGGTTATAACACGCGGCAAGTTGACGCATTGGACAGTCGTTTGGTACCCTCTCACCTGTACGAGCCATGGCGCACCTTTCAGTTTCCTCTACCGGCTTTCCGTCCGCGACCGTCGGGTCGTATTGGCGGTGGCAGGCCTCGGAAGCTGGGGAGGGCGGCGCGCGCCGGTAGTTTTTAGACTCGACGCGATTCCGGAAGGCCTCTTCAGTGACGTTTCCTGAGGAGGTTTTTTTTTGCCCGCAAGACGGCAAGCCTGAGACCCAGCCTGATGAAGATGGAGCGCAAGACACAGATCGTCCAGACCGTGACGGCCAGCGACATGCGTGCGCTGCGCCTGGGTCGTGACACGGCCGCGGACGCCGACCTGGTCGAACTGCGCCTGGATGGGGTGGGTGACCTGGACGTGGCCGGGGCCTTGCGCGACCGGGTGCGCCCCGTGATTGTGACCTGTCGGCCGGTGTGGGAGGGCGGCGCCTTTGCTGGCGACGAATCAACGAGACAACGAATCATCAACGAGGCTGTGACGTTGGGCGCGGAGTTCGTGGACGTCGAACGTCGCGCGCCGTGGCGCCCGGAGCGGGAGGGGACGACGACGCAGCTGGTGTTGTCGGACCATGACTTCACACAGGTGCCAGACGACGTAGCGGCGCGCATGGTCGACATGCGTCGCGAGGGAGCCGACGTGGTGAAGATCGCGGCCACGCCACAGTCGGCCGCCGAGTGTCTCGCCCTGCGCGACGCCGCGAGTGGCCAACCGGGCACCGTGGTCATTGGCATGGGCGGGTTCGGCCGCATCACGCGCGCGCTGCCGGCGCGGTTCGGTTCATGCTGGACGTACGCCGGGACCGCGGCCCCGGGCCAGTACTCCGTCTCGGATCTCGTCACGCAGTTTCGGGTGCGCGACGTGACCGACGCCACTGAGGTGTATGCCGTCACGGGACGCCCCCTCGAACATTCGGCGTCGCCGGCGATGCACAACGCGGCGTTCCGAGCGATGGGACTCGATGCGGTGTACGTGCCACTGCAGGCCGCCAGCGTCGAAGACGCCCAGCTGATGGCTGACGCGCTGGGCATTCAAGGCATGAGCGTGACGGCGCCGTTCAAGCGCGGGTGGGACGTCACACTCGACGATGAGGCGTCTCGTGCCTTGGGGGCCGTGAATACCCTCAAGCGGCATCAGGGAACCTGGCTCGGGCGCAACGTCGATGGCGAAGGCTTTCTGGATGCGTGTGATGGTCACAGGATCGAGTTGAACGGACGGCGTACGCTGGTGCTTGGCGCCGGTGGCGCCGCGCGCGCTGTGGGCCGCGCGCTGAGGGGACGCCGAAGCGTGGTGTCGATCTGTGCCCGCCGTGCTGACGAGGCCGCGGCACTGGCGTCTGCGATCGGTGCCACGTGCGAGCCGTGGCCGGCACGTGGACACTGGGACCTGATCGTCAATGCGACACCGGTGGGGACATGGCCGGAGCAGTGGGCCAGTCCGCTCGCGGGTGCCACCGCACAGGCGGCGGTGGTGTACGACCTGGTCTACAACCCCGAAGAGACCGCCCTGCTGCAGGCAGCGCGCGCGGCCGGCGCCCAGGTGATCGGCGGACTGGAAATGCTGGCCGGCCAGGCGGCGCGCCAATGCATCTGGTGGACGGGGCAGACCCCGTCGGTGGCGCTTCTGGCCGAGGCCGCCCGGGCGTGGATCATGGCCGACAACCATTCAAGGTGAGTGATGAAACAGACATCGTTTGAGGCATTTGTGGAGTTGGCGCTGCGTGGCACGTTTGTGCCGGTGTGGCGCGAGATCATGGCCGACCTGCTGACGCCAGTCTCGGCCTTCCTGAAGATTGCGGAGCACTCGGACTACGCGTTTCTGCTCGAGAGCGTGGAGGGAGGCGAACACGTCGGACGGTATTCCTTCCTGGGCAAGGACCCCTTCATGGTCGTACGGGGCCGATCGGGGCAGACCACGATTGAACAGGCGGGCGCCACGATCACGCGTGACGAGCCGCTTGTGGCGACCCTGCGCGAGTTGATGGCGGAGTTTTCGTCGCCCAAAGTGCCCGACCTGCCGCGGTTCACCGGCGGGGCGGTGGGCTACTTCGACTACGACGCGGCCGAGTGGTTTGAACCGAGTGTCGCGAGGGCAGGCTCGGGGGACGACAGCGGGCGCGAGGCTGCGGGGTTCATGGTGTTCGACACGGTGCTGGCATTCGACCATGTGAAGCACCGCATCCTGGCGATTTCGAATGCCCGCGTGCGTCCGGGTGAAGACCTGCGGTCGCTGTATGAGTTTGCGGTGGCGAAGATCGACTTTCTCGAACGCGAACTCGATCGCAACCTGTCGCGCGGCGCGCGCCGCGACGGGGCACCGCTGGCGCTCGAGGCCAACCAGACCCAGGACGCATTTGAATCCTCCGTGCGGACGATTCAGGAGCATATCGCCGCCGGTGATGTGTATCAGGCCGTGATCTCGCAGCGGTTTGACGCCCGCACGAGTGCGCCGCCATTTGACGTCTATCGGGCGCTTCGGCACGTCAACCCTTCACCCTACATGTTTTTCATCCGCATGGGCGGGCAGTCGATCATCGGGGCCTCGCCCGAGATGCTGGTGCGCGTGGAAGGCACCCACGTCGAAACCCACCCGATCGCTGGGACGCGACGCCGCGGGGCCACCCCGGAAGAGGATCAGTTGCTGGCCGACGAACTCCGTCGCAGTGAGAAGGAGCGGGCCGAACACGTAATGCTCGTCGACCTGGGCCGCAACGACCTCGGGCGTGTGTGCCAGGTGGGAAGCGTCCGCGTGCCGCAGTACATGGCGCTTGAGCGCTACTCCCACGTGATGCACCTGGTCTCGCGTGTGGACGGTCAGCTTGATTCGGGCTGCGATCGGCTGGACGCGCTGGTCGCCACTTTTCCGGCCGGCACGGTGACGGGTGCGCCCAAGATCCGGGCGATGCAGATCCTGGGCGGTCTCGAGCCGACGCGGCGCGGACTCTATGGCGGCGCCGTGGGGTATCTGGATTTCGCCGGCAATCTCGATTTCTGCATTGCCATTCGGACCATCGCGATGAGTGAGGGCGTGGCGCACGTCCAGGCCGGCGCCGGCATCGTGGCCGATTCGGACCCGCCGGCCGAGTATCAGGAGACGCGCGACAAGGCCCGTGCGCTGATTCAGGCGCTCGAGATGGCTGACGCGGGACTCTAGGTCAACCCATGGTGCTGCTGCTCGATAACTACGACTCCTTCACGTGGAACCTCGCTCACAGGCTGGGCGAACTTGGTGCCGAGGTTGAAGTGGTCCGCAACGACGCGATGACGGTGGCCGAGATTGCCGCGCGGCGGCCGACCCACCTCGTGATTTCGCCCGGGCCCGGTCGGCCCGAGACGGCGGGCATCTCGGTGGAGGCACTGCGCCGATTCGCTGGACAGATGCCGGTGCTGGGCGTGTGTTTGGGCCATCAGGCGCTGGCCACAGCGTTTGGCGGACGCGTGGAGCGCGCCCATGCGCCGATGCACGGCAAGACGTCGATGGTGCAACACGACGGCCTCGGCGTGTTTGCCGGTGTGGCTGTGCCGTTTGAGGCGGGTCGGTATCATTCGCTGGTTGTGCCGAAAGACGGCGTACCTCCGGGATTTGTGGTGTCGGCCTGGGTGGCAGGCGAGGACACCGTAATGGGATTGCGTCATGCCACATGGCCGGTGCATGGCGTGCAGTTCCACCCCGAGTCCGTGCTCACGCCCGCCGGGCATCAACTGCTGCGAAACTTCCTGGAGGATCGGTAATGTTTGTGGACCTGCTCGAGAAGCTGCGCCGGCATGAAGACCTGACGCCCGACGAAGCGGCGCGTGCGATGGACGTCATCATGTCCGGGCTGGCTCAACCTGCGCACATCGCGGGACTCCTGATGGCGCTGGCGCTCAAGGGCGAGCGTCCGGCTGAAATGGTGGGGTTCGCCCGCGTCATGCGCGACCGCGCCGTGGCGTTGCCGGCGCCGGTCGGTGCCGTGTTTGATACGTGCGGCACCGGAGGTGACGGCGCGCATACCTTCAATGTCTCCACGGCCGCTGCGGTGGTGCTGGCGTCGTGTGGGGTGCGCGTCGCCAAACATGGCAACCGCGCGGTGTCGAGC
>CAZAZR010000152.1:0-9639 GCA_964489685.1 uncultured Solibacteraceae bacterium | reverse complement strand
CGGCTTCGGCACGACCGGCGAGACCACCACTTCAGCCGCCACGCCCGGATCGCGAAGCACGCGCTGCGCCTCAAGCCGAAGCAGCCATGCCACGCGTTGATCGAGCGGCACCGGCGGCACCACGCGCTCGGGAGCGACGACGACAGGCGCCGACGCACACGACGCGGCCAACCACGACACCAACAACAGGGCTACGGTCCTCACCACCCTATCGTAGCCGGTCGCGGCGAGGCCGGCTGGTATACTCGCGCACCGTGGAGTTTCGCTACCTCGCGATTGAAGGTCCGGTGGGATTGGGAAAAACAAGCCTGGCCGACCGGCTCGGCGCGAGGCTCGATGCCACCGTCGTGCTCGACGAAACCGAGAACCCGTTCCTGACGGATTTTTATGCCGGTCGAGCCGGGGCCGCATTCCAGACCCAGCTGTTTTATTCGCTGGCCCGCCACCGCCAACAGATGGACCTGCGGCAAGGCGACCTCTTCAGTCAGGTCACCGTTTCGGACTACCTCTTCGACCGGGATCGCATCTACGCCCACCTGAACCTCGACGACAATGAACTCTTCATCTACCAGCGCCTCTACGAGCTGCTGGCGCGCGACCTGCCGCAGCCCGACCTCGTGGTGTTCCTCCAGAGCCCGACTGATGTGCTGCGCCGGCGTGTGCGCGGCCGGGTGCGCCATGCGGAAGACGACCCGGTGCCGCCGTCCGAACGGTATTTGTCCGAGTTGAACGAGGCCTACAACCACTTCTTCTTCCACTACACGGCCACACCGTTGCTCGTGGTGGAAACATCCCAGTTTGACCTGTCGTGGGGCGATGAGGCGATTGACGACCTCTTGCGGCAGATCACGTCGATGACCGGTGGCACGCGGTACTACGTGCCTCGCGGCTGATGCCCGGCGGCTGATGCTAGAGTGCTTCTATGGCGTGGTTCAAGAAGACCCGAAAACCCATCGAGCCGCAGGCTGACAAGTCCAGCCGGGTGCCCGAAGGCCTGTGGGTCAAGTGTCCGTCCTGCAGTCAGGTGATCTACAACAAGGAACTGCTCGCCAACCAGCAGGTCTGTCCCAAGTGCGCGCATCACTTCCGCATGAACGCCGCCGACCGGCTCGCGTTGCTGTTCGACGATACGCGCTGGGTGGAGTACGACTCGGACCTGAAATCCACCGACCCGCTCAAGTTCACCGACACCAAGCCCTACCGTGATCGGCTGGCCGCAAGCATTCGCGCCACGGGACGCAAGGACGCGGTGGTCACGGCCAGCGGCGACATCGACGGACTGCCCGCCATGGAATACAGTTTCATTGGCGGCAGCATGGGCGTGGTCGTCGGCGAAAAGATCACCCGCGCCATCGAGCTCGCCATCACCAGACGCATCCCGGTCATTGTCGTCTGCTGCTCGGGCGGCGCGCGCATGATGGAAGGCACCCTGTCACTGATGCAGATGGCGAAGATCAGTGCGGCCCTGGGTCGCCTCGACCGCGCCGGCCTGCCCTACATTTCTGTGATGACCGACCCCACCACCGGCGGCGTGACGGCGAGTTTCGCCATGCTCGGCGACCTCAACATCGCGGAGCCGAAGGCGCTGATCGGTTTCGCCGGCCCGCGTGTGATTGAGCAGACCATCCGCCAGAAACTGCCAGAAGGGTTTCAGCGCAGCGAGTTCCTGCTCGAAAAAGGCATGATCGACGTCATCGTCGATCGCCGCGACATGAAGGCGGTCATTGCGAATGCCCTGCGCATCATGTCGGGCATGGCACCGGGCGCCGAGCCGGCCCCGGCTCAACTCGACGCCTGATTTGGCTGACACCGCTCGCCAGTGGCTGTTTAGGCTGGAGGCCGCGGGCCTCATCACGCTGGGGCTGGCGCCCATCCGCTCGCTCCTGTCGAGCCTGGGACATCCCGAACAGTCGTTGACGGCCATCACCATCGCGGGCACCAACGGCAAGGGTTCGGTGTCTGCCATGGTCGAACGAGGCCTTCGAGCCGCCCGATGCCGCACCGGCCGCTACACCTCGCCGCATCTCTTGGATGTGACCGAGCGGGTGGTCGTCAACGGAGCGCCAGTCTCCGACGACGCGTTCGATCACGCGGCGAGTCTTGTGCGCGCGGCGGCGGCGGCCCAGCCCACGCCGCCCACGTTCTTCGAAGCCACCACGGCCATCGCGCTGGTGGCGTTCCGACAGGCCCATGTGGGTGTCGCCGTGCTCGAGGTCGGACTCGGGGGGCGTCTTGACGCCACCAACGCTGTGGACGCGCCGCTTGTGGCCATCACCAACATCGGCCTCGATCATCAGGACTACCTCGGCAGCACGATCGAGGCGATCGCGGCGGAAAAGGCGGGCGTGATCAAACCCGGCGCGCTGGCGGTGCTGGGCCGGACGAGCCAGACAGCTGTTGACGTGATGTCAGGCATCGCGCAGCGAGTGCGGGCGTCTGTCACGTACGCGCCGGACGGCGTGGTCGCGCAGGCGACGATCGAGGTGCGCGAGACCGAGCTCACCCTTCGGACGCCGTTGCGCGACTACGGCCCTCTGCGCCTTTCCTTACCAGGCCGGCATCAGGTGGACAACGCGGTCACGGCCGTGCGCACCCTTGAGGCGGCTCAGGCGCTGGGCATTGCGCCCGTGGACGTGGCAGCCGTGCGCGCGGCCCTGGCAGACGTACGCTGGCCGGGACGGCTGGACTGGCGGATGTGGCGGGGCCGCCACGTCCTGGTGGACGGAGCGCACAATCCGGACGGCGCACGCGCACTCGCCGCGTTTTTGAGCGAAACCGTCCGAACGCCCGTCCCCATCGTCATTGGCATTATGCGAGACAAGGCGATCGCAGAGGTGCTGCGTGCGCTGGCGCCCTCGGCGTCGGTGTTTGTGTGCACCGCGTCTGCCGGTCCGCGCGCAGCGACGCCCCAACACCTCGCCGACGAGGCGGCACGGGTGGCACCGGCTGTGCCACGGCTGATCGCCGCGACGCCACTGGACGCGCTGGTGGAAGGCGCACGGCACGGCGACCCGGTTGTCGTGGCCGGATCGCTCTTTCTCGCCGGAGAGGTACTGGCTGTGCTCGCATGATATTCTGGCCCGACCGTCACCACATGCCGCGATCACTCATTGTCACGTGTCTCTTGGGTGCGGCGATCGCGTGGCCGGCGGGTGCGGCCGCACAACTCACGATCGGTGGCTGCCAGCTGGTCTTCACCGACGCCGGGGACTCGCCTGACAAGAGCCGACGGGAGTTGCGGGGCCGACCCGGCAATCCGGTCGAAATCCGATGCGGCGAACTCCTGCTCATTGCCGACGAAGTCGATCACGTGATCGCGGAAGACCGCGTCATCGCCCGCGGCAGCGTCGTGTTTCAACAGGAAGGGACGCGCATTGCGGCGTCACGAGGCGAACTGAACATCAAGACGCGCACCGGTGTCTTTGAGAACGCGAATGGCACACTCCAGCTGACCGACCGGAAGATCGACAAGACCCTGTTCGGGACGCAGGAACCCGAGGCCATGTTCTCGGCCGAGCGCATTGAAAAGACGGGGCCACGCACGTACAAACTCACGCGCGCCGTGTTTTCCGCCTGCGTGCAGCCCAATCGGCGATGGGAAGTGACGGCGAGCCATTTGACCTTCACGGTGGACAAATACGCGATCATGCGCGGCGCCGTGCTGAAAGTGAAGGAAGTCCCGATCCTGTACCTGCCGATCTTCTATTACCCGATCCAGGAGGACAATCGCGCCACAGGATTCCTGATGCCGTCGTATGGCTCCTCCTCGTTCCGGGGCTTCACGCTGAGCAACGCGTTCTTCTGGGCCATCAACCGCAGCCATGACGCCACGATCTACCACGACTGGTTTGCCAGCAGTGGGCAGCAATTCGGCGCAGATTATCGGTACGTGGCCGGCCCGAACTCACGGGGCGACGCGAGCGTGTCGACCATCCGTGAGAAGGAGCAGATCGGCGCGACCGGTACGGTCACGTCTCCATCGCGACAGTCGTTTGCCGTGCGTGGCAACATCTCGCAAAGCCTGCCGGGCCGCATCCGCTTTCAGGCGCGCGCCGACTACTTCACCGACGTGACCGCGCAGCAGTTGTACCAGGTGGACCTGGCCGCGTTTTCGCGACGGTCGCGCTACTTCGGCGCCGACGCCAGCGGCAACTGGGGGCGCATCCGGTTGTACGCCCAGGCGGAACGCAGCGACGTGTTTTACGGCACCTCGGCCGCCAGTAACCGGTACAAACCGCGCGCGAGTCTGAGTCTCTCTGAAGCGCCACTCCTGGGCACGAAGATCACCTTCGGGGCCTCGCTCGATACCATCAATGCCGAGCGATTGGATGATGTGGACCGGCCTGAAACGCGGGTGGCCGTCTTTCGCAACGACGGCCAGATGACGCTGCGATACTCGCTCGCACTGGGATCGGCGCTGAGCCTTCGCAGCAACGTGACCGTGCGGCGTACCGAATGGAATACGTCGCGGGATCCCGTGACCGGCAAATTCGTCGAGGCGCCACTGAGACGGAATATCGTCGAGACCAGGGTGCAGATGACCGGACCGCGGTTCACGCGGGTCTTCAACACGCCGGGCAACGGATTTGCCGACCGGTTCAAACACGTCATTGAACCCTCGGTGAGCGTCACCCGTACTTCGGCCTTCGATCGATTCAACCAGGTCGTGCAGTTCGACCATGTGGACACCGTCCTGGGCGGCGATACGAGGGTGACATACGGCATCGTGAATCGGCTGATGGCCCGGGTGCGGCAGGGCGACCAGCCGGCCGTCGCGCGCGACATCATGAACCTCGAGGTGAGCCAGACCTACTACAGCAACTCCCTCGCGGCGTCCTACGACCAGAACTACCAGTCGAGCTTCGGGAACCTCTATTCCTACCAGCCGCCGCCGAGCAAATTGTCGCCGATGCGAGGCGCGCTCAACTTCATGCCCACGCCAGATCTCGGTGGCAGTTTCACCGTGGAATACGACACGCAATTTCGCGCCGTCCGCAGCTACCGGGCGTCGGTGAACCGATCCGGCGAGGCGTTGAATCTGAACGCCGATTGGTCGAAACGCCAGGTCATCCCTGGCCTGGCCGGCTACAGCAATCCAGCAAACGCCGATCACTTCATATCGGTCTCGACGCGCGCGAGGAAACCCAGCGGGGCAGCCTCGTTCGGCTACAGCATGACGTACGACGTGTTGCGCGAACGGATGCTGCAGCAGCGCATCGGCGCGGTCTACAACGCGCAGTGCTGCGGTGTGTCGGTGGACTATGCCGTCACGAACCTGAAACATCTGGGGCTGAGAAACGACAGGCGTTTCAGCCTTTCGCTGACCCTGGCCGGGGTCGGGTCGTTCGCAAACCTCCTGGGGGCATTCGGCAATAATGAGATCCAGCGATGATGCGAGTCCTTGTCACAGGCGGTGCGGGTTTTATCGGTTCGAATTTCGTGCGGTGGGCCCACAACGCCCACCCCGACTGGCAGATCACCACCCTCGACAAACTGACGTATGCCGGCCGCCTGGAAAACCTCGCGGACGTCATGGAGAGTCCGCGCCATCGATTCGTGCACGGGGACATCGCGGACGCCGGCGTGGCCGCGCCCCTGGTACGCGAGTCGGAACTGGTGGTGCACTTCGCCGCAGAGACCCATGTGGATCGGTCCATTCAGTCTGCGGCTGACTTCATCACCACGGACGTCATCGGCACGTTCGTGCTGCTCGAAGCGGCCCGGCAGGCACCGGGTCTGCGGCGGTTCGTGCAGATATCGACCGATGAGGTGTACGGCAGTGTGCCTGAGGGCGCCAGCACAGAGACCGACGAACTGCGGCCCCGCAACCCTTACTCGGCCAGCAAGGCAGGCGCCGATCGCCTGGCGTACAGCTACTGGGCCACCTACGACGTGCCCGTGATTGTGACCCGTGCCTCGAACAACTACGGTCGCAACCAGTTTCCGGAAAAAGTCATCCCGCTTTTTGTGACCAACGCGATCGACAACATCGCACTGCCACTCTATGGCGATGGCCTGAACGTCCGCGACTGGCTGCATGTGGACGACCATTGCCGCGCCATTGACCTGGCGATCGACCGAGGCACCAACGGCGAGGTCTACAACATCGGCGGTGGCAATGAGGTCAGGAACGTGGACCTGACCCGACGCATCCTCGACCTGACGGGACGGCCCGGCTCGTTGATTCGGCCGGTGGCCGATCGCCCGGGCCACGACCGCCGCTACGCGCTCGACACCACCAAGCTCCGAACGCTCGGATGGGCGCCAACCGTGGCGTTTGAAGAGGGCCTGGCGGCGACCGTGGATTGGTACCGCCAGAACGAGTCGTGGTGGCGGCCCATCAAAGAGAAGGATCAGGCCTTCCGCGACTACTACCGGGCTCAGTACGGCAACCGCGCAGGCGCCTGAATCGAGATGACGGGTTCGCCGACTCTGGTGACCGGTGCCTCGGGGTTTGCGGGGCGGCATCTGATGGCCCGCCTTACCGTGTCCTCCACAGGACGACCCCTGCTGGCGTGGACACGACGGCCACAGCCCGACACCGCATCTGTCCAATGGCGCCAGGTGGAAATCACCGACCGGAATGCGGTACGAAACGCCGTGGCCGAGGCGTTGCCCGACCGCATTGTGCACCTGGCCGGCTCTCCGCACGTCGGGGACTCGTGGCGCAGTTCCCTGCTACCTCTGCAGACCAACGTGCTCGGCACCCATTACTTGCTTGACGCGGTTCGCCAGCACTGCCCGGATTGCCGCGTCCTCGTGGTGACGTCGGCCATGATTTACCAAGCGTCCGACGAACCCCTGGACGAGGATGTCCCGCTCGAACCATCGAGTCCCTACGGCCTCTCGAAACTGGCACAGGATCAACTCGCCCAGCGTGCGGCGCGACATGACGACCTCAATGTGGTGGTGGCGCGGCCCTTCAACCACATCGGGCCGCACCAGAATCCGAGCTTCGCGCTCTCCAGCTTCGCCCGACAAATCGCCCTCATCGAGGCCGGCGTGCTCGCACCTGAGATTCAGGTGGGCAATCTCGACGCCGAACGCGACTTCACCGATGTGCGCGACGTCGCGGACGCGTACGCGCGGCTGCTGGACGCCGGTCAACCCGGTCGCGTCTACAACATTTGCTCCGACACGCCGCACCGCATCGCGGACTTGCTGGCCCAGTTGATGGCCATGGCCCTGGTCCCCGTCACCCTCGCGACCGATCCCACGCGACTACGCCCAAGTGACCAACCGCGCATGGTGGGTAACAGCTCGCGGATTCGCACGGAACTCGGCTGGCAGCCGCAGTGGTCGATTGCCGACACGTTGGCCGGCCTCCTGCAATGGTGGCGCGACGAGGTCGTCGCAGGCCGCGTCACAGCCTGACGCCACTGCCGCATGGAAGTCAGCCGGCAGTTGGTGCACATCGGCGTGGGAGCCATCGCGCTCCTGTTGCGCGACTTGACCTGGGCCCAGGCGGCGGCTCTGGCGGCAATCGCGATTGTGTTCAACGCCCTGATGTTGCCCCGGCTGGCCCCTGGTGTCTTTCGCCGTACCGATCGCGGACGACGCTGGACCTCCGGCATCGTTCTCTACCCGGCAGCCGTGTTGACCCTGATCCTGCTGTTACCGAACCGGCTCGATCTGGTAGCGACCGCGTGGGCCATCCTCGCGGTGGGCGACGGGATGGCCACCCTCATCGGGGCGCACGTGGGCACCAGCTCCCTGCCGTGGAATCGGGAAAAATCCGTCGGCGGATTGCTGGCGTTCATCCTCTTCGGCAGCGCGGCTGCGGTGGGCATGACCTGGTGGTCGGCGGCTTCCACGATGGGGGGCTGGATGTTCACGGCGCCGATCGCAGCGGCCGTCCTGGCGGGTTTCGCCGAAACCGCGCCGGTGCACCTCGACGACAACATCACGGTGCCGGCGATCGCGGCGACGGTTCTCTGGAGCATGAGCCACATGACTCCCGAGGTCCTGTTGGCACATGTGACGGCGCCAGGTGCCACGACATGGACTCTGGTGGGGCTGAACGCGGTCGTCGCCACCGCAGGCTGGGCGGCTCGCACGGTGACCGTCGCTGGCGCGGTGACAGGAGCCATCATCGGCGCGATCATGATCGTGGGCAGTGGCGTCGCTGGGTGGGCCATGCTGATTGCCACGTTCCTGGCCGCGTCGCTGGCCACGCGCGTTGGTCATGCCCGAAAAACCCGCGCCGGTATCGCCGAGGACCGAGGCGGACGCCGCGGTCCAGGCAATGCCATTGCCAACACCGGCGTGGCGGCGTGGGCCGCGCTGATTGCCGCCGGATCGGCAGACGCCACCGTGCCGCATCTGGCGTTGGTCGCCGCGCTGGCCACGGCCGGCAGCGACACCGTGGCCAGCGAAGTGGGCAAGGCCTGGGGACGCACCACATGGCTCGTGACATCATTGAGGCGAGTGGCGCCCGGGACCACCGGCGCGGTGTCCCTTGAAGGCACCGTAGCGGGCATCCTGTCTTCCGCACTCCTTGCGGGAATTGGGGCCTGGGCCGGGCTGGTCTCCCCCAGCGCGGTCCCTCTCGTCGTCGTCGTGGCCAGCGCCGCCTCGCTTGTGGAAGGCGTCATCGGCGCCACACTCGAAGCTCGGGGTATGCTCACCAACGACGCCGTCAATTTCGTGAACTCCGCGATGGGCGCGGGCTTGGCGATGCTGCTCTGGTCGGTCCTGTAACCTGCAATGGCGGATTGGCGCACGTACTCGGACCTGGCACGGCCCTTCACCCTGGTCGCTCCGGCTCTCGGCTTTTTCTCTGGCGCCGTGACCGCGATTGGCGCGGCGCCCCAGGATCGCTGGAGCCTGGAACTGCTGCTCCCGGCGGTCACGGGCGCCGCCATGGCCGCCGTCTTCAACGCGGGCAGCAACGCGCTCAATCAGATCTACGACCTCGAAATCGATCGCGTCAACAAACCCAAACGCCCCCTGACGTCGGGCCGCATCACCATTCGTCAGGCGTGGTGGTTTACCGGCGTCGCCTATGCGTTGACGCTGCTGCTTGCGTGGCTGGTCGCGCCAGGCGGGCGCCACGAATGTTTCTGGATCGTCACCATCGCCGTGGTGGCGACCATCGTCTACTCGGTGCCGCCACTGCGCACCAAGCAGCGCGGCATGTGGGCCAATGTGACCATCGCCATACCGCGCGGCGTCCTGCTCAAGGTGGCGGGTTGGTCCGCGGTCAAGTCGGCCGTGGGCGTGGAGCCGTGGTTCATTGGTGGCATCTTCGGGCTGTTCCTGCTGGGCGCCTCGACGACCAAGGACTTTGCCGACATGGCCGGCGATGCGAAGGGCGGATGCCGGACGCTGCCCATCATTCACGGCGCCAGAAAGGCGGCGTGGATGATCTCGCCGTCCTTCGTCCTGCCGTTCCTGATGATCAACCTGGGCGTCTGGCTCGGAATCCTGACCGGGCAACGCGTGCTCCTGCACGCGCTCGGCGCCGGCATGGCCGTCTACGGCGCGTACGTCTGTTATCTGATGCTGCGGCGTCCCGAAGATCTGGCCACCGACGAAAACCACATCTCGTGGGCGCACATGTATCGGATGATGTTCGCCCTTCAGATCGGCTTTGCGCTCGCTTACGTACTTTAGCCGCCGAACTGCAGGCGCATGAGC
>CAZAZR010000151.1:0-9816 GCA_964489685.1 uncultured Solibacteraceae bacterium | reverse complement strand
TTCCTGCTCACCGACCCCGACACCTTCCCGCCCAGGCGCTCGACCGCCGCGGCGGCCTCCTCGCGCGTCCGCCCGGCCAGGGTGCCGGTGAGGACAAAGACCCACCCCGTCCACGGCCGGGGTGCGTTCTCCGCATCCGCATGGGCGTCGGCCATGACCACACCGTGCGCGGCCATGTCATCAAGCATGGCCGCATTGGCCGGCTCGTCGAAGAATGCGCGAACCGACCGCGCGACCACCGGACCAATCTCACCGACACTTTCGATTTGTTCGACCGTCGCCGACCGCAGCGCGGCGACCGTGCCAAACGCCTTCGCCAGGGCCCGTGCCGCTCCTTCACCGACATGCCTGATCCCCAGCCCATGCAGCACGCGCCAGACATCAGCCGTCTTGCTCTTCTGAATTTCCGCCACCACGTTGGCTGCAGACTTCTGGCCCATGCGCTCAAGCACCGCCAAGGCGTCCGGCGTCAGGCGATAGAGGTCGGCGAAACTCCGGACCAGACCCGCGTCGATCACCTGGTTGACGAGCGCCTCGCCCAGTCCCTCGATGTTCATCGCCTTGCGCGCCGCGAAGTGTTCAAGGCCGCGTCGCAGTCGGGCAGGACATGACGCATTCTCGCAGCGCCACACCACTTCGTCCTCGGCCTTGGCCAGCGGCTGCCCGCAAGACGGACAGGCGGCCGGCATACACCACGGAGCCGGGGGCGGGTCGGGTCTCTCGTCCAGCACCGGCCCAATCACCTTGGGAATGATGTCGCCGCCTTTTTCGACGACGACAAGATCGCCCGCGCGGATGTCGCGCCGGGCCACGTCCTGCTCGTTGTGCAGCGTCGCGAGTTGCACCGTGGTGCCGCCCAGGCGCACCGGTTCCAGTACGGCATACGGTGTCACGGCTCCCGTGCGGCCGACGTTCACCTCGATCCGGAGCAGCCGGGTGCGTGCCTGCTCGGCCGGGAACTTGAAGGCCGTGGCCCAGCGCGGAAACTTGGCGGTCGCCCCCAGGCGGGTGCGCAGCGTCATGTCGTCGAGCTTGATCACGACGCCGTCCGTCTCAAACGGCAACGCGTGACGCTTCTCGCGCCAGGATTCACAACAATCAATGACCGCATCGACGCCGCTGCACCGCGTCGAATGCGCCTCGACTGGAAGCCCCCACTGGCGCAGCCTCTGCAGCACACCATCGTGGGTGTCAGACACTGCTGGCGCGCCGGCGGGCACGACGACCTGATAGACGAACACCCGCAACCCCCGGCGGCTCACCGCGGCCGAATCCAGGGTTCGCATGGTGCCGGCGGCCGCGTTGCGCGGATTCGCAAACGCCGGCTCGCCGTCCGTCTCGCGCTCGTGATTCACGCGGACAAACTCGGCCCGCGGAAAGTAGACCTCGCCCCGCACTTCGATCAACGCCGGCGCGTCCGCCTTCAGGGTCAGCGGCACCGACCGAAGTACCCGGATGTTCGACGTGACATCCTCCCCGTGCACGCCGTCCCCCCGGGTCACTCCGCGGCGCAGCCGCCCGGCGTCGTACGTCAGCGCGATACTGAGCCCGTCGATCTTCAGCTCGGCGACATACGCCAGGGCCGAGTCCTCCGGCACGTCCAGCCCTCGGCACACCCGGCCGTGAAACTCTCTGAGGTCGGTCACGCTATAGGCGTTGTCCAGGCTCAGCATCGGCTCGAGATGATCGACGGTGGCGAAGCCCTCGGCCGGCCGGCCGCCCACACGCTGGGTCGGCGAGTCGGGATCGGCAAGTTCGGGATGCTGTGCTTCCAGGTCGAGCAGTTCGCGCATGAGCGCGTCAAACTCCGCGTCCGAGATCTCCGGCGCGTCGTGCACGTAGTACCGCTCTTCGTGATGCCGGATTCTGTCGCGCAGGGCGGCGAGACGTTCGGCGGGCGTCACACTACCGGTCGCGCTGCAGCACGTAGTCGGCAAGCGACGCCAGCCCGTCGCGCTCGGCTGACGCCGGGAAGGCGTCGAGCAGATGGGTGCGCGCCGACCGCGCAAACATCACCGCACGTTCGTAGGCGGCGTCCACGGCACCGTGAGTCGCCAGCAGTCCCTTGATGGTCTGCCACGCCTCGGGACTCACCTGACGCTCAGTGACCACGCGTTGGATCAGTTCCGCCACCTCGGGCCCGGTGCGTTGCTGCAGGAGGATGATCGGGAGCGTGACTTTCCCTTCCCGCAGGTCCCCACCGATGGGCTTGCCGAGCACCGCCTCATCCGACGTGTAGTCCAGCACGTCATCCACGATCTGGAACGCGATGCCGAGGTTGAAGCCGTATTCACGCAGCGCCACGCGCTGCGCGGGTGTGCAGTTGCCCAGCACGCCACCAATCTCCGCGCAGCCCGAGAACAAGTACGCCGTCTTCCGGCGAATGATCTCCAGGTGTTCGTCCTCGGTGATGGCGCCATCCCCCATCTTCGTCAACTGGTAGAGTTCGCCTTCGATCATGCGCAGCGTGACTTCGCACAACAGCCGGACGACCTCAAGCGAGTCCTGTGTCAGCGCCATCGCCATCGAGCGGATGTAGAGGTAGTCGCCCAGGAGCACGGTGACGTCATTGCCCCACCGCGAATGCGCGGCCAGCCGGCCCCGCCGCGTTTCCGCCTCATCGATGATGTCGTCGTGGACGAGCGTCGCGGTATGGATGAACTCGACGACGGCGGCGTTCAGCACGTCGCGGTCTCCGGTGTAGCCGCACATCCGCGCCGACAGGAGCAGGACGGCGGGACGCACTCGCTTGCCGCCGCTCATCTGGATGTAGCGGCCCATCTGCGGGATCAGATCGACTTTGGACTCGAGGTGGCGCGCGAACTCCTGTTCAACGCGCCCCAGGGCCTCGCGCACCGGTTCGAAGATCGCCCCGAGGTCCGGAACGGATGTGGCAGAAGGGTTCACAAATAGGGTCTCGCCGGGGTTCTGGCAGTAAAAACTGTTGGGATCAGAACACAGGTTTCGACAGAGTGTCAACGCGAGGCACGCCCAGGAGGCGGTCCAGATTCGCGCGGATCTGCACGGCCATCAATTCGACCGCCACCGCATGCAGGGCGGCCACCTGCCGCACCGTCTCGGTCACGAAGGCCGGTTCGTTCCGCTTGCCCCGATGGGGCACGGGCGCCAGATAGGGCGCATCCGTTTCCACCAGGATTCGATCCAGCGGAAGGCTGCCCACAACGTCGCGCAGCGACCCCGCCTTGGGAAACGTCACAATGCCGGGAATCGAGAGATAAAAACCCAGATCGAGCGCTCGCCGCGCATCCTCGGCCGTCCCCGTGAAACAGTGCATCACGCCGCGCAGGCGGCCCGCGCCAGCATCCTCAAGGATCCGGATCGTGTCGTCGGCAGCCTCGCGCGTGTGAATCGCCACCGGCAGATCGAGTTCCACAGCCAGCCTCACCTGCGCCGCGAACACCTCCTGCTGCACCGTCACCGGGGCAAAGTCATAGTGGTAGTCGAGTCCCATTTCGCCCAGCATTCTGGCCTCGACCTTCGACGCGGTCTCCCGCACGGCTGCAACGGCATCGTCCACGCGTCCGGCGTACGCCCCTGCCCGATGCGGATGCACGGCCGTCGCGAAGATCACGCCCGGCCAGGCCGTTCGGACCGCCGCAACCCGCGCGTGCTCCTCTGGGGTGTCCGCCGACACGATGCACACCGCCTGCGCCACACCGGCCTCGCGCGCCCGTGCCGCCACATCCGGAAGGTCGGCGAGGAACGCCTCATCGGCCAGATGGCAGTGCGAATCAATAAACATCGGCCACGGCAATCTGAAATCGGTAATCGGCTCTACCGAATCCTGGTGCCG
Organism: uncultured Solibacteraceae bacterium; assembly: GCA_964489685.1. Lineage (GTDB taxonomy): Bacteria > Acidobacteriota > Vicinamibacteria > Vicinamibacterales > SCN-69-37 > SYFT01. The sequence goes on along the minus strand of CAZAZR010000151.1, from coordinate 6,002 downwards.
GGTGCCGGGGGCTGGTCGAACGCCACCAGCATCGGCTTGCCGCCGTCGGGACTTGCCGCCAGGATCATCCCGTTGGACTCGATGCCCATCAGTTTCGCGGGTTTCAGGTTGGCGACGATGGCGACGGTGCGGCCGATGAGAGCCTCGGCCTCGTAGGCTTCTGCGATGCCTGCCACGAGGGTGCGCTGCTCGGTGCCCAGATCGATCTGCAATTTCATCAGCTTCTTGGAGTTCGGTACGCGCTCGGCCGTCAGCACTTTGGCCACGCGCAGATCGATCTTCATGAAGTCTTCAATTGAGATGCGCGTCTCCATCGGCCACTGGGACGCGGGTTGTGCACGCGCGGGTGTGATCTCTTCTGACACGGACGTCTCCTTTGGTTCCAAACGCGGCCACAACGCGGCACCAGACACGACGAACCGCTCGCCGCTCTCCCGCCATTGGCCATCTTGTGCCCACAGGGCCTGGGCACCTGCCGGTGGATCACCCACGCGCCGACGAATCTCGTCGCACGCCGACGGCATCACCGGCGACAACATCACGGCGGCCACGCGCAGGGCCTCGGTGGCACTCCACAACACCGTATCCAGCGCGTCGGTGTCCCCGGCGGCCCCGGCCTTGGCCAGCTTCCACGGCGCTTCGGTCGCGATGTACTCGTTGATGCGATCCACGAATTGGAACACTGCGGCGCACGCGACATCGATCGCCAGGTCGTCAAAGGCGGCTTTCCAGCGGGTCGCCGTCTCAAGGCCCGCGGCCGCCAGTGCAGGCGCGATCGGCGTGGCGCGCAGACGCCCCTGCCGATACCGCTCGGCCATGGCGGTGACACGGCTCACCAGATTTCCGAGATTGTTCGCCAGGTCCGCGTTGTACTTTTCTTCGAACCGATCCCACGAAAAGTCACCGTCGTTGCCGAAGACAATCTCCTTCGAGAGGAACAGCCGCAACGGGTCCGGGCCGAACTTCCCCACCGCGTCGAGCGGATCCACCACCGTGCCAAGGGACTTGCTCATCTTCTCGCCCTTGAACAGCACCCAGCCATGACCAAAAATCTGGGTGGGCAGCGGCAGGCTCGCGCTCAGCAACATCGCCGGCCAGACCACGCAGTGAAAGCGCGTGATGTCTTTGCCCACCAGGTGCACCACCTGACGCCGCGGCTCGCCTGTCTGTACCCACCAATGGTCGAACAACGTCGCGTCGGTGCCGTACCCGACGGCTGCGGCATAGTTGATCAGCGCGTCGTACCAGACGTACACCACGTTCTCGGGCGCGAACGGCAACGGAATCCCCCACGCCTGCCCCGCACGGCTCACCGAAATATCTTCAAGGCCTCCCTCGAGCAGCCGCAGCATTTCGTTACGCCGCGACTCTGGCGCCACAAAATCGGGGTGTGCCGCGTAGTGCTCCAGCAACGCGTCGCGATATTTCGACAGGCGGAAAAAGTAGTTCTTCTCCGTGATCCAGTCCGGGGTCGTGCGATGCACCGGACACTGGCCTTCGACCAGGCCTTTGTCGGGCTTGAATTCTTCGCACGAGACGCAGTACCAGCCTTCGTAGACGCCCTCGTAGATATCGCCACTCACGAAGGCGTGCTGCACCATCGCCTGCACCGCGGCCTTGTGCCGGGGTTGCGTCGTGCGGATGAAATCGTCGAACGAAATATTGAGCCCGGCCCACACAGACCGGAATTCGCCTTCCATCCGGTCGCAATACGCGAGCGGATCGAGGCCGGCGTCGGTGGCCCGGCGAAACACGTTCTGGGAGTGTTCGTCGTTGCCCATCACCAGCCGCACCTCGTCGCCGGCCAGCCGATGGTATCGGGCGATCACATCGGCAGCGATTTTTTCGTAGGCCGTGCCCAGGTGGGGCCGGTTGTTGACGTAGTCGATGGCGGTGGTCAGGTAGAAACGGGACATGGTCGAGTGATGGAAACGTCCATTGTAGCCGGAGCGCGTCAAATCATCCCATGCTCCCGAAACGACCAGTACGCCCCGTCGGCCAGCACCAGGTGGTCCATGAGCGGTACGCCGATGAGCGCGCCGACCTTGGCCAGACGAATCGTGAGCGTGTGGTCGTCCCGGCTTGGAGAGGGGTCACCGGACGGGTGGTTGTGAAAGACGATGACGCCGGCGGCCCCGGCGGCGATGGCGGCCCGAAACACTTCGCGCGGATGGGCCAGGGAGGTGTCGAGCGACCCTTCTGAAATCACGTGGTCACGCAGCAATCGCTGCTTGGTGTCGAGCAGCAGTACGCCGAACCGCTCAACGGGATGCGCACCGTAGCGTGGCAGCAGGTGCTCTGCAGAATCTCTCGCCGTCAGGAACTGGGGCCGAAAGGCGGCGCGCCGTGTCAGCGTCCGGCGGCCCAGTTCGATCCCGGCCAGCACACGGGCAGCCTGAGCCGTGCCGATGCCGGGCAGCCGGCACAACTCGTCCCGCGACATCCGCGTGAGGCCATGCAGGCCGGGCGCCTGCTCCAGCAACGCGACGGCAAGCCGATGGGCTGAACGGCCCGCGGCCCCGTGTCCAAGCACGATCGCCAGCAGCTCCACGTCCGACATGGCCACCATGCCAAGTCGTTCGAGTTTTTCGCGCGGGCCTTCTCTGTTCGGGGGCGGACCGGCATCAGGCGGGGGCACGCGATCGCGACCTGCAAGATCTGGGCGCAGCAGGCACGCGGCGTATTCCCGATGGTCCGCGCGTACGGCTCGCAAAAATTGCCAGCTGGAGCTGGTCCTGACGTTGCGTTATCTGACGACCCAGCCGAACCCAAGTACGGCCGCCACGATGACGACGAAGCCCACGATGTCGAGTACGACACCGTAGCGCATCATCGTGCCAATCGGAATGTAGCCGCTGCTGTACACGATCGCGTTGGGCGGCGTCGAGATCGGCATCATGAAGCCCATACTGGCGCCGAGCGTGGCCCCAAGCGCGGGCTCCAGCGGTGACACGCCGGCCGCAACCGCCACCGCGATCGCCGTCGGTACCACAACCGTGGCGGCGGCGGTGTTCGAGGCCGCTTCCGACATCAGGATGGCGACGCCGGTGAAGACAATCGTCAACCCTGCGGTGCCTGCGCCGGGCACGTAGCTGACCACCCAGCGCCCGAAACTGTCGGCCAGGCCTGTCGAGTCGGCCAGTCCTCCCATGGCCAGTCCGCCGCCGAACAGGAGAATGATCCCCCAGTCAATGTTCGACGCTTCTTCCCACGTCAACGTGAACCGGCGCGCGCGCCAGCTGATCGGCAACACGAACAGCAGCAGCGCCCCGATGATGGCCGCGATGGATTCCGGGAACAGGATTGTGGTTCGCAGGGTCAACCAATGGGTCTGCCCCAGCAGCAGGGCGAGCAGGCCCGGCAGCGTCCACAGCAACACGGTGGCGGCAAACGCCAACACCACGTTGCGTTCGCCAGTCTGCATGGAACCGAGCTTGCGCAGTTCCTCGCGGACCGACGCCGTGGCTGCCGCACTGAGGCGCACATGGCGTGCCGCGGGATACAACATCCAGGCGGCCAGAGCGCCCATCATCACGATGACGAGCGGCACACCCAACGCCATCCAGCCGGCGAACGAAATATCAATGCCGGCGTTTTTGAGCAGCAATGCCTTGCCGATCAGGTTCGGGGGCGTCCCGACCGGCGTCGCCATCCCTCCAATTGACGCCGCAAACGACGTCACCAACATCATCGTCATCGCAAACCGCTGGAATGCCGGGTCGTTCGAGCGTCCCCGGCCCAGTTCCGAAAGCACCGCCATGCCGAGGGGAAACAACATGGCAGTGGTCGCGGTGTTGCTCATCCAGGCCGACAGCACAGCGGCGACCGTGGCGTACACCACGACCAGACGGAGGGCGCTCGTGCCGATCCACGGTGACGCCAACGCTGAAAAAGCCATGCGCCGGTCGAGGCGATGCACAAACATGCCTTCGGCCAGGATGAAGCTGCCGATGAACAGGAAGATGATCGGGTCGGCGAACGACGCAAACGCCGTTCTGGCATTGGTAATGCCCAGCAACACGGCCAGCGTCGGGCCGAGCAGCGCGGTAGCCGCCAGCGGAATAGCCTCGGTCATCCACAGCGTCACCATCAGCGCCAGCACGGCGCTCAGCGTGTGGGCGTTGTCGGACAGACCCGGCGTGGGCAGCAGCAAAATCCCGAGGCACAACAGCGGACCCGCGAAGAGGCCAAACGTGCGACGACGCCGGTTGAACAGCTCCTCTGCGGGAGAGAACGTCGCCCCGGTTTCTGAGGCCTTGTGAAAACGCCTCACGGCGTTCCCCACCATTCAACGGCGCCCGTCAGTTCGGCGCACCCGGTCAGCAGAATCCCTGAGTCAGTCCACTCCACACGTTGTGTGCCTCCAGGCGAGACCACGTCTGAGACGCGAGCCGCGCCGCCGTACATCGCCGTCGCCACGGCCGCCGCACACGCGCCGGTTCCCGACGCTTCGGTGGGGCCCACGCCGCGTTCCCAGATCAGAATCCTGATTCGGTCAGGTGCTTCGACAGTCGCAAGTTCGACATTTGTCCCTTCAGGGAAACACGGATGCACCGCCAAGCCCGCCGCCACGGTGTGCAGCCGATCGAAGGTGAGATCTCCCGGTGGCCCGATGACGACGCATTGCGGGTTGCCGACCCGAAGGACCACGGCGGTGACGGTGTGGCCGGCCACGTCAATTGGCACCTGACGCAGCCCCTCGGGCTGGCCCATCTCCGCCCGACACGAATATCGCGTGCCGTCGATCCCGAGCACCTCGATCGACCGAAGACCTGCGTCGGTTTCGAGCACCACCTGCGCACCTGGCCCGAGGCCTCTCGTTCGCGCCAGCCAGGCGGCGACGCACCGGATCCCGTTGCCCGAGATTTCGGACCGGCTCCCGTCGGCATTCAGCAGCCGCGTACGGGCCCCTCGCTCGGTCTCGACCACGATCATCAGTCCGTCGGCGCCAATCCCCCCATGCCGATCGCACACCCGGCGCGCGAGGGACGCGACGTCTGCCGACGGGGCCGTGTCGGCGGCTGGCAAGAGCAGAAAGTCGTTGCCGTAGGCATGAGCCTTCACAAGCCGCATCGGCTAGGCGCCCTTCCGGCAGAACGCGAGCAGGTGCCAGCCATACTTCCGCACCCACGAACGCGGCAAAGCGTTGAACGTACCGACGAAGAAGGTGTTGAACGCCAGCCCTTTCCACCCCTTGTGCAGCCGCGACCTCACTGGAAAACGCTCGAAGATCAGGTCCACTTTCGAGAAAGGCTTCAGCAACGCACTGAACTCGGCCGCCGAATACCGTTTGAGTACGGGCGCGTCCTCATGCTCGAGCGGGGTTTTCATGACCTTCGACAAGGCGTTGAGCCACGAGCGCCTGTTGTAGCCCTGAAAGACAGCCAGCCCGCCCGGTCGCAGTACGCGATGGATTTCGGCGACCATCCGACGATCGTTGCCGGTGTATTGCACCACTCCGTGAGCGAAGACCAGGTCAAATGAGTCATTCGCATAGGGGAGGTGTTCGCCATCGACCACATCCAACCTCGCCGACAGCCCCTGGTGCCCAAGGTTCTGCCGCGCCAGCGTGATCGCGCTGTCCGCAATGTCCACACCGGTCACGCGAGCACCGGCTCTGGCGAACCGCACGACCTCCACGCCGGCGCCGCACCCGACATCCAATACGTCCCGGTCCTTCCACTCGTCAAAGTGGATGAGGTTGAGCAGATGATGCAGCTTTTCGAAGTGATACTGGTCGAGATCAGAGAAGAACCCGGGGCTCCCTGGAGCGTGGGTGGAAATCTCAAGATCGTGGATATGGGTATTCCAGTACTCGCGGACGCGTTCGTTCATGCGCGACTTACTATATGGCAGGTATGACACGAGACCTTTCCCGACTGCGCACCGACACCTTTGACGTGCTCGTGGTCGGCGGCGGTATCCATGGCTTGTTTACGGCATACGACGCGGCCGCCCGCGGACTGCGCGTGGCGCTCATCGAGCGGGATGACGTCGGCAGC
>CAZAZR010000150.1:0-9895 GCA_964489685.1 uncultured Solibacteraceae bacterium | reverse complement strand
CCACCGCCGGTGACGCGAGGATGGGCTCGGGACTCCCGGCCGTTCCCAGAACATCCTCATCAAGGACTTCAACACCCGTGGCGCTCGGCCGGAGGATGTAGAACTTGCCGTTCTCCGTGCCGATGTACAGCTTGCCATCGGCGAGCGTCGGCGATCCCTTCTGCAACGTGCCCAGCGTCTTCTTCCAGAGTTCCTTGCCGGTGGTCAGATCGACCGCTGCGAGAATGGCGCCGTTATCCACGCCATACAGCCGGCTGCCATCCATCACGGGAGATGCAAACGTCGGCATGAAGCCATGGGTCTTCCACTTGATGGCCGCGCCCGTCAGCACGCCCTTGCCGGTGGCATCGACGGCCGCCAGCATCCCCATCTCGGTCGTATCGATGTTTTCCTCACCGTGCGCGATGTACACGGTGTTGTTACGAAACAGCGGGCTGTTGAGAATCGCGCGCTTGCTGACTTCCAGACTCCAGACCGGCTGGCCCGTGGTGACCTTGAGGCCGTGAAACACGCCGTCGGTGCCCCCGACGATGAGCTGACGCATGCCGTTGACGTCGGCCACGATCGGGCTCGAGTAGTTCGTGTCGTAGTGCCGCGTCTGCGGCGCGCTGATCCAGACCGTCTGCCCGGTCGTTTTGTCGAAGGCGAAGTAGCGGTTACCTGGCCGGCCCAGGTCGCCCCAACCCTGCAACAACGTGTTGAGGATCACCAACTGACCTTCGATGATCGGAGACGTGGTGCGGCCGCCGTGTGTGGTGATGGCGCCGTACTCTTCGGGCAGCGACCGCTTCCACAGGACCGTACCCTGCGGCGACAACGCCAGCAGTTCAGCGGAGACGGTGAACATGAAGATGTTGCCGCTCTGCCGATCGACGGCCGGCGACGCCCACGCGGCACGATTCTGAGGGACGTCGCTCAGGAATTGCGGGACCTTGTGCTCCCAGAGCACCCGGCCGGAGTTGGCGTCCACCGCCACCAGCCGCTCCTGCGTCAGCGAGATGTCCCCCACGGTCGTCGTCTGCAGGTAGAGGCGGTTGCCGAAAATGACCGGCGCGGAGCGCCCGCCAAAAGGCAATGTCCACGCGAGGTTCTCCCCGGCCGGCGACCATCGCGAGGGCAGGTTGGTTTCAGGCGACGTCCCGTCGCGAGATGGACCGCGCGATTCCGGCCAGTCACTGGCGACGAGCGCCGGCGCGAGGCCCGCCGCGAACAGCACGATGAGAAGTTTGCTTCGCATACGAGGGATTCCCCGACGTTATACCGCGCGGCAGACGCGGTCAATCAGACTACGGTCGGTCAACGTGCCGCCGCGCTGGGCAGACGTTCGCCGGCCTGGATGGCCACCGCCAGACGATTCTCGGATGGCGGCACCGGACAGACGTAGTTGACGTTGAACACGCAGAACGGGTGATATGCCCGGTTGAAGTCCAGGTCGTACAACGTTGTCGAGGTGCGATCGAGTTCCAGGTACCGGCCGCCCTTGTACGTCTCGGTGCCGCTTGTGAGGTCGCCAAACGGCACAAACAGTCGGGTGATCACGCGCGCGTCTTCGTCCGCGAATGCGGTCAGCGACAGGGTGGTGCCTTTCAGCGTAAACGTCAGCGTCCCCACGCGCTGCATCCGCCGCAACTCGGTTGTTGAGGTCGGCAGTTCGATGATGAGTCTTGGCGACCGGTTTTCTTTGAGCACGGCCGGCATCTGGTAGGCCGGGTCAATCGAATAGTAGGGCAGCCCGGTGAACGCGGCCTTGTCAGCGGGAAGCAGGGGCGAATCGGCGCCCGACTTGAACATGGCGTCCTTGCTGGCTCTCCACGCGAGGATGTCCTGATCGTGCGACCCGTCTTCCATAGGCTGCGGGCCGGACGTGCACGCGGCAAGCGCGGCCGCTGCAGTCAGGACGAAAATCAGGGAACGACGCACACGTCGATTCTACCGCGTAGCTCATCCATACGTAGCTCGGCCTGGGTCTCAAGGCCGAGGCGTCCTGCTACACAAAGATGTAGCCCTTCCGTTCGACGATCGCGTCCGCGAGGCGCCGGCGCGCTGCGACCGTGTCGACCGGGGTGATCTTCAGCAGGCGACGCAGCGCTGCCAGCATCGTGCGCTGGGTGTCGCCGGTGGTCATGGCCTGGATGGCGGTGCGCGCGGCGGCGTCCGCTCGCAGGCCGGCATCGTGGGTCAACACCGCCGACGCATCCGCGTGCAGCCGCGCCAGCGGCGAACCTGAGGCGGCCGCGTGTGTCGCGCGCAGCAGCGCGCTTTCGGCCATGAACGTGTCCATCATGATGTCTGATGCCAGCATCAGCACTTCCTGTTGCTCTTCGAGCGCGGCGCCATAGGTCTGCATGGCCAGGCCCAGCACCATGATGGCCGTCTTCTTCATGCCGGCCACAGAACCGGCAATCAAGTCCTCGGGCGCAACGCCGCTCGTGGCCGCGCCGGCCTGCGGCGTGAGCAGGTCGTCCTGCAACTTCTTCGCGGCCGCGATGAGCGGCACCCCGCCTTTGAGCGCGCGCTTGATGAGCATGCCGGGCACCAACAGCCGGTTGATTTCGTTGGTCCCTTCGAAGATCCGGTTGACCCGTGCGTCGCGATAGTGGCGTTCGGCTGGATAGTCACGCACAAATCCGTTGCCGCCATGAATCTGCACGTTCTCATCCAGCACGTAGTCGAGCATTTCGCTGCTGGCCACTTTCAGCAGTGACGCTTCGATCGCGAACTCCTCAAGCGCGGCCAGCGCCGCCGCCGGGGTACCCCCGGCGCGCGCGATCATGTCGTCGATGAGTCCGGTCGTGCGATAGAGCATGCTCTCCACGCCGTACGCCCGGGCGGTCATCTCCGCGAGTTTGTGTCGAATCGCGCCAAACGACGCGATGGGCTGACCGAACTGCCGTCGGGTGGTGGCGTACGTGGCCGCTTCGCGCATCACGAACTTGGCGCCGCCACTGCACATGCCGGCGAGTTTCAGACGCCCATAGTTCAGGACGTTGAACGCGATCTTGTGGCCCTTGCCGATCTCACCCAGCAGGTTCTCCGCCGGCACGCGCGCGTCCTGCAACAGCAGTGGCGCCGTGGACGAGCCGTGCAGGCCCATCTTGTGTTCTTCCTTGCCGGGCGAGACCCCGGGGAACGAGCGCTCGACGATGAACGCGGAGAACTGCTCGCCATCCACCTTGGCAAACACGATGTAGAGGTCGGCGAAACCGCCGTTGGTGATCCACATCTTCTCGCCGTTGAGCACCCACGAGCCGTCGGGCTGCCGGACGGCCTTTGTCCGCGCCCCCAGCGCATCCGACCCCGACCCCGATTCACTCAGGCAGTAGGCGCCGACCAGGTCGCCCGAGACGATGCCGGGCAGGTACTTCTGCTGTTGTGCCTCGCTGCCAAAACACAGGATCGGGATAATCGTCAGGCCCGTCTGCGCGCCGAACGTCGTGGAGAACGAGGCGCTGCCACCCATCCCTTCGCCGACCACCACGGCCGCCGCCTTGTCGAGGCCGATGCCGCCGAACGCCTCCGGCACGTCCGTCCCCAGCAGTCCCAGTGCGCCGGCGCGCTTCACAAGCGTCCTGGCCAGCGCCCAGTCCTTCTGCTCGAGGCGGTCGAGGGCCGGCAGGATCTCTTTCTCGACGAACTCCGCTGCCGTCTTTCCCATGAGCCGGTGTTCGTCGCTCAGCCCTTCGGGCGTCAGCACGTCGTGCGGGGCGGTGGCATCGAGCAACCAGTCGGCGCCCCGGCGAACAGCAGATGTCGTGGTCATGATGGCCTCAGGATGAAAGACGTTCGAAAACGGCGGCGGCGCCCATGCCCCCGCCCACACACATGGTGACCAGGCCGTACCGGCCCTGGCGGCGCCGCAGTTCATAGAGCAGGGACGTGGTCAAGCGAGCGCCCGTGCAGCCCAACGGGTGCCCAAGGGCAATCGCGCCGCCGTTGACATTCAGGCGGTCGGGATCCATCGGCAGTTCTTTTGTGCACGCCAGTACCTGTGCGGCGAAGGCTTCGTTGAGTTCCACCAGGTCGATGGCGTCGAGCGTCAGGCCGCATCGCGCCAGCACCTTGCGGATGGCAGGCACCGGTCCGATGCCGAACATCTCCGGTTTCACTCCGGCGGTGGCATAACCCACGAACCTCGCGAGTGGCGTCAACCCCAGCGCGTGCGCGCGGGACGCGCTCATGACGATGACCGCTGCGGCCGCATCGCTGGTCTGCGATGAGTTGCCGGCCGTGACCGTGCCCTGCACGTGGAAGGCCGGCCGCAGCGCGGCCAGCGCGGCCAGCGACGTGTCGCGCCGCGGTCCTTCATCGGTGCTGATGGTCACGGTCCCCGTGAGCGTGCGCACCTCGACCGGCAGGATCTCCTCGGCGAATCGACCCGCGTCAATGGCGGCGATCGCGCGGGTGTGGCTCAGGAGCGCGAAGGCGTCCTGCGCCTCGCGCGAGATGCGGCTCTCGCGTGCGTGATTCTCGGCGACCAGGCCGGTGCTGAGGTACACATCCGGGTAGTCACGCACCAGCGTCGGGTTCGGCGCCACTTTGTGGCCGCCCATGGGCACGAGGCTCATCGACTCGGTGCCGCCCGCGATGATGACGTCGGCCGCGCCGATCATGATGCGTCCGGCTGCCTGGGCGATCGCTTCAAGGCCCGACGCGCAGAACCGGTTCACGGTCATCGCAGACGCCGAAACCGGCACGCCGGCGCGCAGGCTCGCAATCCGCGCCACATTGAGGCCCTGCTCAGCCTCGGGCATCGCGCACCCGAGGATCACGTCCTCCACCTCTGCGGGGTCGAGATTCGGCACACGGCGCAGGACCTCGGCCACGACCAGGGCCGCGAGATCATCGGGCCGTGTCGTGCGGAACACGCCTTTGGGGGCCCGCCCGATCGGTGTGCGCGCCGCGGCGACGACGACTGCCTCAATCATGTGAAATCTCCCAGCAGGTCTTCGAGCGCGTCGCCCACTTCGCGGCCCTGGCCATCGAACAGGTGTGAGGCCCCGTCAACCACGACCAGTTCCTTTGGTTCGTGACAGCGCGCATAAAACGCGCGGAGGTCCTTCAGCGGACAGAGCTCATCAAGCTCGCCCTGCACGAAAAATTTCGGCTTCGTGCTCTCGAGCGTGTGGGAGAAGTCGTACCCGTCGCGCGTGACGGGAGGTGCCACAGCGATGAGCGCGGAGACACGCGGGTCAGTGGCGCCGGTTTCGAGGGCAATCCACGATCCGAACGAGAAGCCCGCAGCCCACAGCGGCGCTCCGGGAAACCGATCGTGCATCTCGTTCAGGGCCGCGCGGAAGTCATCCACCTCGCCACGACCCTGATCGAACACCCCCGTGCTGGCGCCAACGCCGCGGAAGTTGAACCGCAGCACCGCGCAGCCGACGCGCACCAGACCCTTGGCTCCGTGATAGACGGCGCGTGTGTGCATCGTGCCGCCGAACGACGGGTGCGGGTGTGCGAACACGACGGCGGCTCGCGGGGGCACCGCGCCGCCTGCGGCGGCGACCGGCGGCACGTCGAGCAGCGCCTCAAGCGGACCGGAGGGACCAGGGATCGTCAGCTGCATGCAGGAACTCGCTTACGAGGGTGGAAAAATCATGGGGCCGCGAGACCAGGCCGATATGCCCCGTCTGCGCCAGCCGGGAGAACGTCGAGCCGGGAATGAGGGTCAGATAGTGGAGCGTGCTTTGTACCGGCACGACGCGGTCCAGGCGCGGCTCCCCGGTAATGAGATGCGTGGGGGCCGTGATGCGTGCGCACTCGGTCGCGATGTCTGTCGCCTGCCACGCCAGCACCCATCGTGCCATCTGCCGTGGCGACGCCGGATGGGTGAGAATCCGCCAGCTGTAGGCGGCCGTGAACGCGAGCCGCTCGCGCCACGTGGGTTTTGCCGCGAAGATCTCTGGCGCCAGGCGCCGCACACCGCGAATGGCAAAGAGCGGCAGTTTGGCAATGGGATGCTGGACCAGGTCCTGATCGATCGGGCCGAGACGCATTTGCGGCGAGGGCGTCGAGACCAGCACCAGGGCCGCCACACGCTCGGGATGGCGCGCGGCGAAGCGGACCGCCACCAGTCCGCCGAACGACACGCCGATCAGCACGGCGGGCGCACCACCGGCACGGTCAATCAATTGAGTAATCTTCGTCATCCACTGCTCGAACGGATCGCCCGTCCCATCCTCGTCATTCAGGGAGAACGTCGACACTCCGCCGTCACCCAATGGGCTACGGCGGGCCAGCGCGTCAATCGCCGGCCGCATCCATTCCCACCGGCCCTGAATGCCGGGAATGATGACGATGGGGTGGGACGAGAGGGACATGGAAAACTAGTTTCTCAACGTTTTTCCGGTTTTCAGTGTGTAGGCAATCCGTTCCTGCGTCTTCGGTTCGCCACACAAGCTGAGAAACGCTTCGCGCTCGAGATCGAGAAGCTGGTCTTCACTGAGCGTCGTGGCGTGCGCGACATGGCCGCCCGTGAGAATCCAGGCGAGCTTGCGGCCGATGACCGCGTCGTGATCGCTCAGCCGGCCCGCGCGCCATGCGAGGTGCACACCAAGCGACAACGTGGCGAACGTCGTGGGCCCGCCGACGGGAATGGCGCTCAGGCGCGCGGGCGGCTGGTAGCCCGCACGGGCCAGCCCCAGTCCCACGGACTTCGCATCGGTGATGAGCCGTTCGCGATTCATCGTGATGGCGTCGGCCTTCTGGAGGTACCCGAGTCGTTTCGCGTCCTGAGCGCTCGTCGAGACCTTGCCGAAGCCGATCGTTTCAAACGCCGTCTGCGCGTCCGGCAGTCGCAGCAACATTTCTTTTGTGCCGCCACCGGCGGGGATCAGGCCAACGCCCACCTCGACCAGGCCCATGTAGGTTTCGGCGGCGGCCTGCACGCGGTCGCCGTGCAGGCTGAGTTCGCAGCCGCCGCCCAGCGCCAGTCCACCGGGCGCAACCACCACGGGCACCGCTGCCGTCTTGAGCGCCATTGTTGCGCCCTGGAACGCGCGAATCATCAGGTCCACTTCGTCCCAGTTGCCCTCCTGCGCCTCGAGCAGGAGCAGCATCAGGTTGGCGCCGGCCGAGAAGTTCGGCCCGTCGTTGCCGACGACCAGCGCCTCGAAGTTGGTTTCGGCTTCGCGCACGCCCGCCTGCAGCATCGCCATCGAGTCGCCCCCGATGGCGTTCATCTTCGAGTGGAACTCCACGCAGAGGACGCCGTCACCGATATCAATGAGGCTCGCGCCCTCGTTGCTCGCCACGATGGCGTGCCGGTCACGCGCTGCCTGCAGAATAAGCAGATCCGGCGAAGCAGGGGGCAGTGTGCTCTCGCGGAACCGCGTGCGGCCCATCAGGATGGCCGGTCGACCGGCGGTGCCACACGCCGCAAGGACCTCGTCCACGCCAATCGCGTCCCACAACTCGAAGGGACCGAGATCCCAGCCGAAGCCCCAACGCATCGCGCGATCAATGTCGTTGATGTCATGCGCAATGTCGCCGGCCACATGCGCGGCGTAGAGCAGCGTGGGGCCGAGTGTGCGACGCAGGAGGTCGCCGGTCTTGTGCCGGCCGAGGAAGAGGTCGCGGACCCGCGCGCCGGTGTCGAGCGTGCCGCGCGCTACATCCAGCTCCGGCAGGCGCACCGTCTGCTTCTCGCGATAGGTCAGTGACGCAAGGTCAAGCGTGAGGATCTCGGTGGCGCCTGCATGGCGCATCTTTTTGTAGAAGCCCTGACCCGCCTTGTCGCCAATCAGGCCGCGCTCAAGCATCGCGGCCACGAACGGCGGGGGCACAAACGCGCCGCGGTCCTCCTCGCGTGGGAGCCGCACCGACAGGTCGTGCGCCACTTTGGCGAGAATGTCGAGGCCCGCGATATCCACCGTGCGGAACGTGGCGCTTTTGGGCCGGCCAATCACCGGTCCGGTGATGGCGTCCACTTCTTCAATCGACGCGCTGCCGTCGGCCACGGCATCGAGCAACCGCACCACGCCAAAAAGGCCAAGGTGATTGGCGATGAATGCCGGCGTGTCTTTGGCCTCAACGACCCCTTTGCCCAACAGGTGGTCGAGCCAGTGGCGAACCCTGGCGACCACGGCCGGATCGGTGTCGGTGGTGGGGATCAGTTCCACCAGCCGCAGGTAGCGCGGCGGGTTGAAGAAATGGGTGCCCGTCCAGTGGCGCCTGAATCCTTCCGAGCGTCCCTGTGCGATGAGTTCCAGAGGAATACCCGACGTATTGGACGACACCACCGCGTGGGGGCCGCGCACCGCATCGATACGCTCCGCCAGCGTCTGTTTGATGGCCAGGTTTTCGACGATGGCTTCGATGATCCAGTCGGCGGATGCGAGAGGCGAGAGGTCGTCGAGGCTGCCTGTGCGGATGAGGGCCGCCGCGTCGGGCACAAAAAACGGATCCGGCTTGAGTGACCGGGCGCGCAGAAGACCCGCGGCTGCTGCTTCAGCCGTGACGTCGAGCAGCAACACGGGGATGCCGGCGTTGGCCAGATGCGCGGCAATCTGCGCGCCCATGGTGCCCGCGCCAAGCACGGCCGCGGAACGAAGGCGGTGCGTCATGAGGTGCTGACTCCATGGAGGAAGACATCCACCACCGCATCGGCGTCGTCGGCCAGTGCGTAGCGGCGTTCAGAGAGGATCCAGTTGGTGGCCATTTCATCGAGGGCGCCGAAGAACACTTTGGCGGCAAGCGTCGCGGGCACCTCAGCACGAAAGGCACCGCGCTGCTGTCCGTCGGCGATGGTGTCGCGGATCAGGCCGAGGTAATCGCGCAGCCGCGATGTGGACAGGCGCGCCATGAACTTCGTGGACTGGCGCAGTTCTACCTGAAACACCACGGCGAGGTCACGGTCGCTGCCGAGGCGGGTCAGGTGGAGACCGGCGATCCGGCGCAGGCGATCGGTCGGGTCGTCGATGGTGGCCAGGGCCTCGCGACCCTCGCGGATGGCGTCCTGCATGGTCCGATCGAACACGTTGATGAGTAGTTCGTCTTTGCTGCGGAAGTAGAGGTAGACGGTGCCGGCGGCGATGCCGGCGCGGCGGGCGATATCGGCGACTTGGGCGCCGAAAAACCCACGTTCGGCGAAGACGCGTGTGGCCGCGTCGAGGATGAGGACGCGTTTGTCGGCCTCTGGGGGGGCGGGTCTGGTGAGGCGGAGGGCGCGGGCCATAGCAATGAATGAATCTTCATTCATTTTGGAAAGTGCGTCAAGACGGTAATTCTGGTTGTAATAGGTGTCGCGGACGGTCGTAGTAAGGGCATGTTAGACGCGGCCCAGCAGCAACTTTTGGTGACCCGACTCAATCGGGTCGAGGGGCAGGTGCGCGGCATCCGCCGGATGGTGCAGGAACCCCGCCTGTGCGTGGAGATCCTGCAGCAGCTTTCGGCCGCCGAGGCTGCGCTCAATCGCATCAGTTTGGCGGTGCTCCGCACCCACGTCGAGCACTGCGTGCCGACGGGTGTGGAGCAGGGCCGTGAAGAAGGCCAGGCCCGGTTGAAGGAACTGGTCGATATTTTCGACCGGTTCTCCTGATCGATCCGAATAGGTCCGAACACATTTTGTGCCCGCGGGTCCGCCGGGCCAGGCGGCAGCGTCCATTTGTGGCTATTCTTGGCCATTTTTGGACGTTGTTGACGTACTCGTTACTCCACGATAGTATCCGCGACATTACAACAGTCTGGCGATCGAGCTGTTTCCGGACACCTGTCCAATGGCGCCTGTTCGGTTGTGACCAGGTCGGGCGTTTGACCTGACTTCAGCGTGACTGATGCGTGACTGATGGAGGAGAAGAGGATGATGCGAGTCTTTCGAGTGATGGCGTGCGCCGTTGTCGCAACGGTGATGATGACCGGAGTGGCCCTGGCGCAGGGTTCGATCTTCGGCAAAGCG
>CAZAZR010000149.1:0-9904 GCA_964489685.1 uncultured Solibacteraceae bacterium | reverse complement strand
CGCAACCGTCAGCGTTCGATAGCGCCACGCCAGTGAGCCGCAAGTTATCCTCCGACTATTTCGAGATCAGACCCACCGGACACGCGGAGCCCAGCTGGGCCATCGACATGCCCACCGATCAGGCGCGGGCACTGGGACGACGCTTCAAGCAGGACGCGATCTTTGTGGTCCAGGAAAACGTCCTGAGCGTGACCGGCTGCGAGGCAGGAGCGGACGTGATTCACGTCGGCGAATTTCTGGCACGTGCGGACGGGCGGCTGTGACCGCGTTCGCACAGGGGCCCGGGCCGGTTAAGCTGACCGGCAACACAACCATGCGCTACTGGTGGGTGAATCAGAACCAGACGTACCGGACCGAGGTCCAGGGCAACTTCCTGTGGTCGCCCAAAACCAACGCGAATGGTGCGCGCAATCCGTTCTACGACACCATGCGCCAGGTCGGCCCGGGCGACATCGTCTTTTCGTTCTGCGACACGAGAATCAAGGCCGTTGCCGTCGTCACCGGTGCCGCGCAGACCAGCCCGAAACCTGACTTCGGCGGTGCCGGGCTGAACTGGGCAAAGGAGGGCTGGTTTGTTCCCGTCTACTACTGCGAGTTCGACGTGCCAGTCCGGCCGAAAGACCACATCGCGGCCCTTCGGCAGTTCCTGCCCGAACGTTATGCGCCACTACAACAGAATGGTGACGGTCTGCAGGGTGTCTACCTCGCAGCGGTGCCGGAACTGATGGCACAGGCGCTGATTGGAATCATCGGCGCGCAGGCCTACTTCGATGCCCTCGCGGTGCTCACCGGGTTTCCAAGTACTCCGGACGTCGAGGAGGACACACCACCTGATATCGCTGGCGACCTGGGGCCGACATTTCGCGACCAGGTGATCAAGGCCAGACGCGGGCAGGGGGTGTTCCGCGCCAATGTGATGCTCGTCGAGGCAGAGTGCCGGGTCACACATGTCGCCGACCGCAAGCACCTGCGCGCCAGTCACATCAAACCCTGGCGCTATGCGAACGATGCCGAACGCCTCCGCGGCGAAAACGGACTGCTGCTGTCGCCCCACGTCGATCACCTCTTCGATCAGGGCTACATCTCCTTCTCCAACACCGAACAGCTACTGGTCGTGCCGGACATCCGCGCGGGCCTGCTCGACAAGTGGGGCATAGACGCCGGCGCATGCGTCGGAGCCTTCAACCGCGAGCAACAGGCGTTCCTCGACTATCACCGGGTGCACGTGTTCAAGGGGCTGAGCGCTGGGGCCCCACGGGAGCGCTGAGGCACGTGCTGTCTCGGGACCGGAGGTCGCTCTCGATGCCCTCGCGGATGGCGACGTCGAGGTGGGTGCGGCTGTCCATGGTGGGGGTTGCGGATGGGGGATCTTCCAGGGCCTGGAAGATATGACGATCCGAGATGGGCCTGGACGTGTTGCCAAAGGTGAGATGCGCGCCGCGGCAGGCGAATCAGGGCTCGCCTTCAAGCGGAGTGTAGGCCTGCCCGCTCGCTCATCCGAACCCAGTCCTGGGACACACGGTCGATACCGCCCTTGTTCCTGTTGATCCGGCCGAAGGTCCCGCATGGGGGCGGCGTGGCTGCAGGCGAGTTGCCTGGCGGTGAACGTCACACGGCCAAGGCAGATCACCACCCGCGGCTTGATGATGGTGATTTGGGGAAGGGCAAAGTCCGTGGCCGCCTTCGTCAGGTCAGACATCGGAATCTGTGCGCTCATGCCGCCAGGCTTCACGAAGGGGAACAGGTTGGTGCCGTACCCAGTCACACTCGTACGCGCCGTCGTGGTAATCCCCGATACCGGTGTAGTCAGTGCCAGTGGCGCGGGCTGCGTGAGCCGGACTTCACGTGCTTGCGGAGTCCATCGAAGTAGGCCGTGTTCGCGGTGGGGCCCGGTGCTGATTCCGCGCCGGTGAGAAGCAGTTCC
Source organism: uncultured Solibacteraceae bacterium (assembly GCA_964489685.1). Taxonomy (GTDB): domain Bacteria; phylum Acidobacteriota; class Vicinamibacteria; order Vicinamibacterales; family SCN-69-37; genus SYFT01. Next base: position 7,980 of record CAZAZR010000149.1, on the reverse strand, counting down.
CGTAGTCGAGCCTTCAGCGCCTCCGGCAGCGAGATGTTCATGGTGCTCATGCTGCCTACGCTGGACCCGATGGCAAAATTTGGCAAGACGACCTCCTCGACGACGATAGCATCGTCGGCCTGCCGTGGTGTCCAGCTCGCGCGTTTTGATGTACCACCAACGCGGTCACGTCTCCGTGTTGCCACGAGGCCGTGCCGGTCGAAGGAACGAACGCCCTTTGAGGGGCCACCCTCAGCTGCAATCCCCATCGCGGATTCCGCTTCCGCACCGGTAATGGCCGAGCGCCGCATCCCGCTCCGTTGTCAAGCCGAAAGGGCTGGCCCGCGCGGACGAGATGGTGGTGCACGGACCGCTTCAGGTCCCTGATCGCGCTGAAGCAAGTTGTGGCTATCGCTCGGTGGGCGGCCCGTTCTACCTCACGAAAGTACGGCGTGGTCTTACTCCTCAGGGATGAGGGCGGCCGCTGCGCGCGCTCCAGGCGTGGTGTACAGTGTCGCCGTGGCGACACGGTGAACAAATTCCAGCGCTGGATGATGGCGATTGCTGGCGTGCTGATCCTGGTGGTTGGTGGGGCGGTGGTCCGAAATCAGGTCAAGGTCAGGAATGGGCGGGTGGCCAGGGCCGAGGTGAAACAACGGCAACACCCAGTACGCCCCGAGGGTGCTGATGTTGTGTCGCGCCGAAAGGCGCTGTTCGACTTGTTGCGCCCGGTGGCGCTGCGTAACTGCGAGTTGCAACGGTTTGGCGAGGCGAATGATGGCGGCTACCTCATGTGCCGCAACCTCCTGCAGGACGTCGAGGTCGCGTATTCCTACGGCATCGGGGGCTATGACAAGTGGGGGTGTGATATTTCGAAAGCCCTGGACGTGACCGTGCATCAGTACGACTGCTTCAACCCCAAACAGCCTGCCTGCTACTTCGGCGATACGGTATTCCACACCGAGTGTGTGGCTGGGACCGCCGCCACCATGGACGGGCGCGTGTTCGACACTGTCCAGAACCAGATGGTCCGGAATGGCGACGGTGCGCGCCGGCTGGTGTGGAAGATTGATGTCGAGGGCGCCGAGTGGAAGTCGCTACTCACGATTCCGACCGATATTCTGGAGCGAACCGACCAGATGGCGGTGGAGTTCCACTGGGCCGAAGATGCCGATCATCGGTGGCAGGATGACCCCGACTACCTGGCGGTTATCCGGCGCCTGACGCAGTTCTTCGAGGTGGCGCACATTCACTTCAACAACGCCAGTTGTGTGGCCGACCTGTCTCCGTTTCCCTCGTTTGCCTACGAAGTGCTGTTCGTCAGCAAGCGGGTGGCGGTGGTCGATCCCGACCGAGGCGCTGGAGGGATCCATCCGCTCGATGCCCCCAATAACTCCTCGCTGCCGGAGTGCCAGGTGGTCGGGCGCTGACCTCGCCGGCCGGTCACCGCATCGGTTACCGCCGCCCGAACGCTCGTTCGCGCTGCTCACCGTCGCGATATTCGGTCGAAGCGGAATAGAAGCCCGACGAAGTGAGCGTGATGGTCACGCGGCCGGCGCCGGGGTTCTCCCAGAACCAGCCGTGAATGCCAGGCTTCGTGGCGATGAACACGCCGTGCGCCGTGGCACTGGTGCCCTTGCCATAACTCTCGGAATAGCGCGCCGGGGCGTCGTCTGGCTCGCCATGGAAGTCGAACCCGACTGCCGCAGACGCGGTCCACGAGTACACCAGACTCGCGCCCTGCTCCAGGCGGTACTTGTATTCAACACCCTCGAACGGGCGCAACTCCACCGTGAACACATCCTGCGCCAACGTGCCGGACTGCGGCGAATTCGCGCCAGGACTCTGGGCAGAGGTCGTCGTGGACGCGACCTCGTCATCAGTACCGGCGAGCGCGGTCAACCCAAGCACCCGGCCAGTGCCGAGCGGATCGATGCCGTATTCGGCCGGCAGCACCGCAACCACCAGCACCACCAGCGCGACGACCAGCGCAACACCGGTAGCCATCAGAATGCGGCGCGCGGAAGCGGGCTGCGTCATCGATTCACCACGTAGCCCACAAGCTGATATCCCATCAGCGCAAAGCCGCCGGCCATCAGCACCGTATTGGTCGCGAACGCATGGCGCAGGAAGCCAAGTCGCGTGCGCCAATACGTCAGCGCAATCAAAATGCCCATCAGCGCCAAGCCCTGTCCGATCTCCACACCCACGTTGAACGCCAGCAGGTTTGCCACCAGGCCATTGGCCGGTAACGACAGCTCCTGCAGTTTCGTCGCCAGACCGAATCCGTGAAACAGGCCGAACACCAGCACGGCCAGGCGCGCGTCGGGCCGGTACCCGATCACACGCTCGAACCCGCCGATGTTCTCGAATCCCTTGTAGACCACCGACAGGCCAATCACCGCGTCGATCAAATACGCATTGGCCGGCACCTGGCCCAGCACCCCGAACAACAGCGTCACGCTGTGACCGAGAGTAAACAGGCTGACGTACGTGACGACGTCGGTGGTGCGGTAGAGGAAGAAGATGACGCCTGCCAGGAAGAGCAGATGGTCGTAGCCGGTGACCATGTGCTTGGCGCCCAGATACATGAACGGCGCCGGCACAGGCCCCGTGACGCCGCGCACAAACGCCGCATCGCGGTTGGAGACGCCGTGTGCCGACAGGGCCTCGGGTGCGATGGCGGCCAGAAGGCCCAGCGCCAGCAGCGCCCCGATCCAGACACGGGGGCGCATCGCGCTACTTCGTCTTGCCGAGCCGGATGACCTGGGCCAGCTCCTCATCCAGGTCATGGTCCACAGTCACCGAGATGGGTTCGCCCTTCTGGATCTTCGCATTGGCAAACGTCACCACCACGTCGTCTCGCAGCACTTTGGTTTCTGCGTCCACATCGAACTTCATCGGCGTGATCTTTTTGGTCTTGGCGTCCACCACGTTGACGCGCACGCCGGCCTTGTCAGCCTCAAGCGCCGTGCCCTTGAATGTGACGTTGTGGGCCGCAAGCGAGACGGTGGCAACTGCGATGACTACGGCACCGACGATGGCAGCAATTGATTTCACTTTTTCCCTCTTGACTCCGGGACCCCAGGACCCCACGACCCCACGACCCCGATCATTTTCTTGGTCTCTCGATGATGGCGGCCGCGCCGCCTTTGTTGAGCGGCCCCTTGCCTGGAGCGAAGCCATTTTGCTGAAGCACATACGCCAGCAGGTTCAACGCCTCATCGTCATTCACCACGGCAGAGCCGTCGTTAGGCATGGTGGTAACGATCAGGGTGAGGAGTTCGTCAAGCGAACGGCCTTCCCATTTCTTGAGGAATGGCTCATCGCCCAAGGGGAGGTCTTTGGGCTGTTTGAGCGCAGCCACCGTGAACGCGTGGCATTCGCTGCAGAGCTTGACGAATGGCGCCTTGGCGGCGTCTGCCTGGGCCTTGGTGTAGATGCCGTCGTTGGTCGTGGCTTGTCGCGGCGACGCTCCGGGCGTCGCCGGCGGCGCGACGCCGGACACCGTCGCCAGCGCACACGCAGACCACACCGCCACGACCCCCACGATGAGGGCGCTCGTCTTGCCGAATGTCACGCGCCTTACCTCCAGCTGAATCCGTGTTTGGTCAGCGGCAACGACCGCACGCGCGTGCCGGTGGCGGTAAAGATTGCGTTGGTCACGGCCGGAATGATCGGCGGCAGTGCCGGTTCGCCCAGCCCGGTCGGGTTGTTGTCTGAGAGCACCCAGTGCGTCTCGATCACCGGCGGCGCCTGCCGCATCCGGAGCACGGGATAGGTGTCGAAGTTGCTCTGCACCACCTTGCCGCCATCCACCGTGATCTCGAGCATGAGCTGGCTCAGGCCGTCGATGATGCCGCTGTGCACCTGACTCTCGGCGTTGAGCGGGTTGATGATGTGCCGGCCGATGTCGCCGGCCACCCAGACCTTGTTCACCTTGATCCGCTTGTTCGCGTCAACGCTGACCTCGGCCACTTCGGCGAAGTAGCCGGAGTGACTGAAGTGGAACGCCACACCCATCGCGGTGCCCTTGGGCAGTGTCCGCTTGCCCCACTCGGATTTTTCGGCCACCAGCTTGAGCACGCCGGTCATGCGCTCGGCGCTGAAGCCGCCTCCACCACCGCCACCACCCTGCTGGGGAAGCGCGATGGGCGTGCGGGCCAGAAGGTCGAGGCGGAACTGCACCGGATCCTTGCCGCCCGCGTGAGCCAGTTCGTCCATGAACGACTGCATGACAAACGAGATGGCGCACGAACCCGGCGCGCGGTGTGCGCCGGTGGTGACGCCCAGAGGCATCATCGAGGCATGCGTCGCGAAGTTCGGCACGAACCGCGCGGGGAACTCCGTGGCGCTCAGTGTCGAGGAGGGCGCGGGACGCACGGCGGGCCCTTGCTGGGCCGGCGCACCGGCTGCAGGCGGCGGCGCCTCGTTGCTGAACGAGATGAAGTGATTGCGCCAGGCGACGAGCGATCCCGACGCGTCGAGGCCGCCCTTCAGGTGATGGTAGCCGGCGGGCCGGAACACCTCCTGCTTCATTTCGTCTTCGCGCGACCAGCGAATCTGCACCGGCACACCAATCGTCTTGGCGATGACCGCGGTTTCGATCACGTAGTCGTTGTAAAGGCGGCGTCCGAAGCTGCCGCCCATCCGGGGCAGGTGCACGGTGATGTCGGCGGCCGTGATGCCGAGCGCCGTGGCAATGGTGTTGACCACGCCGCCGGGCTGCTGCGTACCCGCCCACATCTCGAGTGTGCCGTCCTTGAACACCGCCGTGGCGTTGGGCGGTTCCATCGGTGCGTGCGCCAGGAACGGATACGCGTAGGCCGCTTCCACCGTCCTGGCGGCGCCGGCCAGTGCCGCATCGACGTCGCCGTCGGTGCGCGTGGTGCTGTGGGGCGCCATCGGCGCCATGGCCGCGGCCTTCGCGGCGAAGCCGGCCGTGCTGTCACCGGCGGTCTTGCCTTCGTCCCACACCACCTTCAACTGTTTGCGCGCCGACTCGGCGTACCACCAGCTGTCGGCCACGATCGCCACGCCGCTCATCGAGCCGCCGCCCACACCGTCGGGAATGATGAACGCGTGACGGATGCCGGGCAGCGCCTTGATGGCGTCGAGATTCGCACTGATCGCCTTGCCGCCGATCACCGGGCACCGCTGATACACGCCGTGCAGCATGCCTGGCAGCCTGACGTCGCTGCCAAACAGCGGCTGGCCGGTGACGATCTTGTGGTTGTCCACGCCTGGCATCGGTTTGCCGATGAATCGGTAGTTCTTCGCATCCTTCAGCACGACGGATGCGAGGGGCGGTGGCGTCATGCGCGCAGCGGCCGCTGCCAGTTGGCCGTACCCGGCCGACCGGTTCGACGCCGCATGCACCACGCGGCCTGGCGTGGTCGTGATCTCAGACGCCGGCACGCCCCACTGCTCGGCCGCAGCGGCGATGAGCATGTGGCGCGCGGCGCCGCCAATCTGGCGCATGGGCATCCAGTTGTTCGGCGTGGCCGTGCTGCCGCCCGCCGACTGATTGCCGTACTTCGCGGGATTGAGGTCGCCCTGGACGATCACCACATCCTTCCAGTCGGCATCAAGCTCTTCGGCGATGAGCATTGGCAGCATCACCTTCACGCCCTGGCCGATCTCGGGGTTCTTGGCCGTGATGGTGACAATGCCGCTCGCGTCGATCGAGATAAACGCGTTGGGCTCAAGCGGCGGCGCGTTGCCGCGGCCCTGGGCGAAGACGTCGAGCGGTTCGAGGTAGGTGGCGAGCATGAAGCCGCCACCAGCCAGAGCGGTGACGCGCAGGAAATCGCGGCGGTCGAGTGTAATGGTGGGGCTCATTTCGCGTCCTTCATGCTCGGCGCCGCATCCGCAGCGCCTGGGGTTCGCACAGCTTCGTGAATGCCCTGGCGGATGCGGATGTAGGTGCCGCAGCGGCAGAGGTTGGTGTTCATCGCCGCGTCAATCTCGGCGTCGGTCGGTTTCGGCCGGGTCGAGAGCAGCGCCGCGGCGGCCATGATCTGGCCCGCCTGGCAATAGCCACATTCCGGGACGTCGAGTCTTTCCCACGCTTTCTGCAGCGGGTGCGACCCGTCGGGAGACAGCCCCTCAATCGTGACCACGGCCGCGCCGGCCACGTTGGCCAGTGGGGTCTGGCACGAGCGCACCGCGCGTCCGCGCAGGTGCACGGTGCAGGCGCCGCACTGGCCGGTGCCGCAGCCGTACTTGGCGCCGCTGAGGTTCAGGACATCCCGCAGAACCCACAGCAGGGGCATGTCGGTCGGGGCATCCACGGTGGTCGATTTCCCGTTGAGGGTGAAGGTGGTCGGCATGGCCGAATTATACGGGAACTGGGGAACTGGCGAACTGAGGCGCTGCATTGCCTCATTGGCCCATTGCCATTGGCCCATTGCCTCATTGCCCAATAGACTGGTTTCATGCGACATCGCGAAAGCGCTGGGTTGCTGCTGTACCGTCGAGGGCTGACGACGACCGTCCGCCTTGAGGTGCTGCTCGCGCATCCTGGCGGGCCGTACTGGGCCGAAAAACACGAAGGCGCGTGGTCGATTCCCAAAGGCGGAGTGGATCACGGCGAAACGCTGCTTGAGGCCGCGATTCGCGAGTTCCGCGAAGAAACGGGCTTCCATTCCGCGGCGCCCTACCTCGCCCTGGGAAGCGTCATTCAGCGCAGCGGAAAGACGGTGCACGCCTGGGCATTCGAGGGCGACTGCGACCCGGCTGCGACCAGCAGCAACCTGACGTCCACCGAGTGGCCGCCGCGCTCGGGCCGACGCATCGAGATCCCGGAGGTGGACCGCGTCTCGTTCTTCACGATCGACGAGGCCCGCCGCGTGATCAACGCCGGACAGGTGGGGCTGCTCGATCGGCTGCTGCAGCTCGGAGGGCATGGGCTTCAGCCCGTGCCGGGTGTCCCGGACTGAAGCCCGGGACACCCGGATCCTTCGGCGGGATCTCCGGAAAACGATCAGCCTACGTGGATGCGGGGGCGCTGCGCCGGGTCTGGTTCAGCCTGACGCAACACTTCGCGGCACACCGGCGCCGTGTCGCCTTCGCCAAACGCCAGGAACCTCAGCAGATACGTAAAGGGATTGCCTTCCGTCCAGCCGAAGTAGGCATGGGGAATGGTATTGGTGCGGTCGCGCAGATCGAGCAGCAGGCCGGCAATGGCGTTGGGGATGGCCGGGCTGGTGCAGCGCAGGACGTAGAAACCGCCGACGTCCGCGCCGGTCACTTTCAGTCGCTCGGAAAAATCCGATGTGTCACCCGGCCGGACCTCCAGGAAGAGAATCAACGCATCCGACGGCAGGTGGTGCGAGCTGAGTGCTTCATCCAGTTTGCGTGCGTACTCATCATGGTTCCCCGCATCAGGCCGATTGGCGATGATGCGCAGCGACTGCCGGCGCGCCGCCTCGGTCACCAGTTCCTCGGCCAGCGCGTCGTACTCAATCCCCTCGATGCGCAACTCCGTCGAACGCGCCACCCGTGATACCAGCGACGCGCCGATGATGGCAACGATGAACCAGGTGGCAATCTGGATGCCCTCGGGCCGCTCGATGATGCTGACAATCGTCGTGTAGACGAAGATGACGGCGATCGGCACGTAGCGTATGCGACGGTGCGGCAGCGCGATGGCCACGGCCACCGCGGCCGAGGTCATCAGCATCAACACGCCGGTGGCATACGCGCCGCCCTGGGCCGTGACATCGGCATCAAACACGATCGTCACCACCAGCGCCATCACCGTGATGATGAGCACCAGTGGGCGCGTGGCCCGCGCCCAGTCGGGGGCCATGCCGTAGCGGGGCAGGTACTGCGGTACGAGGTTGAGCAGGCCGGCCATGGCCGAGGCTCCCGCGAACCACAGCGTACCGATGGTGGCGATGTCGTAGACGGTGCCGAACACGTCGCCCAGATCGCGATGCGCCAGAAATGCAAGGACCCGGCCACTCGCCTCGCCGCCCGCGCTCATGGCTTCGGCCG
>CAZAZR010000148.1:0-9913 GCA_964489685.1 uncultured Solibacteraceae bacterium | reverse complement strand
GAGTCAGAGTCTGCTGTCCTACCGTTGAACGACGTCCCAGCAATGGGTGACACGCGCGGTGAGAACCCATCAAAGTTACCAGTAAAACACCCGACCGGGCAAGCCATGCCCTGCGGCGCGCAACCGCCTATCAGTCGCGGAGAAACTCGGCGGCCTTTTCGCCGATCAGCCAGCACGCGGCGTTGGTCTGGGCATTCACGACCGTCGGCATGATCGACGCGTCAGCCACGCGCAGGCCTTCAATGCCGTGGACCTTGAGCTGCGGGTCCACCACGGAGTCGGTTCCACGGCCCATCCGGCAGGTGCCGCCGGGGTGATAAATGGTGGAGCACGTCCGCCGGACAAACGCGCGAATCTGGTCCGGAGTCGTCTCGGTGTCGAGCGGATCGGCGGCGGCGCCTTTGAGACGGTCGTACGCGCGAGACGATGCGATGGCGCGCGCCAGGCGCACGGCCTCGAGTGCGGCGTCGATATCGCGGCCGTCCGTGAAGTACCCGGCGCGAATCACAGGTGCGGTGAGCGGATCGTTGGACCGCAAGGAGATCGATCCCCGGCTGTGCGGCCGACACATGGTGACTGAGAACGCGATCGCGGGATCAGGCGCACTCAATCCGCGACCCACATAAAACTGCAGATCCGGCGCACCCGGGTTCGCGCCCCGCACCGAGTGCGTCAGCAAGCCAGCAGATACCGAGGAACCTGGCAAGGTTGTGAGGCCGGCCCAACGAAACCCGATGCGCGGATGGTCGTGCAGATTCGCACCCACACCGGGAAGGTCGCGCACCACCGCAATGCCGTGCGTCCGCAGATGATCGGCCGGTCCGATGCCTGAGAGCATCAGAATCTTCGGCGACTCGATCACGCCGGCCGACAGGATCACTTCGCGGCGCACGTGCACTCGTTCCACCACTGGCTTCGCGCCAACCGCTCCGCCCCGAAGGTATTCGACGCCGGTGACACGGTTCCCGCTGAAGAGCAGACGGCGTACCTGCGACTGTGGTCGAACCGTCAGATTGGGTCGGCTGAGAATCGGCGTGAGGAAGCCAGCGGCCGCAGAGTGGCGACGACCAGCGCGCAGGTTCTTCTGATAAAACCCCGCGCCATTCTCCTGCTGCGGCCCATTGAAGTTCCATTGGGGATCAGCCGCAAACCCCAGCTCGCGCGCCCCTTCGAGAAAGGCCAGATGGCCCGCATGAGGATCGGTGGTGTCGGCCACGGCCATCTCACCACCAGCGCCGTGATAGGGCGACGCGCCGCGTACGTTGTCTTCGGACTTTCTGAAGTACGGCAGCACCTCGCGGTACGACCACGCCGGCCCGGCCTCCTTCGCCCACCCATCGAAGTCAAGTTGATGGCCACGTACGTACGCCGCAGCGCCGATCGCACTCGATCCGCCGTAGGTCTTCCCGCGAGGCCACGTGATCGATCGCCCATCCAGACCAGGCTCAGGCTCGGTGGAGTAGTTCCAGTCGACGTCCGATCCGCTGAGTGAGGTCCACTGCCCGATCGCCGGAATCAACGGATTGGTATCGGGTCCACCCGCCTCGAGCAGCAGCACGCGCGTCTGCGGATCCGCAGTGAGTCGATTGACGACCACACACCCACTCGACCCGGCGCCAATCACGACAAAGTCAAACTCGTCGTCTCCACGCACCGCGCGCGGAATCAAGGCTGACGCGCCCGCGATCATCAGTGAATCCCGCAGAAAATCCCGACGTGAACGCGCGTTTCCCATGCCCATGCACAATAAATGACGTCGGGTGTCTTTTTCGGCGAAAAAGACACCCGACGTCATTTACACCGTAACACGGCGGAATGTGGCGCGGCTCAAGCCACGCCCTACGGCTGTATGTTTCCGGCGATCTCTGCTTCAAGGCCGCCGGCGGCCGAACGCCGGAATTCCAGCGTGAGCCCGAACCGGTGGCACACTTCATGGACCACCGCGAGGCTCAGACCAATGTCGCCGCGAAGGCCTGCTCCGCGTCCCTCGTCGCCGCGAAACCTTCGTACCGCGTTCAACGCACGCAGTTCGCCTGCACCGGGGTCCGGACCCGTATCGGTCACACGAAGCGTCCATGCGCCACCGGCCCGCTCCGCATCAAGCGTGATTCGTCCACCGTCGCCCGATCGGAGCAGCGCATTCGACAGCAGGTTGCGCACGGCCTGAGTCAGGAACGCGGCGTCGCCGTTGAGGATGATGCCCGCATCAAGCCGGGTCACATCCAGGCGCACGCCCCTGCGATGCATGGCGGGTTCAAACTCGCGCTGCGCCACCTGCGCGGCCGCCGACACATCGGCGGCGCCCTGCACGCGGTCCGCAGGGTCGCGGAACCTCGCCCCCGTCACCAGATTGCTGAGGTGCAGCGCCACTTCGGTGGCCTGCGCGATGTCTCCACTCGCGAGCGCGGCTCGCATGGGCTCGTCGGCCTCGGACGCCACGTACGCCACGAAGCGGCGCAGATCCGCTTCGCGATCGCGCACGTCGGTCTGCAGCCGGCGAATATCTACCGTCGCCTCGTTGAACGCAAACCCGAGGCTGCTGAGTTCGTCCCGACCGCTCACGGCCGCTGGGTCGCGGTACTCGGTACGAGCCGAGGCCCGCATCAACGAACCAATGGTGCGGATACGACGCTCGATCGGCCAGCCCACAACCATCAGCACCGCAAACGCGCCCACCATCAGGAAGCCGAAAATGCGCGCGCGTTCGGCCAATTGTCCTGGCGGCGGATGCATACGGAAAAACAGCACGGCACACGGACCGCTCCATCCAGTGGCAAACACCGTTTGCACACCGGTGCCTTCCCCACTCTTGAACGGCTCGGTCACCGCGGTGTCGCCCCCGCGCAGCGCGGCACGCATCGTGGTCGGCAGTTTCGGCGCGGCCGTGCTCTGGCCGACATACTCGACGTCGTACGCAAAGAACTCCACCGGCCTTGCCACCGCATCAGGCCGGTGCGCCAGTACATCGCCGTCAGGCAACGCGAGCACCGCGGCCGTGGGTGCAGCCTCCCGCGGCCCCGCCAGAAACCAGTTTGCATTGGCCTCGCACCGCGCGCGGACCAATTCTGTGGCGAACGACGACGCGTAGCGCTCGATGGCCACGACGCGGTCGCGGGCACGTACATGTTCGATGCCCCACGACGCCGCGGCGGCAAACGCCATCGCCAGCAAGAGGCTGATCACGATCAAACGGCGGATGAGCATAGACACCTATTCCAGGCTGCGCCAGACATACCAGCACGCGATCGACCGATACGGCCTCCACGGCTCCGCCGCCCGCCGCATCGTCCTCTCTGCGGGGCGGTTCTTCATCCCAAGCACGCGTTGCATGCCCTTGACGATACCGAGGTCGCCGGTGGGGAGGACGTCTGGGCGGTGCAGGCAGAACATCAGGAACATCTGGGCCGACCAGACGCCGAAACCCTTGACCGCCACAATCGCCTCAATCACCTCATCGTCTGTCTTCTCACGAAGGGATAAGAGATCGAGCCGGGCGTCGGAGACGTGTTGAGCGAGGTCTTTGAGGTAGGCCACCTTCTGGCCGCTCAGGCCCGCCGCGCGCAGATCCGCGGCGCTGACCTCGAGCAGATGGGTGGCCGACAGCGTCGGCAGCAGCCCGATCACGCGGCCGTGAATGGTGGCGGCGGCCTTGGTCGATAGTTGCTGCGACACAAGCGCGCGCACGAGCGCGGCGAGCGGATCGCGCGGTTCGAAGTCGGGACGAGCCCGGCCGGTTCGCCGAATGACCTCTGCAAGCCGAGGGTCGGACGCCATCAGCGCACGCCGGGCGCGTTCGAACGTAGCGCGGGGATCGGTGTTGGTCACAATGGCTGAGTGCTCTACGACGCGTGCGCTCTGAGTCTTTCAGCCACGCGATCGCGCCCGACCAACTCCAGCACCTCGAACAAGCCGGGACTGACGGCCTGGCCCACAACCGCCACGCGGGTGGCGTGGATCAGCACGCCGGGTTTGATGCCTCGTTCGGCTGCGAGTGCCCGCAAAGCGGCCTCGGTCGCCACCGGTTCAAGCGCCGGCAGGCCGTCCACAACGGCCCGCCATGCGGCCAGGTGTCCGGCGACGCCGTCGCCTTTCAGATGTTTTGTCACGGCGGCTTCGTCGTACACCACGGTGTCGGCCACAAACGGCGCCAGCGCCGGCACGATGTCGTGCAGTTTGCGCGCGCGCGGCTTCAGCAGTTCGATGACCCGGGCGATCCAGGCCTCTTCGATGGAGAGGAACGAATCGCGCCACAGGCCGGCGGCGCTGATGGCCGGCTTGAGACGACGCAGTATCTCGTCGGGGGCCAGGCGCATGATGTGCTGCTGGTTGAACCAGTCGAGCTTTTCAGAGTTGAACACGGCGTTGCCGCCGCTGATGCCGTCGAGCGTGAAGCGTTCGACGAGTGCCTCGCGTGAGAACACTTCCTGATTACCGCCGGGCGACCAGCCGAGCAATGCCAGAAAGTTGATCATCGCTTCGGGAAGGTAATCCTGGGTTTCGTATTCGCCCACCGAGGTCGCGCCATGACGTTTGCTCAGGCGTTTCTTATCGGGACCAAGGATGAGCGGTACATGCGCGAAGTCGGGCACAGCTGCGCCCATGGCTTCGTAGAGCAGCACCTGTTTCGGCGTGTTCGAAATGTGGTCGTCGCCCCGCACCACCTGTGTGATCTCCATCTCCACGTCGTCTACCACGACCGAGAGGTGGTAGGTCGGGTAGCCGTCTGAACGGAGGATGACGAAGTCTTCGATGTGCTCGCGCGCAAACTCGATGTGGCCGCGCACGAGGTCTGTGAAGGTGGTGACACCGGGAGGCACCAGGAATCGAACCGCACGGGGCTGCCCGGCTGACTCGCGTCGCGCGATTTCCTCACTTGAGAGCGAGTGGCAGGTGCGATCGTACGTCCACACCGACCCCGCAGCCTCGGCCGCGGCGCGTTTCGCGGCCAGGTCCTCGGGCCGGCAATAGCAGAAGTACGCGGCGCCGGATGCGACAAGCCGCGCGGCAGCCGCACGGTAGCGGCCGAGTCGTTCGGTCTGGAAGTACGGCGCGTGGGGCCCGCCCACGCCAGGGCCTTCGTCCCATGTCATCCCGAGCCAGGTCATGCTGCTGAGGATGCCGCTGATCATGTCAGCCGATGAGCGCTCCACGTCCGTATCTTCGATGCGGAGGATGAATGTGCCGCCGTGCCGGCGCGCATAGAGCCAGTTGAAGAGCGCGGTTCGGGCGCCGCCCACGTGCAGGTATCCCGTCGGGGACGGGGCGAAACGCACACGCGGCGGCATTCGACAGATTCTGACACGTCACGACGTACGACGGATCACAGGGAGGCCCGGAGGTAACCTCCAAAACCCTGCTGCCCGCTGTCGGCCGCATCTCGTAGTGCGGCCGGTGCGCGCCTCTCGTAGCGCGGCCGGTGCGCGCCTCTCGTAGCGCGGCCGGTGCGCGCCTCTCGTAGCGCGGCCTGGGTCTCAAGGCCGCGGTTGTGCGGGTTTTGACGCTCGCACAAACGCGCTGCCGAATGCGCCGTCAACCATCGGCGCCATGGCGTCTGCGTCCAGGCCCGCGTCGCTCAGAAACTGGCGAGCGTCCGCCGCCCGGTACTGCCGGACGATTTCGATGTCGATATTCTCGAATCCGGCCGTGGCGAGTTTGGCCTTGAAGTCATCCCCGTGGAGCGCACCGGCCACGCAGCCGATCCACAACTCGACGCTTCGCCGGATTTCGTCGGGCACGTCGCGGCGCCGGCTGACGACGTCGGAGACGGCAAAGCGACCGCCGGGTTTGAGCACACGGAACGCCTCGGCCAGCACGGTGTCCTTGTCACCCGAGAGGTTGATGACGCAGTTGGAGATGATGACGTCCACGCAGTTATCGGGGAGCGGGATGTGCTCGATGTGGCCTTTAAGGAACTCCACGTTCGTGGCGCCGGCCTTGCGCTGATTCTCGCGTGCGAGGGCCAGCATGTCGTCGGTCATGTCGAGCCCGTACGCCTTGCCGGTGGGGCCGACGCGTTTTGCGGAAAGCAGCACATCGATGCCGCCACCCGAGCCGAGGTCGAGCACGACGTCGCCTTCGTTGAGGGTGGCAAGAGCCGTAGGGTTGCCGCAGCCCAGTGACGCCACCACGGCGTGCGCGGGCAAGCCGGCGGTCTGTGACGCGTCGTAGAGGTTGCTGCTGATGGGGTCCCCGCAGCCGCACTCGGTGGGGCCGCAACAGCCTTGTGTGCCGCCTTCAGAGACGGTGCGTGCGATTTTGCCGTAGCGCGCCTGCACAGACGATGTGAGCGCGTCGCCCGACTGGGGGGTGATGGTTGCTGAGAGTGGGTCAGGAGTGTGAGTCATATGCGTTGAGGCGAATATATAGGGCCGTGTTATATTCGTCAAGGCGAATAGGTTGACCCCCGCATTACCGGCTCTGGAGCAGTTGTTTCGCGCCCTGGCCGACGACACACGACTGAGGATTCTTGGCCTGCTCGCGGCTGGCGAGGTGTGCGTGTGCAACATCCATGGGGCGCTGGACCTGCCGCAGCCGGCGGTGTCGAGGCATCTGGCGTACCTGCGCAAGTCGGGCCTGGCGGCGGCCCGCCGCGATGGGCTCTGGATGCACTATCGACTGGAAATGCCGTCCGATCCCGCATCGGCCAAGGTACTGAAGGCCGCGCTCGAGGCGATTGGCGCGGTACCTGCAGCCGGGTCCGACCGGAAGAAGCTGAGCCGGCTGGTCTCGATTCCGCTGCGGGTCCTCAGTGACGCTGCCAGCGACTGCTGCAAGCTCTGAAGCACTTGGGGAAGTTTGCGTAGGGCGGCCTGGGTCTCAAGGCCGCCAGTACGGTATCCTCTCTATTCGTCCCGCACGCCGGTGAGGTGGCTGAGTGGCCGAAAGCGGCGGTTTGCTAAACCGTTGTACGGGCTTAAACCTGTACCCAGGGTTCGAATCCCTGCCTCACCGCCATTCGACTCGCCCTTCGGTTTTCGCTCAGGGCTCGCTCATGGCGGGTCGGCGTTGCGATCTAGCCTTCCCTGCCGTCGATGAGCCAGCAGCCGCCGATCTTGCGAAACTTCATCGTCACCTTGCCGGCCGCAGCCGCGGCCGTATCGCCCGTGTTCTTCAGACCGCTGAGCGTGGCGTTGAGATCGCCGCCGCCGACAACGAGTTCGTCGAGCTTCACCGGCTCCGAGTCGCCGCCGGCGGCCTTTGACGCAGCCTCGACCTTGGCGAACAACGTCTCCATCTCGCGGGCAAATGCGACGTGATCGATTGGGGCGAACTTGGCCACCACTTCCGGCGCCTCCATGCGCCGGAATCGCGGCGTGCCGATTTCCTTGATCGTGAACGCCTTGTATTTCTTCAGCAGCGCGTCCAGTTCGGCCAGCAGCTGCTTCTCGGTGGCTTGAATCTTGGCTTTGGCCGCGGGCGTCTTGGCGCCGTCGGCGGAAAAGCCGGTCATCTCGATCACCATCGAAGCACCGACCGCGGTTTCGATCGAGTTCTGCGTGCGATAGGCCGGTGACAGCCGCTCCATCACCTTGCCGGCGTCTTTGGTTGCGACCGCCTCACGCGCCAGCCGCCACGCGTTCTCGGGAGTAGCGGCGCAATCCTGTGCGCTGATGGACGGGCCGCCGATGACGAGCGCCGACAGGCCTAGAGCAAGCGAAACCACGGGCGGGGCGAGCTGACTGATTCTCATGATTCGAGAGTATGCACCAGGACAGCCTCCGGCGGCAGGAGGTCTGGTTGTTCCCATCAAGCCATGATGGGACTCCCCACCGCCTGAACCTGGCGCCGTCGCCCACCTTGATCGCGCCGGCGGGTAGTCGAGGCTGCGATGTCAACCGCGCGCGGGTGGCCATGAGGGCCGCGGTCGCATCGGCGACGTGCACTTCGGTCATGTGATGCGCCCTGCCAGAAATCGATCGCGCTGCGTTTTGTGGATCCGACGAGGGAGATGTGATGGACTCCCTGTACCTGAATCGGCGTCATGCCCGCCCGAAAAGTGACTAGCCGCGTTAGGCCATCGTCGAGTGTGCGCTTTTCACTGTAATATCGTCGCCGCGCGGTCCACACAACTGGAGGTAACGATGTCCGAAATGAAGGAAGCGGCCATCATCGGCAGCGGTTTCGGCGGAAGCATCAGCGCCTGCCGTTTGGCCAAGAAGTGGCCGGGCGAGGTCGTGGTTCTCGAGCGTGGCAAGCGCTACCCGATGGGGTCCTTCCCGCGCACGCCGCATGACTTCGCGCGCAACTTCTGGAACGTGCCGAAGGAAGACCGCAAGGCAGGCATGGGCGCGTCCGCCGATGAGACCCACGGTCTGTTCGACCTGCGCAACTACAAAGGCATCGACGCGGTCCTCTGCGCCGGGCTAGGCGGCGGGTCCCTGATCTACGCCAACGTCTACATGGAACCTCCAGAAGCGGTGTTCGACGAGCGCTGGCCCGCCAGCGTCAAGAAACCCGCGCTGGCCCCCTACTACCGCGTCGCCAAGGAGGTGCTTGGCGCACGGCCGATTCCCCGCAACCAGGATCCCCGACGCACCATCACGAGAACCGAGTTGTTTGCCTCTGTCGCGAAGGAGATGGGCAAGAAGTCGGAACTCGTGGATATCAACGTCTTCTTCGGGAAGGACTTCAACGACCCGCTGGCGATTGGGCACCAGGACAAGAATCGCTACGGCGCCGTGCAGACGTCGTGTGTCTATTGCGCGGAGTGCGATATCGGCTGCAACACACAGTCCAAGAACACGCTCGACCTGAACTATCTGTTCGCGGCAGAGCATCGCTATGGGGCACAGATCCTCACCGAACATCTGGTGGAGAAGATCGTTCCGGTCAACGCCGACCACGAGGACGATCCGTCGGCCGATGGTGCGTTCGGATACCGCGTGTACTACGACGACCTCCGGCCCGGCAGCCGCGCCTCTGGCTCGCTGCTCGCCAAACGCGTGGTCGTCTCGGCCGGCGCGCTCGGCTCAACCGAGTTGCTGTTTCAATGCCGCGACATCCACAAGACCCTGCCCCGCGTGAGCACCCGGCTCGGACAACGGTTTTCGGGCAACGGCGACTTCCTGTCGTTTGTGATCAACGGAAAGCGCGAAGTCAATCCGAACTACGGCCCGGTGATCACGCAGCGCATCGATTACGGACTGTTCACCAACCCCACACCGGGACACTCGTTCATCATGGAGGACGCTTCATACCCCGCCTTCACCGCCTGGTTTACCGAGGGGATCAAACCCGGCATCCTGAAGTTCGGGTCGGTGCGACGCGCGATCAAGCGCCTCTGGGGATGGGCGAAGGGTTGGACCACCGGCAGCGTGGGCGCGGCCTTCAGTGAAATATTGGCTGGGGATTTGTCACAAAACACCTCCGTGCTGCTCTGCATGGGACTCGACAAGGCCAACGGCGTCATGACGCTGGATAAGAACGGCCATCTCGATGTCGCCTGGCCGGTCAGGGACAATCGATCGCTGTACGACGGCATCGTCGCCGCGGCCAGGCAGTTCAAGGACAAGGTGGGCGGACACTTCCTCTCAACACCCACGTGGTGGTGGCCCTTCCGTCAGAACGTCACCGTGCACGCATTGGGCGGCTGCGCTCTTGGCGTGAGTGCGTCCACCGGCGTCACAAGCGCGGACCCATCAACGCTGGGTCAGGTGTTCGGCTATCGCGGCCTGTATGTCATCGACGGCGCGATCATCCCCACCGCGGTTGGCGCGAACCCTACGGCCACGATCTCGGCGCTCGCAGAAATGGCCGCCGAGGGCATCACGGGCGTCGCGCCTGACGCGCACTTGTAAGAGCCGCGGCCTTGAAACCCAGGCCGCGCGACGGGGGCACGGAGGCTGGAAAGAAGAATGCGCTCGGAGGCGAATAGCCTCGACCCACCCTCTTCGCCTCCGAGCTCATTTTCCCT
>CAZAZR010000147.1:0-9918 GCA_964489685.1 uncultured Solibacteraceae bacterium | reverse complement strand
GCCGAACCGACAGGACTTCGTCTGCGCGCAGGGGTTCGATCGCGTTCTCGGGAACGTTGATTCCTGCCCAGGCCGCTGACGGTGGCCAGGGCCTATCGGCAACCGTTTTCACCGGATGCCCGGCACTTTTTCTCAGGGGTCGTGCCGGCCTGCCCCTGCTCGTTGGCTGCGGCAACTTCGGTGGCCGATCGGTACGTTTGCTGCGCTCGGATCTCATTCATCTCTTCGATTTCAGCGCTGGTGATAGCACATAATTGTGATTCCACACACAACTTGCGAGCGTTCTGCGGTGAGCTTCGGCTCTCGTTGCTTGGGATTCCCAACTTGGCGCAGCGCGTCAGGGTGGCTCCTGATTTGCTTCTCGCAGTTTCTGTCGCTCAATCCCCAACGAGCCCTGGAGTTCGATACGGCCAGGACGTGGAGAAGGGGATGAAACAAACCGGTGCGGAACGCGGCTCGACCAAACAAACCGCCGACAAGACGGTGCAAGTGCACCTTCGTCTGCCCGGATCTTACGCAGAGTTGTTGAAACAGATCGCCAGTGAGCGCGACCAAACGCAGTCGGCCGTTATTCGATCCCTACTTCGGGCATGGCGCCGGGCGCCGTCTACGAAGTAGTCCGAACCGAAGTGACCGAGCATGCGGCAGAAAGTGGTACCGCTTGGTACCAAGGATATGTTGTAGCGCAGTAGTAATGTCCCCTCGCTAACCCAATAGAAATGTCCCCTACGCTGGCGATCTCTGAGGAGGTCGCAGATTGGGATGGACAGCGATGAGTGCGAGGGAATTGACGCGAGTGGAAGTGTTGGCGCGCGTGAAAGCGGGCGCGCTGACGGTGACGTCGGCGGCGGTGCTGCTGCGCGTCGGCTATCGACACGCGAAGCGGTTGGTGCGGCGCTATCGAGCGCGCGGGGCCAAGGGATTACGCCATGGCGGGGTCGGCCGCCGATCCAATCGCGCGTGCCCCGAGGCGCAGCGCACGCGGGTGGTCGCGTTGATTCGCGAAAAGTACAGCGGCGCGGTGGGCGTGCGGTTCGGGCCGACGCTGGCGACCGAGCACCTGGCGAGCGAAGACGGCGAGGTGGTCTCGGTCGACACGGTGCGGCGCTGGATGCTGGCCGAGGGGCTGTGGAGTCGCGCGCGGAAGGGGGCGCCGCATCGCCAGCGGCGTGAGCGCAACGCGCACTTTGAAGAATTGGTGCAGCTCGATGGCAGTTTTCATCTGTGGTACGAGGATCGCGCCCCGCAGGGTTGTTTGATGACGTTGGTCGACGATGCGACGAGTCGGACGTGGGGGCGTCTGGGCGACCAGGAAACGATCTGGGCGGCCGTGGCGGTCTTGCGCGGCTGGATTACGCAGCACGGGGTGCCACTGGCGCTCTACACCGATTGGAAGAATGTGTATGTGCGGGCTCCCACGCATGGAGAACAGGCGGCGGGCGTGGTGCCGGTGACGCAGTTTGGTCGGATGTGCGGCGCACTCGACATTCAGATCATCGCGGCGAACTCGCCGCAGGCGAAGGGGCGTGTGGAGCGCAATCACGGGACGCAACAAGATCGACTCGTGAAGACACTCCGCCGCCTCGCGATCAGCGGGGCGTCGCCGGCCAATGTCTTTCTCGAGACAACCCATTGGGCCGATCACAATGCGCGGTTTGCCCAGGCGCCCGCCTCGTCCGAGAACTTCCATCGCCGCGCGCCGAGCCGCGCGGCCCTTGATGCGGTCTTTCAGATCGAGACCACGCGCGTGGTCTCCAACGACTGGGTCGTGCAGTATCACGCGCGGCACTTCCAGCTCGGTCGCCAAAGCGCCTACGCGCCGGCGCGGAGTACCGTCCTGGTGCGGGAGAACGCCGCCGGGACGATTGAGATCCGCTATCGCGACCGCCGGCTGGCGTGGACGGAGATCGCCGCGCCGGTGCCCAAGGCGGCGCGGCCGCCGCGGGCCCTATTGCCGAACGCCCGCTCGGTGTTTCGGCCCAGCGCGGACCATCCGTGGCGGCGCGACACGCGCGCCGAGGAACGCGAACGGGCGCGCTGCCGCGCCGCAAATCGTTGAAGAGACCTGTGGACGCGGTGGAACACTCCAGGGCGAGTTTCCCACCGCGCCCACAGGCCACTACTTGAGGAAAGGGGACATTTCTATTGCGCGAAGAAGGGGGACATTTCTACCGCGCGTTGACACCTCGTAGCATGCACCTTGACAGGCCAGTTTCTCATTGTCACAGTTCAGCCGCGGCATCGCGCGCCCGAGTGGCCAGCGCAAGGACGTCATCGGCAATCTGCACGAGGCGCTCGGCCGCCACTGCAGCAAAGTACGCGCGGCGTACGTCGTTGCGCACGTCACTGACGACCCGGGCTACATCCGCTGCTCCGGCGGCGATCCCCGCCGTCGCGACGTCGATGCGGCGCCGGCGCTTCCCCCCGAGTTCGATGGGTATGGCCGCACTGACTGATTGCCGGGGCGTTTCCTTCGACCACTCATAGGCGATTTCTGGGTTCGGCCGTTCGGCCGCGACCGCCAGGCCCGCGACGTCCACGGCCCGCTGCAAACGCGCCGCCGCGATCGTGGGGTTGGCGGCCATCGCGCGCGCAATGGCCGCGTCAAGGGTCAGCCCCTCGGGTCGCACTTGCGCCAGCAGTCCGACGTTGCCGACCAGCACGAGGACCAGCAACGCGGGTATACGCATGAGCGTTTTCCTTTGAGGGCTACTTCTTGATCGCCGGTGAGATCCAGGTGCCATCAGGCGCAAGGGTCACAGACGCCACGGCGGCCCCCTTCAGGGTGAGTTCGTAGTTCATGGCGCCCTTTTCAAACAGCTTCTCGGCCACCGTGATCGTGGACGTCGGGTAACGTGCCTTGACCGACGCGCTCACAGCGGCGGGAACGCTGGCCACGGTGATGCCTTCCTCATACGACACGACGGTCCCGTCGGCCAGGTACACCAGGTCACGCGCCATGCCGTTGTCCATGCTTTCGATCTCGTAGACCATCTTGCCGTCTTCAGTTTCTTTCGACACATTCTTGATGGTGGCGTTCGGGTACGCCTTCTTGAACGCGGCGTCAACGGCTGGGGGCAACGTCACTTTCGCCGGCGCGGCCTGCGCTTTCGGGGCCGCAGTCGGCTTGGCGGCAGACGACTGGGCATCCAACGTGGGTGCGGCATTCAACAGACAGAGCACAAAGGCGATAGCAGTCACGGTTCGGATCAGATTGGTCATAAACACTCCTCATCTGATTGCAGCACACGCACCTGAAGATCACCTGAATGTCGGGTTGCAGGCATTAGGATGGCTGGTGTGCAGATTCTGTTGGTCGAAGACGATGTGCGCATGAGGGAGCTGGTGCAGCGGGGCCTGACCGAAGAAGGCCACCTCGTGGATGCCGCCGGCGACACCGCGTCGGCGCTCACGCTCGCCAGAGGCGCCGCCTATGCCGTCATGGTCTTCGATGTAATGCTGCCGGGCCCGAGCGGGATCGACCTTGTTCGACGCCTCCGTACCGACGGCGATCACACCCCGGTTCTGCTGTTGACCGCACTCGACGCCGCCGGGGACATCGTCATGGGCCTGGACGCGGGCGCCGACGACTATCTCACCAAGCCGTTTGCCTTCAAGGTGCTGCTCGCGCGTCTGCGCGCACTGGGGCGTCGCCATCCCGCGACCCGTGACCAGACGCTCCGCGTCGCCGATCTCCACCTCGACGCCTCGACCCGCGGTGTCAGTCGTGGCGGGGTGCCAGTACACCTGACCCGCACTGAATTCAGTCTGCTTGAGTACCTGATACGTCACACCGGGCGCGTGGTGACGCGCGATCGCTTGATGGACCGGCTGTGGGGATCTGAAGACGATGTGAACAGTAATCGGCTGGACGCATTCGTCAAGTCCTTGCGCCACAAGACCGACGCTGGAGGACATCCGCGGCTGATTCACACCATCCGCGGCATTGGATACTGCCTGCGCGAAGAGGCCGAACCATGAGGCCCCTGTCGATCCGAGCCAGACTGACTGCGGGCTACCTCGGCGTCCTCGCCCTTGCCACGCTGACGCTGGCCGCAGGCGCGTGGTGGCTGTTCTCTGCAAGCGTCGTCCGTGCGGCCGACGAAGCGTTGGCCGCCCGGATCGATGGCACGCGACACTTCATTGAAGCCATACAACGCGAACTGCCCACCGAAGAACTGCATGACGAATTTCGCGAGTTCGCCGATCTGACAGGCGGTGACGCGCTGCTTGAAGTTCTGGACGAGACGGGCCGCGTGTTATGCCGCCCGGCAATCACCGGGTGGGCCGAAATGACGCCTCCCCTTTCAACCGCCACCGCATTGCAGGTGGTGGCACGCACTGTTGGCCATCAGCCGTATCGCGCCCTGGCAACCGACGTCGAGGTCGGCGGGCATCGGTATCGGATCACCGCTGCCCTGCCGATGGGCACCGAGTACGCCGCACTGAGCCGATTCGGGTGGCTGCTGGCCGGCTTGGTCCCAACGGTGATGGCGCTCGCCGGATTGGGTGGATTCTGGCTGAGCGGACGGGCACTGTCGCCGGTCGATCGCATGACACGCGACGCCCGACTGATCTCGCTTCGCCACCTTGACAGGCGAGTTGATGTGCCGCCGGCCGACGACGAATTGCGGCGATTGGCGGTGACCTTCAATGACATGCTGACGCGACTGCAACGGGCTTTCGACGACATGGTCCGGTTCACGGCCGACGCGTCACACGAACTGCGCACGCCCGTGTCGCTGGCTCGCACGACGGCCGAACTGGCGCTCGGCCGACCGAGGACCGCCGACGAATACCGCGACGCGTTGACCGTCGTGTTGGCCCAGACCGAGCGTATGACGACACTCGTAGGCGACCTGCTTGTCCTGGCTCGTGCGGACGCCGGCGTGGAGGAGCCAGACTCCTCACTCGTCGACCTGCGCCCGACGATTGAGGACGCTATTCGAGACGTGAGCGTGCTGGCGCGTCAACAGAGATTAGATCTGCAACGTGACCGTCCCGACACACCAGTGCTGATCAGAGGCAGCCGAGAATCACTCCGACGTCTCGCCGTCATCCTGATTGACAACGCCATAAAATACACACCCTGCGGCGGCGCGATCCGCATTCGTCTCGCCATCGATGCCGAGACGCCGGCCGCCGGCCTGGCCGTCCTGCTGGAGGTCATCAATTCGGGCCCAGGTATCCCTGCCGACGAACGGCACCGTGTGTTCGATCGGTTCTATCGTGGGGCCCACGCCAGGCAGTTGGCGCCCGATGGCAGCGGTCTGGGCCTCTCGATTGCCCAGACCATCGTCGAACGCCACAGCGGCACCATTGACATTACAGATGGTCCGAACGGCCGCGGGTGCCTTGTGCGCGTCCGGCTGCCGGCGTCAGAGACCGCGGGGTGCGATCAGCAAATCGCTATCGGCGCGTGAATGTCATCGTCCCAAGTGAGGCAACGCGGCCATTGACAGCAAACGGAAAACCGCTGAGGGCCCGCACGGTATCAGGCCGATAGTCCGTATGAAGTGGGTGTTTCGGTGACATAACCCCGAATTATCAGGATGCGCGAGACGACCGCCGCATCACGAATCAGCGCCACCAGCGTCATCCGCGCCGCATCCGGCGCGCTCACGTCGTCATCCACCGTCGCCGGTACCACCGCCTCGCGCCACGCCGCGCGCGGTGCCAGGACCCCGTAGTACAGAATCAAATTGATGCGGGGCCGGGGCACCAACGCCGCCAGGCGCTCCAGGAACTCGACCGGATCAAACACCAACTGCGTCGTCCCATCCGCCCACCGCCGGCGCAAGTCCAGAACCATCTGGCCGTCCGAGGACAGGCGCACACGATCCTGCCCCACCGCCGCACCGGTCGTCCGGCCCGAGGCCCCAATGCCGCCACGCCGCGCACCGACGACGCCGCCAACCCGGCCAGCGTGGGCGCATCGTCCGCAAACGGATCGACATCCCCGCCATCGCTGTCGTCCGCGATCCCGCGTCGTACCAATAGCTGCTGAATCCGTCGCGCTATGGTCACCAGCAGCGTCGACAGGTCTGGCGGTGCATCCGGCGACACCGCGTGAAACCGCACGACGCCGGCCACATCGCGCGCGAATACGCCGTCGAGCACCATCGCGTGCACCTGCACGTTGAGGTTCAACGCGGATCCAAAACGCTGCACGATCACGACAGCCCCACCCCGACCATCCGCGATGCCGCGCATCCGAGCCTGCCGACGGTACCAGCCAAGGACCGCCCGCACATACACCGCAATGACTGCCCGACACAGGGCATGGTCCCACGCCAGGACGTACCGCACCCGCGATGGCAACGTCAGCACCCACTGTCGTACCGGTACATCCGGAAAGACATAGTCCACCAGATGCGCCGCGCGCTCGGTCATACGGCGTCCACCACAACTGGAACAGAACCCTCTGCCTTCGCACAAGAACGCGACGAACCGCGGCAGACCGTGCCCGTCGCGCGCCTGTTCCACGTGCGCGCGAAACGTCTCGTAGTGATCGCGCACAATCTGTGACAGGACTCCCTGCTCCGGGTGACGCGGACGATAGCTGAGCGACGACGACATCGAAAGCCCGCCGCGATGGCAATTTCTGCGTACTTCCGAGGGTTCGGGTACGCACAGCGTGACCGTGGTCAAGATGGAGACACGCGCCGAGCGATCCCGATCGGCCCCAGGTTGCGCGCCGAGCTGGCCATGCGGCAGCACGCACCCGACGGCGCCGACCTTCCTCCAGCCGCGTACGTGTTTGGCAACGAAGTCGGCGAGCAGGTGGGCACGTCTCATACGGTATGGCGTGCCACCTGCAGGCGTGCGGGCATCACCGGACTACGGTTCCACGATCTGCGTCGCGAGTTCGCCTGTCGGCTGCTCGAGTCCGGTGCCGAGTCACACGACGTGCGCGACTTCCCCGGCCACGCCAACATCACTACCACGAGCCGCTACGTGGCGAGCACCCCCGTCCGGCTTGCCCGCGCACTTGCCCGCATGGAAGGCGTTATTCGCACACCATTCGCACACGGCGCCGAACCGGTTGAAGACGCCGAAGCGGAGCATCCCGCTAAGCCGTTGAACTGATCGAGGTTGGAATTGGCTGGGACGCAGGGATTCGAACCCCAATAAGCAGAGTCAGAGTCTGCTGTCCTACCGTTGAACGACGTCCCAGCAAGGGTCGGGCCGACCGGGCGAACCTTTGTAAGTTAACAGGTCCCCGGCCGAACGGGCAAGTCCCGTCCAAATCCCGTTCACCCGGTGATTGCCATCGAGAAGCGGCGCATCCGGGCCGTTACGTTCCACCCGCCCGAACTGCACCGTGCCAAAGTCGGCGCGCATCTGTGTGAACGCGGCCGCCCGTTGCGCCGGGGTCTGGCTCTTGTAAAACGCCGGGGAGAACGTGGCCTTGCCCATCGCCTCGTACTCCACGACGGTCGCGTTCACACCCTTCTGGAAGGCGTCCAGGTTCTTCCGCAACTCGGGCGGCGGGCCCATCTGTTCCTGCGCCGCAGCCGGCACTGCCATCATCAACACGACCCCACATAACAGCAACAGTTTCACCACATCAACCTCCTTTTGCCCGAAGTTGAAGCCTCGGGGCTCCAACTCAGTCGTTGCGCAACGCCACGACGGGATCCACCCGCGACGCGCGACGCGCCGGAAAATAGCTGGCGACCGATGAGGCTGCCAGCATGAGCACGGCCATCACCACGATCGTCCAGGGATCGCCGGCGTCAACCGCGAACAGTTGCGACTTGATCGTCTGTGACAACGCAGCACCCGCCGCGGCACCGATGACGATCCCAGCCCCCACCACACCGAGACTCTGCCGGACCACCATCCCGACCACCGACGCACGGCCGGCACCCAGTGCCATGCGCACACCAATCTCGCGCGTGCGCTGGGTCACCGAAAACGCCAAAAGCCCGTACACCCCCATCACCGCGAGAATGGCCGCAACCGCCGCAAACCACGTGAGCAACGTCGCCATAAAACGTGGTTGCGCAATACGGTCTGCCACCAGTGTCGTCATTGGCCGCACGGTGCCGAGCGGCAACAGGGGATCCACCTCACGCATCATCGCGCGTACGGAGGCGCTGAGCGCCGCCGGGTCGCCTGCGGTCCTCAACACCAACGTCGCCGCCCTGGGAGGAATCTGTGTGTACGGCACATACAGCTCCCCGTCGGCCGCAGTCGCGGGGCCGGTATGCCGGATGTCGGTCACCACACCAATCACCGTCAACTCCTCGCCGCTCATCAGCAGCCGGGCCCCTATCGGGGAGGTGCCCTCCCAGTAGCGACGCGCGAGCGCTTCGTTGATGACAGCGACGCTGGCCGTTGCCGCGCGATCGTCCGCACCGAGCGGGCGCCCGGACAGCATCGACATGCCCATGGTGTCGAAATAGGTCGTGCTGACGGCGCGGTACGACGCCACCGGCGCCTCTCTTGGTGTTCGCGGCTCTGGTCGCCCTTCTATTGCGAAGGTCAGGTTGATATCGCCGCCACTGAGCGGCAACATCGACGTCAGCGAGACGGCCTCGACACCGCCAAGCAGCGACGCGCGGGTCAGCGTGCGATCAAACAAGTCACGTATCGCGTCTGGCCCCTGATACGTTCCGCGCGGTGGGGAGATGGACGCGACCAGGAGTCCTGATGGACGGAAGCCCAGGTCAACGGCCTGCAATCGAATCAGACTCTGCACAAACAGACCCGCGCCAATCACGAGTGTCATCGCGACGGCGACCTCGGCGACCACCAGCGCGCGCCGCAGTCCGCCGGTCCCGTGGATTTCACGTCCGCCCTCACGCATGCCGTCCATCGCCGCCGCACGGGTGGCGCCCAGCGCTGGCGCAAGTCCAGCCCCCAATGCAGAGAGAACGGCAATCGTCGTCGCGAAGACGAGCACTGCGGGCTCGATCCGAATCTCCTGGAGCCGCGGCACAGACGCCGGTGCGAGGGCCACCAGCACTGCAATTCCCGCCGCAGCCAGGGCCAGGCCGGCGACGGCACCGACCGCAGCCAGCACTGCACTTTCCAACAGCATCTGACGAATGAGCCGCGGGCGATCCGCACCCAACGCCATACGGACACTGATCTCACCGCGTCGATGCACCGCACGCGCCAACAGGATGCTGGCGACATTTGCGCACGCAATCAGCAGCACCATCCCCACACAGCCGGCCAGCACCAGGAGCAGCGGACGCACGGGACCAACGAGGTCTGCGTGAAGCGATACCACGCGCGCGCGAGCACCTTCAAGCTCAGGATCCTCAGTCAGGATCTGCTGCTGCAGTGTGTCAAACGATGCCTGCGCCTGCGCCAACGACACCCCGGGCGCCAGTCGTGCCATCGCACGCAGGAAAATCATGCCTCTGGGCGCGTTGCCCGGATCGATGCGCGTGGCGCTCCAGATGTCGGCGTCGATCACCGCGCCTTGAAACGACGATGGCATGACGCCGACGACGTCGACAGTCTGACCATCAAGATAGATCGCCTGGCCCACCACCGAGGCGTCTGCCGCAAAACGCCGCTGCCACAACCGATCGCTCAGCACGACTCTGGTTGGCACTCCCGGCCGGTCATCGTCTGGAGTCAAGGTGCGGCCGAGTGCAGGCGCCACTCCGAGGGCGGTGAAGTACTGCCCACTGACCGCCGCACCGGAGAAGCGCTCCGGCTCGTCGGAGACGGCACCACTTCTGCCGGTGAAGTTGGGGGACCAGCCACGCACCACCGCCACGCTCTGAACGGCCGTCGCGCGCGCCGACCAGTCGAGAAACAGTCCGGGAGAAATCACCTCGCGCGCGGCCCCACCGACTGCGTCTGGTTTGCCCCGCTTTTTTGGCCTGATCGATCAGGTGGGATAGCGTCACACAATGCCTACACGTAGTGCCGCGCGCGCGAGGTGCTAGAGCG
>CAZAZR010000146.1:0-9994 GCA_964489685.1 uncultured Solibacteraceae bacterium | reverse complement strand
GTTCGTGGTGCAGGAGGCGTTCGAGATGATGTGGTGTGCGGCCGGGTCGTAGGACTCGTGATTGACGCCCATCACCACCGTCACATCGGGCTTTTTCGCCGGAGCCGTGATGATGACCCGTTTGGCGCCTGCCGTCAGGTGCTTGGCCGCGTCCTCGCGGTTGGTAAAGCGCCCCGTGCCTTCAAACACCACATCCACGCCCAGGTCCTTCCATGGAAGGGCGGCCGGGTCTTTGAGCGCCAGCACCTTGAACGAATCGCCGTCCACCGTAATCGCTTCGGCTGACGCGCTGATCTCCGCTTTGAGGTTGCCGAGAATCGAATCGTATTTGAGCAGGTGGGCCAGCGTCGCCGCGTCGGTCAGGTCATTGACCGCCACAATGTCGATGTCGTCAAACGCCATCGCCGCCCGCATGATGTTGCGCCCGATTCTGCCGAAACCGTTGATACCCACCTTGATCGCCATGGTCAACGATTATAAGACGTATATTGTCCAGTGTTGTGCACGTCCTCTACTCCATCGCCGTCGTCGTCCTGGCGCTTGTCCTGTCGCCCTGGTTCCTGTACCAGGCCATCCGGTATCGAAAATACGTGGGGAGCCTGGGGCAGCGGATGGGCGTCCTGCCCGTCAGCTTCAACCTGGACGGCGATGAATCGATCTGGATTCACGCCGTGTCGGTCGGAGAAGCGCTGACGGCGCGTGCCCTGATTCCCGAACTGCGGGATCGGTATCCAGACCTCAGAATTTTTCTCTCGACCACGACGATGACCGGGCAGCAGATTGCCCGCGAGCGCCTGTCGGACGTGGACGCGGTATTTTTCTTTCCGTTCGATCTCCAGCCGTTCGTGTCGAGGACGCTGCGCCTGGTGCGCCCCAGGCTCTTCATCATGATGGAGACCGAAATCTGGCCGAACCTGTTGCGGGCCTGCCGCAAGGCCGGCGTGAAGACGATGATGGCGAATGGGCGGATATCGTCACGTTCGTATCCGCGGTATCGCATGGCTCGGGGGTTCTTCCGGGGCGTGTTGTCCGACGTCGATCAATTTTGCATGCAGAGCGATGAGTCGGCCCGGCGCATCGTCGATATCGGCGCGGATCCGGCCCGCGTGACGGTGACGGGAAGCCTGAAGTTTGATTCCCTTGAATCGCCGACGGCCGTCGCGGGTCGCGGTGCGGGGCGTGTGCTGCGCTTCTTCCGCATGCCTGAGGCGCGCCCGGTGCTCATGGCGGCCAGCACCGTGAAGGGCGAAGAGGCGGCAGCGTTGTCGGCGTTTGGGGTGGTGCGACGGGCGTATCCATCGGCCCTGCTGATCATCGCACCCCGCAAGCCTGAGCGGTTCGATGAGGTGGTCGGCCTTGTCCGGGCCGAGGGCCTGCGCGTGGCGCGCCGTACGGAGTTGATTGTCGACACAGAGCCGGCGGCCGATGTGGTGGTGCTGGACTCGATTGGTGAACTTGCGCATCTGTTCCAGGTGGCGACGGCGGTGTTTGTGGGCGGAAGCCTTGTGGATTATGGCGGGCACAACATCCTGGAACCTGCCGTCCACGGCAAGGCGATTGTGTTCGGGCCACACATGCAGAACTTTGCAGAAATCGCTGAGGCCTTCCTGGGACGCCGCGCGGCCGTGCAGGTGGCAAACGCGACCGAATTGGGTGAGGTGTGGGCGCGTCTGCTGAGCGACGCGGCTGAACGCGCGCGGCTAGGCGCCGCGGCTCGCGAGATCGTCGAGGCCAATCGCGGTGCGAAGACCCGCACCCTGGTGGCCGTTGCCGCCCTGCTGCCGCCGCCAGGACCGCGACTGGTGCGGCGGTCTTGATGGGCGATCGGGGCTCACAGGGGGACGGGTGTCGATCTGTGGAAAACTCTGGCGCAGGTGCCTTTCCGGGCTGCCCGGAGTTTTCCACAGATCGACACCCGTCCCCTTTCGTGATCTCGGTCGGGAATATTGCGTTCGGCGGGCGGGGGAAGACGCCCACGGTGGCCGCGATCGCCCGGCTGCTTCTTGAGATGGGCGAACGGCCGGCAATTCTCTCAAGGGGTTACGGGCGACGGCACGCGGCTGAAGGCGTGGTGGTGGTCTCTGACGGTCGCCACATCCTGGCCGATCTCGATCGTGCCGGCGATGAACCGCTGATGCTGGCCCGTCAGCTTCCCGGTGTGGCGGTGCTGGTCTGCGAACAGCGGGCCATCGCCGGCGCGTTCGCCCGCCACATTCTGGGTGCCACGTCGCTCGTGTTGGACGACGGGTTTCAGCACCGGCAGATGGCGCGCGACGTCGACGTGGTGCTCGTGACGCCCGCCGACCTGCAAGGCCGGCGGGCGCCGCTCGGCCGACTGCGCGAGTCTGTGTCGGCGCTCGACCGCGCGGATGTGATCATCGGGGACGGGTGTCGATCTGTGGAAAACTCGCGTTCCGGCGGCGAGTTTTCCACAGATCGACACCCGTCCCCCTATTTTCTCCATCGCCAGGCCGGGACGCCCGTCTCGATCGAGACGGGCGTCCCGGCGCTCGCGCCGGGCGCGCGCGTGATCGCGCTGGCCGGCATCGCCGGCCCCGCGCGATTCACGCGCGCGGTCGAAGACGCCGGCTACCTCGTCGCCGGCGCATGGGGCCCCGGCGACCACTATCGGTACACCCGCGCGGACCTTGCGCGCCTGGCGCGCGAGGTTCGCGCCGGTGGGGCCGTCGGCGTCCTCACCACCAGCAAAGACGCCGCGCGCTTGCGCACGCTGCGTCCACTGGGTGTGTCCGTCTACGAGTGGCCCATGCACGTCGCCATCGAACCGGCCGGCGTCTTCACGGCGTGGCTGGCGGCCCGTCTCCACTCCGCTCGCACCCGACTCAACCCGCCGGCGGTGCCGGCGTGAGCGCGCCCTCGCTGCGGCATCGTCTCGAGTACGGCATCGTCGTCCTCGTCCGAGCCCTGGTCGCGCCGTGGCCCGACCGGGCCGTCAGTCTGCTTGGCGCCGGCATCGGTCACATCTTCTGGGCGATCGATGCGGGCCATCGTCGCCTCGCCGTGCGGCAGTTGCAGGCGGCGTTTCCATCAAGATCTCCTGTGGCATGCCGCCGCATCGCCCGCCAGACCTTTGCGCATTTCGGCCGGTCGCTGACCCTGTTGCTCAAATTCAGCACGCTGAGCCCCGAACAGATCCGCGCGCGCGTGAGTTTCGAGGGGGAGGAACGTGTGCGCGAGGCCCTGGCCACGGGCCGAGGGGTGTTGCTGGTGACCGGGCACTTCGGTTTGTGGGAGGTCTTCGGGCTGGCCCATCCGTTGATCCTGCCGCCGATGTTCGTGCTGGCGCGCAAGCTCGACAACCCGCAATTGCAGACCCTGCTGGAACGCACGCGGACCAGGACGGGCAACCAGGTCATTTATCGGCGGGGCGCCGTTCGGCGGGTGCTGCGGGCCCTCAATGCCGGCGACTGCGTCACCATTCTGATTGACCAGCACATTCAGCCGGCCGATGCCGTGTCGGTTCAGTTCTTCGGCCGGCCGGCCGCCACCACCTCGGCCGTCGGCGCGCTCGCCCTGCGCACGGGCGCCGCAGTGATCCCGCTGTTCGCGATCCCCGCGGCCGACGGCACCTGCCGCATCGTCTACGAACATCCCATCGAATTGCCCCGCGCGGACGCCCCAGACCCGGTCGTGGAACTCACGCAGCGCTGCACCGACGTGCTGGAGATGTACGTGCGGCGCCAGCCCGAGCTCTGGCTCTGGATGCACCGGCGTTGGCGCGACGATGATGCACCGATGGCCGGGATGTTCCCTCAAGGGCCAGACCCCGAATCGGACCCTGGCCCTGACGACAACGCCGACCGCGAGATTTCGTCATGAAAGCGGCAGTGGAGCCGATCGTCCGTCGCGTGGTGGTACGCGCGCCGAACTGGCTGGGCGACACCGTGCTGGCCTTGCCGGCAATGGCAGCGCTGCGGATGCACTTCGCCTCGGCGTCGTTGACGGTCGCCGCACCTGCGGCAGTGGCGGCGCTCTTTCGCGAAGACACCGGCGTGCGGCCCGACGCCGTCCTGGTGCTGCCACCGTCGCCGCGTGATGCGGTCGTGGCCTTGCGTGAGGGGGCCTTTGATCTCGGCATCCTGCTCCCGAATTCGTTTCGGTCGGCGTGGGCGCTGCGTCGCGCTGGCATCCCGCAGCGTTGGGGCATCGCTCGAAGCGCGCGCGGGTGGCTGCTCACGCGCCGAAGTGTGCGCGCGGCTTCGGGCCCCCATCATTCCGACTACTATCGCGGCGTGGTTCGCGGTCTGGGCATTCCCTGTGACGACCGGGCCCCGGCGTTGGTGGCGTCGACCGGCAGTCTCGCGGCCGCCGCCACACTGCTCTCGCGTGCCGGCGTATTGCCTGACGCTCCGCTGGTGGGTGTGGCGCCTGGCGCCGCCTATGGCCAGGCGAAGCAGTGGCCGCCCGAGCGCATGGCGGCGGTCATGGCCCAACTGGTACGCGGTCACGGTGTCACGTGTGTGGTGGTTGGCGCGGCGCACGACCGCCCCAGTCTGCGTGCGATAGAATCCTGGCTCCGATCGCACGCGCCCGAGACGCAATCACGGGTGCTGGATCTCGTGGGCCGAACCGATCTCGGCAGTCTGGTGGGTGTGGCATCGAGGTGCCGTGTGTTTGTGTCCAACGATTCGGGAGCGATGCATGTGGCCGCCGCACTTGGGCGACCGGTGATTGCGATATTCGGCCCAACCGACGAACGTGCCACCCGTCCGCTTGGCCATAGCACCGTGCTGACGGCCGACGTGTTCTGCCGGCCGTGTCACCTGCGCGACTGCCCGATTGACCACCGCTGCATGAAACGCATCGATGTGGAGACGGTCGTCGCCGCCGTGTCGCAGCACCTCGACCGGCCCGACAAGGGCGGCGGGCAGTGAATCGTCGCGCGGTGTTCCTCGATCGCGATGGCACGATGATCGACGAGGTCGGGTACCTCGATCGGCGCGAAGACGTGCAGTGGTTTCCGTGGACGATGGACGCGATCCGGCTGCTGAATCGCGCCGGGTACCTCGTGTGTGTCGT
This sequence comes from uncultured Solibacteraceae bacterium, assembly GCA_964489685.1. GTDB lineage: Bacteria > Acidobacteriota > Vicinamibacteria > Vicinamibacterales > SCN-69-37 > SYFT01. Next base: position 4,954 of record CAZAZR010000146.1, on the reverse strand, counting down.
GACGAACCAGGGTGGTATTGGCCTTGGACTGTTCGATGAGCCGTTTGTGCACGCATTGCATGCCTCGCTCGATCGCACGTTGGAGGCGTCTGGCGCGGTCGTGGACGGCTGGTTCCTGTGTCCGCATCATCCGCGAGCGGTGGCGGTGGCGATGCGCGGTCCGTGCGCGTGCCGTAAACCCGGCCGCGGCATGATCGACGCGGCGTGCGCGCGCTGGGACATTGATCTGGCCGGGTCGTGGGTCGTCGGGGACCGCGACATCGATGTGATGATGGCCGCCGCCGTCGGGGCGCGCGGTATTCTGGTACAGACCGGCCACGGCGAACGCGACGTGCGCCGCCCGGACGCCGGTGTGCCGGCGGGGACGCCGGTGGCCATGAACCTGATGGAAGCGACAGTACTCATCCTGTCTGAAGGAGAGCGGCGCCTATGACCCGCGAAGACACCCAGCGGTACGCGGATCTCATTGCGCGCTTTTCTCGCGCGCGTGTGGTGGTGGCCGGGGACCTTATCGCCGACGAGTTCCTGTACGGACAGGTCGAACGTGTCTCGCGCGAAGCACCGGTGCTGATCCTCAAGTACGACACGACGGAGGTGCTGCCTGGCGGCGCCGGCAACGCGGCGAACAACGTGGTGGCGCTGGGTGCGCGCGTGAAAGTGGTAGGCGCGGTGGGCCGCGACGATGCCGGGCGCCGCCTGCTCGAGGCCATGCCGTCGCGTGCGAATACGCGAGGTGTTGCGCGCGTGCGCGGATATGTGACGCCGGTCAAAACCCGGGTGCTGGCCGGTGGCGTGCACTCGGCGAAGCAGCAGGTGGTGCGGATCGATCGCGCCGGTCAGGCCATGTCGGCCCGGCAGCGCGCGACCGTGGTGCGTCGCGTTGAAGACGCGTTGGCGGCCGCCCTCGCCAACGCCGACGTCGTCATCGTCTCCGACTACGGGAGCGGTCTGTATACGCCGGAGCTGATCGCCCGCGCGGAAGCGAAGGCCGCGGGCCGCGGCGACCGTCTTCGCGCCGGAGCCAGGGCGGTTGACCCCACGTACGTGGGGCGTGTGCCGATGATCCTGGTGGATTCCCGGTACGGACTCGCGGGATTCCGTGGGGTGACGGCGTGCACACCCAATGAACCCGAGGTCGAGGCCCTGCTCGGCGTGTCGATTGGCGATGACCCGGCGGCGCTTGAGAAGGCCGGCCGCGCGCTGTTGCGAAAGTTGCAGTCGAGGGCGGTGTTGATCACGCGGGGCAGCCGGGGGATGGCCTTGTTTGAGCCCGGTCGCGCGACCGATCACATTCCCATTGTGGGCTCCGATCAAATTGCCGACGTGACCGGTGCCGGCGACACCGTGATCGCCACGTTCGGGTTGGCGCTGGCCTCTGGCGCGACGTTTGCGGAGGCGGCTCGGTTGGCCAATTACGCCGGTGGCCTCGTGGTCATGAAGCGCGGCACTGCGACCGTCACGGCCGCAGAACTCCTGGACGCAGTCAAATGAAGGGGACGGGTGTCGATGTGTGGAAAACTCACGCCGAACGACCTCTGAGGTCTCAGAGGTCGTTCGCTTTCGAGTTTTCCACAGATCGACACCCGTCCCCTTCTGTGGAAACCATGTCGAATGTGCTGACTGACGCCGAACTGCTCGCGCAGATCACCGCCGACCGGCGCGCGGGGATGACCGTCGCCTTTGCCAACGGCTGTTTTGATCTGCTGCACGTGGGCCACGTGCGCTACCTCCAGGGCGCGCGGGCGGAAGGGGATCGGTTGGTCGTGGCGATCAACTCCGACGAATCCGTGCGTCGCCTCAAGGGCGAGGGGCGTCCGATCCTGCATGAAGGTGCGCGCGCCGAGCTGGTGGCCGCGCTGGCGTGTGTCGACTACGTGGTGCTCTTCGACGACCCGACGGTGGATCGGCTCTTGTTGATGCTCAGGCCTGATGTGCACTGCAAAGGGACCGACTACACCGTCGACACGGTGCCCGAACGCGAGACCGTGCGCGCGTACGGCGGCCGGGTGGCGATCGTCGGCGATCCCAAGAACCATTCCACCAAGGCACTGCTGGCCAGGCTCGGCGGTTCCGCGTCGGCATGAGCATGCCGGCGCCCGCTCGCATCCTGATCGTTCGGCTCGGGTCGCTTGGCGATCTCATTCATGCCTTGCCGGCGGTCGCCGCCCTGCGGGAGGCGTGGCCGGACGCCGAGATCGACTGGGTCGTGGAGCAGGCACACCAGGAATTGCTCAGGCTCGTACCGATGCTCGCCCGCATCATCGTGCTCGGGCGGCGCACGGCCGGCGGCTGGTGGTCGGTCACGCAGGAGCTGCGCGCCCGCCAGTACGACCTGGCGATTGATCTGCAGGGGTTGTTGAAATCGGCGGCGTTGGCGCGTGGGTCTGGTGCTCGCCGCGTGGTCGGCTTTGACCGGGCCGCGCTGCGTGAACCTGCGGCACGTGTGTTTTACACGGAAGCCGTGACCGTCGGAGAGGGACGCCACGTTATCGAAAAGAATCTTGCGCTCGTGCGCCACCTGACCCCTGGACATCTGGACTCCGGGACCCCGACACGTCTACCGCGTTTCCCACTGGCCAAGACGCCCTCGCCGGCCCTTGAGGCGCTGCGCGCACAGGGCGTCGATGACTTCGCGGTGATCAACCCCGGCGCCGCCTGGCCGAACAAACGCTGGCCACCGCAGTTGTTCGGTGAAGTTGCTCGCGTGATTCGGTCCACCTACGGTTGGACCCCGGTGGTGTTGTGGGGGCCCGGTGAGCAGGCCGTCGCGCAGGCGGTGGTGGCCGGCTCCGGGGGCGTGGCCCTGTGTGCGCCGGCGACCACACTTGCGGATCTGGTCGCGATGGCCCGCGCCGCGAAGCTCTTCCTCTCGGGCGACACCGGGCCGCTGCATATTGCGGGCGCCACCGGGACGCCCATCGTCGCGCTTTTTGGCCCCACCTCACCGGCGCGCAACGGGCCGTGGGATGATCGCGACGTGTCGATCAGCCGCTACGAGTCTTGCGACTGCCACTACAAACGCCTGTGTCATCGGCCGGCCACATGGTGCCTGGGCGATGTGACGGTGGATGAGGTGACGCAGGCGATTGCCCGCCGTCTGGGAGCCCGCTGATGTTGAGGGGATTGGCCCGATGGCGTGTGCCGCTTGGGTTTGCGTCGTTCGGCCTGGCGTTCTGGCTGGCCACACCGACGATCGGATCGCTCCTGGTTGGGGCGGCGGTGGCCCTGGCCGGCCAGTCGCTCCGAGTGTGGGCGGCCGGCCATATCGAAAAGGGTCGCGAGGTGACGCGGTCGGGCCCCTACCGGCTGATGCGGCATCCGCTGTACGTCGGATCGGCCATTATGGCCATCGGGTTCGGCATTGCGGCGGCAAGCGTCGGGACAGCGGTCCTGGTCCTTGCGTATTTTCTGGTGACGTACGTTGCGGCCATGCGTTCGGAAGAAGCCACGCTCGACGCGAAGTTCGCCGGCGAATACGCGGCGTATCGCGAAGGCCGCGCCGGGGAAGTGGTGCGCCGGTTCAGCACGCAACGCGCCTTCGGCCAGAATCGGGAGTACCGAAGCGTCGTGGGCCTGATCGCAGTGTTTGCGCTACTCTGGATGAAGGTCTAGCTCCGGCCCCTGGACCCTGGACCCTGGACTCGAGTTCGTCCTTGTCACGGGGCCGCGACGGTGGGATAATCGTCCGGTTGTCGGCACGGGCGGTTAGCTCAGCGGTAGAGCACTGGCCTTACACGCCGGCTGTCACAGGTTCGAATCCTGTATCGCCCATTTTGCGGGGTCGTAGTTCAGTTGGTTAGAACGCTGGCCTGTCACGCCAGAGGTCGCGAGTTCGAGTCTCGTCGACCCCGCCACTTCCTTTCGTCATGACACGTCCACCACCCGTCGGTCATGCGCGCGTGCAGGCGCTGCTCCGGCAGGCGGTGGGCCGCGGCCGCGTCCCGCAGACCCTGCTGTTTGCCGGGCCTGAAGGCGTGGGCAAACACACGATGGCGCGGACGCTCGCGCAAACGCTCAACTGCCCGGTCGCCCTCGAGGGCGTGGCCTGCGGCACATGCAGTGTGTGCGTGCGGATCGACAAGGGCCAGTTCTCGGATGTGGTCGAAGTGGACAACGGCGAGATCGCTTCCATCTCGATCAAGTCCATCCGCGAACGTGTGCTCGATCTGGTGGGCTATCGACCGTTTGAAGGGCGCCGCCGCGTGTTTATCATCGACCCGGCCGATGCCCTCAGCGTGCAGGCGCAGGATGCGCTGCTCAAGACGCTTGAAGAACCCCCTCCGGCCGCGATCCTGATCCTCATTTCCGCCTACCCGGACGCCCTGCGTCCGACTGTGTTGTCGCGCTGCCGACGTGTGCGGTTTGGTGTGCTGGCTGACAGCGAAGTGGCGCAGGTGCTGCAGGGCCGTCACGGCCTTGATGCGGCCTCGGCGCGGATGCGCGCCGCACTGGCCGGAGGCAGCGTCTCACGGGCGCTCGCGCTCGACGGCGCCGAACTGGAAGGCGATCGCGCGCTGGCGATGGACCTGATCAGGACGGCCGCCGCTCAGCCGCTCGACGCGAAACTGAAAGCGGCCGCAGAGATGGCCAAATCGCCCAAACATCGTCGTGCCCGCGAATCGCTGGCCATCCGGCTGGCGCACGTGTCGTCGCTGCTGCGCGACATTGGCACGCTCACGACATCGGCCGTCGGCACGGCGGTGCTGGCAAACACCGAGCGTGAGGAAGACCTTCGCGAACTGGTGCGCGCGTATCCCCCTGATCGCGTGGTCACCGCGTTCGGCGTTGTGGCGCGGGGTCAGGCGGCGCTGGACCGGAACGCGAGCCCGAAGATCGTCGCCGATTGGGTGGCAGTGAGGATGTAGGTGGAAGGGAAGAAATTGAGGATTGAGGAGTGAGTGATTGAGGATCCTCAATCGCTCACTCCTCAACCCTCAATCTGACCGCCCCGCCC
>CAZAZR010000145.1:0-10188 GCA_964489685.1 uncultured Solibacteraceae bacterium | reverse complement strand
GCTAGAGTGACCTCCGACAGGCGGCGTCCAGTCCGCCGGAGGGCATCGATGAAGATCCAGACACTGACACTCCTTGCAACCATGTTGGCCGTGGCGAGTTGCACCGGAGCCAAGCCTCCTGAGGAAGAACGTCGCTACTTTGAGCCGCGCACGGTCGCCGACACCACAGCGGGTCCGTTCAGCGCGGCGGTGCAGGTCGGCAACACGCTGTATCTGTCAGGCGACATCGGTGTGGATGACAAGCTGCAGGTGCCCGCCACAGCTGAAGCCGAGGCGACCGCCGTCCTCAACTCCATTCAGGAAACGCTCAGAAAATCTGGAATGACGATGGACGACCTGGTCTACCTTCAGGTCTTCTGCTCAAATGTGGCGCACTACGAGGCGTTCAACGGCGTCTACCGGACGTACTTCAAGCGCGAATTCCCCGCGCGTGCGTTTATCGGGTCCGGACCGCTGCTGTTTGGCGCCAGATTCGAGGTGCAGGGCATCGCCGTGAAGCGCTGAGCGCACACCGCCTCACGATTCGCCCCTGATCTACTCGCCGTCTGGAAGCAGCGTTCCGTCAACTGACTGCCCCGCCTGCGAAAGAGACCGGGTCGCGCGGCGCACGCGATCGTGGATGGCCGCCCACGCCGGTTCGTCCGGCGGCAGCGCAATCAACAAGACCTCGCACTTGCTGGCATCAGCCTCGTGCAGGGCCGCGTAAAGCGCGCGCGCGTAGTCTTCGGGTTGCGAGGGCATCGGCCAGAACCGTGTCACCGACCAGTTTGTCGGGTACTGTGCAAGCAGCCCGGTACGCCGACGTGGAAACGGCGCTTCGGTGAGCCCAACCGGGATCCGGTAGCACGGTGTGCGCGGCGCGTAATGCGAGGCCAGGGCCCCGGGGACGCGAGGCGCCGCCACAGCAACCGTGTCAGCAAGGATGAGGTGGCGCGCGAGCATGTCGTTGGTGATGGCACCGGGACGCAAAATGCGCGGATGCTCACTGCTGAGATCGACGATGGTCGACTCGATCCCGACCCGGCAGGGGCCGCCATCGACCACCGCCGAGATCGTGCCGGCCAGGTGCTGCCGCACATGCGCCGCGGTGGTCGGACTGACGTGGCCAAACGGATTCGCGGACGGCGCCGCCAGGCCCCGACCCAACTGTCGCAAGACCGCCTGCGCCACCGGATGCGCCGGCACACGCAGCGCCACTGTCGTCTGGCCGCCGGTCACCAGCATCGAGACCGTTCGCGCGGCAGGCAGCACCAAGGTGAGCGGGCCTGGCCAGAAGGCCGATGCCAGCCGCCACACCGTCTCGGGTGCGTCGGCGACCCAGTCCGACAGTTGCTCGGCTGCGGCGAGGTGGACGATCAGCGGGTGATTGGCCGGCCGGCCTTTGACGCGAAAAATCTCGCGTACTGCATCGGTGTTGGTCGCATCGGCGGCCAGCCCATACACGGTCTCGAAGGGCAGAGCCACGAGTTCGCCACGCCGCAGCAGGTTCACGGCGGTGGACAAGTCGTCGGGGCTGGAGGTGAGTTGCAACATGATCAGGACACCAGCGGAACGAAGACCGCACGACGGGCCTCCTCCAGCACGGCGCGAACCTCCGGGTGCTGGATGCGCCGTTCCGTGCTGATCAACCAAAATGACTCGCGCACCGTATCCAACCGCCCCACCTCGCAGACACCATAGCGGTCGCAGATCTCGTCCGAGATGATCGCGGGCGCGGGGAAATAGCCTTCACCGGCCTGCGCGAAGACCTTCATCAGGGCACTGTCATCGAACTCTCCGACGACCCGTGGGCAGAGGCGCGCCTCACCCAGCCAACGGTCGATCTCGCCGCGTACCGCCGCATTCGGCCCTGGCAGGAGGAGTGGCGCCCCGTTCAGACACGCTGGAAAGGCCGCGTCCCGTCGCGTGAGCGCAGGCGCGGCAAAAAAGGCGACGGCGCTTTCGCCCAGCTTGCGGCTATGGCCGCGTATCGCCAGGCCGGCCGGCATCGGACGGTCCGCCAGCACCATCTCCAGCCGGTGCAGCGCCAGTTCCCCGAGCAACCAGTCGATCGTGCCCTCGCGGCACACCAGGCGGAGCGGCTGCTCCACACGCTTCAGCGACGCGAGCAAACGGTGGGTCAGCGACTTGGGGACCGCGTCGGAAACGCCGACGCGGCACGCCGCCATCGCCCGCGCCGGGATGGCGTTCGCCCGCAACGAGGAGACCATCTCATGACCAAGCGCAAAAATCTCGTCGGCGTAGGACAGCGCAACGCGTCCTGCCTCGGTGAGTTCAAGACCGCGTCCGGCGGGCTTGAACAAGGCCGTTTCGAGGTCGTCTTCAAGTAGCTTGATCTGGGCGCTGACGGTCTGTGGCGTCAGGTGAAGCTGACTGGCCGCCCCCGCCACACTCCCAGCGTGGGCCGTGGCCCAAAAGTAGCGTAGGTGCTTGAGGTTCATCGTTGTGTTCGCAATTTTATACGAATTATAGACAAGTAATATTCGACTTTATCTGATTAATACAGGCCGATAGACTTGGTCACGGTGCTGTGCCCGCCGACAAGCTAGGGAATCAAAACGTGCTGACCGAATCCAGAAGCGCCTTCTTGCTGGTGCGCAATGATGCGTGTCTGGCACGTGCCATAGAAGACCTGAGGGTTTATAAGTCGTTCCTTCGCCGCCGGTCGCCCGCCAGCGGCATTGAAACCGTTCAGGGCATCTGGATCGACGAAGACGGCGTCGCGAACCTCCCCCGTGCGCTGGTCCTGCCCGATGCGGCCGGCTCACGGCGAACCGTCCGCATCCTGGAGGCCACGGGGATCAGCGGCCTATGGATGCTGTGCTGGCTTGAAGCGGCAGCAAGCACCGTTTCCCGCGTCGATCTCGTGGCAGCGCTGCTGGCCTGTTTCGGTCCAAAAGTCGCGACCACGCACACCGCACGCTTCGTCCCGGTCTTTGCGGACGATGCGCCGGATTCCTGGGTGAGCGCCCAGTTGCACTTACTCGAAGCACACCACCTTGGGCTCGTGCGGCCGCCGATTTACCAGGACGCCAGCGGCAGCCTGGGTTCGACCTCTTGAGCACGTTCGATCCCGTCCTGCTGTTCTTCCTGCTCGGGCTGGCAGCCGGCCTGCTGCGCTCGGAGCTGCGCCTGCCCGCGGCCGTCTATGAACTGGTGAGCATGCTCCTGCTGCTGTCCATCGGCCTCAAGGGCGGCATCGAACTCGGCAAGCAGCCCTTCGGCAACCTCGCGCTGCAAGCCCTCGCGGTCATGGCGATGGGCACGTTGTTACCGCTGGTGGCCTTTCCGGTACTCCGGTTCATGGGGCGTTTCCCCCGCGCGGATGCGGCATCCATTGCTGCCCACTATGGCTCGGTCAGCGTCGCCACGTATGCCGTCGCCACCGCGTATTTTGCCAGCCGGCAGATCGAGTTCGAGGCGCATATGCCGTTCCTGCTCGCCGTGCTGGAGATCCCGGCCATCCTGGTGGGGATTGTGCTGGCCCGCGGATTCTCCCGCGACATGCGAATCGGCGCAATCGCGCACGAGGCGTTGCTGGGCAAGGGCATCGTCCTGCTCGTGGGAGGTCTGGTGATCGGCTGGGCCGCCGGCGCGGAAGGGTTGACGCCGATGAAGCCCCTGTTCTTCGACCTATTTAAGGGAATCCTCGCACTGTTCTTGCTCGAGATGGGGCTCATCACGGCCGCCCAGTTCGGCAGTCTGCGGCGGTACGGGCTGTTCCTCCTGCTCTTCGGCATCGGCATGCCGCTGTTTTCCTCGGTCGTGGGAATCGCGCTGGGCTATGGGCTCGGACTGTCGCTGGGGGGAACGGCGATGTTGGCCATTCTGGCAGCGAGTGCGTCCTACATCGCGGTGCCCGCCGCGATGCGCATTTCGGTGCCGGAAGCCAATCCGACGCTGTCGCTGGCGGTGTCCCTCGGCGTCACGTTCCCGTTTAACGTCATCATCGGCATTCCCCTCTATCACGCCATGGCGGCGAAAGTATTCGCCCTGACCGGAGGCTAGGCTCATGAACAGCTCGATGCGCAAACTACTCACCATCATCACCGAGGCTGCCCTGGAGAGCGTCTTGGCCAAAGACCTCGAACACCTGGGGCCCCATGGCTACACCATTACCGACGCACGCGGCAAGGGCAGCCGGGGGACACGCAACGCCGCCTGGGGTGAAAGCAGCAACATCCGCATCGAGGTCGTCTGCGACGCCGCGACCGCGGAGGCCATCGCCTCACACCTGCAGATCACCTACTACAAGAACTACGCGATGATTCTGTTTATGTCCGACGTCTCAGTGCTGCGGCCAGAGAAGTTCTGAACAAACAGGAGATCACGACCGTGACGAAGGAAGCACACATGCCGCTCGTGGGCATCATCATGGGTTCGAAGTCGGACTGGGAGACCATGCAACACACCGTGCAGGTCCTGGAGCAGCTCGGGGTTCCGCACGAAGTGGAAGTGGTTTCGGCCCATCGCACGCCGGACAGGTTGTTCGCCTACGCGGAAGGCGCCCAGGAACGGGGCCTTGAAGTGATTATCGCCGGCGCGGGAGGTGCGGCACATTTGCCCGGCATGGCCGCGGCCAAAACCGCGCTGCCGGTGCTCGGGGTCCCGGTGCCGTCCAAGACGCTCAATGGTATGGATTCGCTCCTCTCCATTGTCCAGATGCCCGCCGGCATCCCGGTGGGCACGCTCGCCATCGGCCGGGCTGGAGCGATTAATGCCGCGCTGCTGGCGGCGGCCATTCTGGGCAACAAACATGCAGGGGTCGCCACAGCGCTGAAGGCGTATCGCAAGAAGCAAACCGACGCGGTGCTGGCGCAACCCGACCCGCGCGGACCGGACCAATGAACGTTGGTGTCCTGGGTGGGGGCCAGTTGGCGCGCATGCTCGCCCAGGCGGGTCGGCCACTCGGGCTGAAGTTCATGTTTCTCTGCCCGGACCCGCAGGCCTGCGCCACCACGTTCGGTGAGCACGTGTGCGCCGGGTTCGATGATGAGGCAGCGCTGACGCAACTGGCCGACTGGGCCGATGTGGTCACCTATGAATTCGAGAACGTGCCGGTGCAGACCGTCGAGTTCCTGGAGCGACACGTCAAGGTACACCCATCGTCAACCGCGCTGGCGGTGGCCCAGGACCGGCTGATCGAAAAGCGTCGTTTTCGTACGCTGGGTATCCCCACCGCCGAATTCTCGGCAGCGAGCAGCCTGCACGATCTTGAGGCGGCCGTCGATGTGATCGGCTTGCCCGCCATTCTCAAGACCCGCACCCAAGGCTATGATGGCAAAGGCCAGGGGGTGTTGCGCACACGGCGGGATCTGGCGCCGACGTGGGCTGCGCTCGGTGGCGTGCCGTGCATCGTCGAGGCACTGGTGCCCTTTGCGCGCGAGGTCTCCATCATCGCGGCCCGCAGCGCCTGCGGCGCGAAGGTGTGTTATCCGCTGAGCGAAAACCACCATCGCGACGGGATTCTGCGCCTGTCATTGAGCTGCGTGGAGATTGGTGCGCAGCGTCAAGCCGAAGCGCTGATCGGCCGCCTACTGGATGATCTCGACTATGTGGGCGTGTTGACCCTGGAACTGTTCCAGCGTGGTGACGAACTTCTGGCCAACGAAATCGCGCCGCGGGTTCACAACAGTGGACACTGGACCATCGAGGGAGCGCGCACCTCGCAGTTTGAAAACCACCTGCGGGCGATTCTCGGATACCCGCTAGGCGATACCGCCATCACCCATCCATCGGCCATGGTCAATATTGTCGGCACCTTGCCGCCCGGACTGGAGGAGGCTGCTCCGGCGTGCAGCGCGCTGCATGTTTATGGCAAGGCCGAGCGACCAGGCCGCAAGATCGGTCATCTGACTCTGCTCTGCGCCGATTGCGAGGATACGGGATTTCGCGACTGTCTGGCCCACTGCCTCACGCTGACCAAGGAAACTGAACTGGCAAAGCACGTGCGAACCGGAGCGACGCACCGGCACATCAGTAAGACGTAGTCCAACAGGGTCTGGGCTCACCCTATGCCGCATTGAACCGGTCTGGGGGCCACAAGAAGACCCCCAGACGTCCGTCACCATACCCGAACTATCCACGCGATGGACTCGCATCCGCCTGGGACGACTCTGAAGCCGGCCGGATGTGCGGGCGGCCATGTCGGCGGTGAGGGCGTCGCCGTGTTGCCGTGGCACGTGTTTTCCGTGCAGTATTCCAGTCCACGAGGTATCTGCCATGATTTTGCGAACCAGCCGTCTTCCGTTTATCGCCCTGCTGTGCGGCGTGACCACCGCCGTGACTGCCGGAGGCGGCCTGTCCGACGTCGGACGCCGGTCGTCAGCCACGCCGGCTGTGGAGAAGTCCACGGTGGACGTGACCGACACGCGGCTCCTGGAACAGCCGGCGCTCAGCGCCGCGCATGTCGCGTTCATCTATGCGGGCGATCTGTGGGCTGCGCGGCATGACGGCTCGGATGTCCGGCGACTCACGACCGACATCGGCGTGGAATCGAGTCCGGCGTTTTCGCCCGACGGCCGGCACCTTGCGTTCAGCGCACAGTACGAAGGCAACACGGACGTGTACCTGGTGCCTGTGGAGGGAGGTGTGCCCACGCGTCTTACCTGGCACCCCGGCGCGGATCTGGTGCAGGCGTTCACTACGGACGGCAGCGCCGTCCTGTTTACGTCGCAGCGGTCTGTCTTTACCGCGAGGTACTCGCAGCTCTTCAGGGTGCCGCTTACGGGCGGCATGCCGGAACTCGTGCCGATCCCGAACGTGGCCGAGGCCGTGCAGGGGCCCGGCGGCCGAATCGCCTACAACCCGATCGCAGGGCGATACCAGCAGTGGAAGGAGTACCGCGGCGGCACGGTCTCGCGCATCTGGATCTACGACCCGGCGGGCAAGGAACTGGAAAAAATCCCGCAACCCGCAACCCGCTCGAACGATGCAGATCCGATGTGGATCGGCAATGCGGTGTTCTTCCGTTCGGATCGCAACGGCGAGTTCAACATCTTCTCGTACGACCCGCGCACGAAGGCGGTGCGCCAGGTCACGCAGTACGACGATTTTCCAATCCTCAACGCATCAGCCGGTGGCGGAAAGATCGTGTTCGAGCAGGCCGGGTATCTCCACCTGTTCGATCCGGCCACGTCACGCTCCAGTCGCATGAAGATCGGCGTCGCCGCAGACCTGCCTGAAGCGCGGCCACGATTCGCGAGCGGACCGCAGTGGATTCGTGGGGCGGCGCTGTCGCCAACGGGCATGCGGGCGGCATTTGAGTACCGTGGCGAAATCGTCACGGTGCCGGCCGAGAAGGGTGACGCGCGCAATCTGACGAACACCACGCACTGGCACGAGCGTTCGCCTGCCTGGTCGCCCGACGGACAGCAGCTCGCGTACTTCTCCGACGAAGGCGGCGAATACACCCTGCGGATCGCCGGTCAGGACGGCAAGTCGCCGGTTCGTTCGATCAAGGTCCAGGGGAACGGCTTCTACTCGGCGCCCGCCTTTTCGCCCGACGGCAAGCGCCTGGCCTACGTGGACAATTCGCAGAGTCTGTATTGGGTGGATCTGGACTCAGGCGCATCGACGCGCATCGACGGGCATCGCGTCTACACGCCCCAGGGCATCTCGCCACATGCCTGGTCGCCAGACTCCAGGTGGATCGCCTACGTCGTCAACCTCCAGCCGCTGGTCACGGCCGTTCACCTCTACTCGGTGGATCAGCGCAAGTCGTTCCCGGTGACAGACGGGCTGGGCGACGTGGCGAACCCGGTGTTCGACCGCAGCGGCAAATATTTGTTCTTCTTTGGATCGACCGACGCGGGCCCCGCAGTGGACTGGTTCGCGCAGTCGAGCGCCGACATGCGCGCGTCGAGGAATGTGTACCTCGCCGTGTTGCGGAACGACCTGCCGTCGCCGCTGGCGCGCGAGAGTGATGAGGAAACGCCCGCGGCCGCACCCGGGGCGCCGGCCGAGGGACGCGGCAGCGAGCCGCCCAGTCCAGACCCGATGCGGGTCGACCTCGACGACATCACCTTCCGCATTCTCGACATGCCCATTGGTTCGGGCCAGCTTGCCGATCTCCAGACTGGCGCCGCCGGGATGCTCTACTACCGCCGCACCGTGGACAATCGCGCCTCCCTTGAGCGGTACGACCTCAATGCCCGCAAGACCGAGACACTGTTGCCAGAGGTGGCCGGCTTCACGCTGTCGGCCGACGGGAAGAAGTTGCTGTACGCCAGCGGCAACGCGTGGTCGATCGTTGCAACGACGGGACGCATTGAGCCGACGACGGGCCGGATCGGCGTGGCGGCGATTCAGGTGAAGGTCGATCCGCGCGCGGAATGGACGCAGATCTTCGACGAGGCGTGGCGCATCAATCGCGACTTCTTCTACGCGCCGAACATGCACGGTGTGGATTGGGCCGCGATGAAGCGCAAGTATCAGCCGTTCCTCGCCGACGTGGCGACACGGAACGACCTGAATCGCGTGATCCAGTGGATGTCGTCGGAACTGTCGGTCGGTCATCACCGTGTGGGCGGGGGCGACACACCCGCCCCGCCAAACCCGGTGTCCGGCGGGCTGCTCGGCGCCGACTACTCGGTGGAGAATGGCCGCTACCGGTTCAAGAAGGTCTACGGCGGGTTGAACTGGAATCCGCAGCTGAGATCGCCCCTGACCGAGCCCGGTGTGAGCGTTCGCGAGGGCGAGTACCTGCTCGCGGTGCGGGGGCGGGAGGTGGTGCCGCCGGTGAACGTCTACGGCTTCTTTGAGAACACGTCCGGGAAGATCGTGGAGATCACGGTCGGCCCGAATGCCGATGGCACGGGCTCGCGCACGGTTCAGGTGGTCCCGATTGGCAACGAGGCGGCGCTCCGCAATCGCGACTGGGTGGAAGGCAATCTCCGCAAGGTGAACGCGGCGACGCAGGGCCGCGTGGCCTATGTGTACGTGCCGAACACCACGACGCAGGGGCACGAATACTTCAAGCGGTATTTTTTCCCGCAGGCGCACAAGGACGCGGTCATCGTCGATGAGCGCTTCAACGGCGGCGGCCAGGTGGCCGACTACTACATCGATCTGCTGCGGCGGCCGCACGTGTCCAACTGGGCGATGCGGTACGGCGCGGATCTCAAAACGCCCACGGCATCCATTCAGGGACCGAAGGTCATGATCATCGACGAATCGGCCGGGTCAGGCGGCGATCTGTTGCCCTGGATGTTTCGCAAGTTTGCGCTCGGGCCGCTGGTCGGCCAGCGCACCTGGGGTGGACTCGTCGGCACGCTCGGCTTCCCGACACTCATGGACGGCGGCTCGATCACGGCGCCGAACCTGGCGATCTGGACGGCTGAAGAAGGCTGGGTGGTGGAGAACGAGGGCGTGGCCCCAGACATCGAGGTGGAACAGACACCGGCCGATGTGATGGCCGGCCGAGACCCTCAGCTCGAGAAGGCGATTGAGGTCGTCATGCAGGCGCTCAGGTCAAAACCAGCCGTCGAGGCCAAGCGGCCGCCGTATCCGGTCAAAGGGAAGACGCTCAGAGGAACGGTCAAGTAGGCCTGACCACTTGACGTGGCCACAATGACGACGGCAATGTGGACACATGTCAAGCATCGGCGTTCGTGAACTGAAGGCGCAGTTGAGTCGGCAGTTGAAGCGTGTGCAGGGTGGCAGCCGCCTCACAATCACCGACCGCGGCAGGCCCATCGCCGTGTTGTCGCCCGTGGAGGCGCAGGCGGGCGCCGCATGGGCATGGCGGATGGTGGCCGAGGGTAAGGCCAGTTGGAGCTGAGGATGATGATGTGCGGTTCCTGTGTGCGGACGACCGCCTGGGCAAGGTCGCGCGCAGCCTCGGCTGACCCAATGGAGTTGGGCCTGCGCCCGGGCTCGCTACGGGCGTTTCGCCTTGGCGCGCCCCTTCTGCACGGCCAGTTGATGCGCGGCCTTGAGGATCTCTGTCAACTCCTCCCAGCGGCACACATCGTCCAGCCACACGCCAAGCCAGCCGCTCACGCCGACGTACGGCGGCACGAAGAAGCGATCCGGCGCCGTGCGCACCATGCGCTCCTGCCGGCCCGGCGCCGCCAGCAGCCACACTGAATGACGGCCGCGGCCATGATGGTTGGATGCATCCGCGAACGTGGCGAACGTGCGCTTCGGCGACCAGAACGTCGGCGCACCATGTGACGTCGTTTCCTT
>CAZAZR010000144.1:0-10350 GCA_964489685.1 uncultured Solibacteraceae bacterium | reverse complement strand
AGCGGCGGCGGCGGAATGTCGTAGCTGCGCCGCCAGAGGTGGGTCTGTGCGTCGCCGTGTTTCGCTGCAGTCTCCGCCTTGTTCAGCCCCTGGAGTCCGCCATAGTGCCGCTCGTTGAGCCGCCAACTGCGTTCCACAGGAATCCACATCTGATCCAGTTCATCGAGCACGATCCAGCACGTTCGGATGGCGCGCTTGAGGACTGAGGTGTAAGCGATGTCGAACGTGTCGCCGGCGGCACGCAGGAGTTGTCCTGCCGCGCGTGCTTCTTCTCGACCGAGATCGCTCAGATCCACATCGGTCCAGCCGGTGAAGCGGTTGTCCTGATTCCAGGTGCTCTGGCCGTGCCGGAGGAGGACCAACCTCGGCATCAGACGGTTCGCAGGTGCGCCAGCGCGGAACGGCCCGCGTACGTCGCCGCGCGGCCGAGTGATTCTTCGATGCGCAGCAACTGGTTGTACTTCGCCGTGCGATCGGAGCGGCTGGCCGAACCGCTCTTGATCTGGCCGGCGGCGGTGCCCACCGCGAGGTCGGCGATCGTGGAGTCTTCGGTTTCGCCGGAACGATGTGAGATGACGCTGGCGTAGCCGGCGCGCCGGGCGATGGCCATGGCGTCGAGCGTTTCTGAGACGGTGCCAATCTGATTCAACTTGACCAGCAGCGCGTTGCCGACGTGTTCGTCGATGCCCCGGCGCAGGATCGCCGGGTTGGTCACAAAGACGTCGTCGCCCACCAGTTGGACCCGCGTGCCGATGGCGGCGGTCAGGCGCGTCCAGCCGGGCCAGTCGCCTTCCGCCAGCCCGTCTTCCACTGAGGCAATCGGGTACTGGCGGGTCCAGTCGTCATAGAGCGCAATCATCTCGTCGGATGTGCGAGTGCCTTCGCCGGACTTTGCAAGGACGTACGCGCCAGCGGCTGGATCCCAGAACTCACTGGCCGCCACGTCAAGCGCCACCACCATGTCGCGTCCAGGCGTGTAGCCGGCCCGATGGATCGCTTCAAGGACCAGCTCGACGGCTTCGCGATTGGACGCGAGGCTGGGGGCGAATCCGCCTTCGTCGCCAACACCGGTGGCGAGTCCTCTCGCCTTGAGGAGTCCGCGCAGAGCGTGGAAGGTTTCGGTGCCGGCTCGAAGCCCTTCCGAGAATGTCGGCAGGCCGACCGGCATCACCATGAACTCCTGGAAGTCCACGTTGGTGTCGGCGTGCGCACCCCCGTTGAGGATATTCATCATCGGCACGGGCAGGAGCGTGCCGGCGCCGGGGACCGGGGTGTCGAGCAACGACACGATGTGTTCGAACAGGGGGATGCCGCGTCCGGCGGCTGCCGCTTGTACGACGGCCATGGACACGCCAAGCAGCGCGTTGGCGCCAAGCCGGGCCTTGTTCGGCGTACCGTCGAGGGCCACGAGTTGGGCGTCGATCGAACGCTGGTCTGGTGATTCGCCTGTGAGCGCCGGGGCGATTTCCGAGTTGATATGGGAGACGGCCTTGAGCACCCCCCGGCCGAGGTAGCGGCCCTTGTCGCCGTCACGCAGCTCAAGGGCCTCCCGGCTGCCGGTTGAGGCGCCCGATGGCACGGCGGCCCGGCCCCGCGCCCCCGAATCGAGGACCACATCCACTTCCACCGTGGGATTACCGCGGGAATCGAGGATCTGTCGCGCAAAAATAGTCTGAATTTTCACGGCCGTCGGCAGTGTAACATGCCGACTATCAAGGGTTTGACTTGATCCAGATCGTGGCCTACCATGGCCATTGAAGACCTGAAATGAGAGGGTGGATGCCCCGACTTGTCGCATCGGTACTCCTCGTCGTCGCCGTCGTCACGATCAGTGCGACGCCTGCGATGGCGCAGCTTGCGCGCGCGCCGCGCGCCGTGAGTGTTGTGGCGGCGGTTCGATCAGGTGTCGTGAGCGGTGTCGTGCGCGACGACCTCGGCCAGATCGTTTCCGGTGTGGCCGTGTCGGCGATCGGGACCATCCAGGCGCAGGCGCGTACGGATGCGACCGGGAGTTTCAACTTGTCGCTGGTGCCCGGAGACTATGTACTTCGGGCGACCCATGCGGGCTACGTTTCCCCGTACAAAGAATGGGTGCGTGTGGGCGCGAGCGCCCATCTCAGGCGCAACATCACCATCACGAAGCAGCCGGAGTTGCCTGAACGCCGCGTGTTGATCGCATCGGTGGGGCTCACAGACCCAGGTGCAGCGCCTGCGCGCGCGCCCAGTGCGGCACCGGCGGAAAAAGGCAGCCTGCACGCGTGGTACCTGCGGTATCTGCCGCGCACGATCCTGCGTGATGAGTCGGGACAGGGCCCGCGCCGGACGGACTTCCGTTACCTTCCGTCGTTCCTGGACTGGGCCGTTAACGAATCGGCACGTGCGGCCACATCGTTTTTCGCCGACACCCACTTCAGTGGTCAGGTCAATGTGTTGACCACCACAGCGATGTCGGTCTCCCAAGGCGGCCTCCCGAACCACGACCCACGCGGCATCGCGTACATGGCGGTGGGGGCGCCGATTGGTGTGCACGGCGACTGGCGGCTGCGCGGCGCGCTCAGCACCGGGGGGCTCGCGTCGTGGGTGGTGCTTGGGGAATACGAGGCGCGCGACGTGCAGGAGCACGCGTTCAAGGTCGGGATGTCGTACGGCGCGCAGCGGGCGGTTGACGATTTCGGGACCGCGACCTTGGCGGTACCGGGGGCTGGTCGTGCGGTCGCGAGTGTGTTTGGTCACGATCGGTGGCGCGTACAGCCCGGCCTGGAGATTGACTACGGCCTGCGGCTCGATCGGTACGACTACGTCGCGGGCCAGGATTTTGTCAGCCCGCGTGTCGGATTCCGTCTGGGCATCGCCCCACAGACCTCCTTCACGGGATCTGCGTCCACCTCGGTGGTGGCGCCCGGCGCGGATGAATTTCTGCCGCCGCCCACGTCAGGCCCCTGGCTGCCGCCCGAGCGGACCTTCGCCAGCCTGGTGTCTGGTGCGCCTTTCCGATCCGAACGGGTTCAGCGTGTTGAAGCCGGTGTCGAGTACGACCTGGGCGCCATCGGACAACCCATGGTCATTGGCGTACGGTGGTTCCACGAAGATTCGCGCGACCAGTTGGCCACGATGTTCGGCGTGAATACCTCGAAGGCCGTCGGCCACTACTACGTCGCAAGCCCCGGCAGCGTCGTGCTCGAAGGGTGGGCGCTGCGCGCCGCCGGAAACGTTGCGCCGCAGGTCAAGGCCTCCGTGGAGTACTCGATTAGTCACGCGCGTTGGGCATTCGGTCCCGAGGCCCTCGATATCTCGCGCGTGATGCCGTCAGCCGTGCGCTCCGAACGTGAACGCCTGCACGACGTCACCAGCACGCTTGAAGCGTCGATTCCCGAGACCTCAACCAGGGTCTCGGTGGCGTATCGCGTCAACAGCGCGTTCACGCGACACGACTCGGACGGGCTGGCCGCGATGTTCGACGGACGCTTCGCCGTCCACCTTCGGCAGGCGCTGCCGTTGCGAACGCTCGGGGGCGCCAAGGTCGAATTCATGGTCAGCGTCAGCAACCTGTTCCGCGATCCCCAGAATGCCGGCTCGTTTTATGACGAGCTCCTGACCGTCCGGACGCCCCGACGCGTCCTGGGTGGTGTGCAGGTGAGGTTCTAGCTCCGGCCACATCGCGCGGCCCCAGCCGGGCCCTTTCGAATGTCCCGCCTTATTACTCACGTTCGTCCGCTCCTGCGCATCGCGGTGCCTGTCACGGTATCCACGGCGCTGATTGCGGTCGCGCTCGTCAACATGTTCGTGGTCCGCGACTATCAGGAGAAAGCGGCGATCGACGACGGTGTGTTCTGGACGAGCGACGGCGGCTCCGCGGTGAAGGCGTTTGAAGTGTCGCCCGGGTCACCGGCCGATCTCGCGGGTGTCCGACGCGGCGATACGCTGCTGGCCATCGACACCATGCCAGTGGTGTCGGCCGACGATGTGGCGCGCACACTCGAGGGACTGCGCGCCGGGGGCTCAATCACCTACAAGGTGTCGCGTGGTTCGGTCGATGATCTCGTCTCAGTCCGGCTGGCGCTCGCGCCCGGACCGCCCTATGGCCTCTACTATTCGCTGGCAGCCGTGGGGATCTTCGCGCTGCTCGTCGGAGCGTCCGTCCGGTTGCGGCGGCCCAATGACACGGCGACCCTGCACTTCTTCTGGCTGACGGTCGCCTTCTTCGGCGTGTTTGCGTTCACGCACACCGGTGAGTACACGGGCACCGATCGGTTCTTCTACTGGTCTGATGCCGTGGCGATGGTCCTCCTGCCGCCCCTGTTCCTGCACTTCGCGCTGGTGTTTCCGGAGCGGCCCCAGGCCTGGGTGCGCAGCGATCTGGGCCGCCGCACGGTGCCCCTCCTGTATCTGCCGGCGCTAGTGCTTGCTGGGGCCAGGTTCACCGCGCCGCGATGGTTGCCCGGTGACGAGATGGTGCGGCGGCTCGGGCAGATACAGAACATCGAACTGGTGTATCTGTCGGCCTGTCTGCTTGGCGGTCTGACGCTGATGATTCAGGCGCTGGGCCGCCTGCGATCGGTGACGGCACGGCGGCAGATGCGCTGGATCGTCTGGGGCTCGGGCATTGGCGCCGTGCCCTTTGTCACGACGTACGCCATTCCGTTCCTGCTCGGCTGGAAGGTGCAGCCGTACGGCGAATTCTCAAGCCTGCTCCTGGGTTGCATTCCCCTGGCCTTCGCATCCGCCATCATCCGCTATCGGTTGATGGACGTCGAGATCATCATCAAACGCGCGCTGGTCGTGTCGTTTGTCGGCCTCGTGCTCGTGGCCATCTATCAGGGCACGCTCGCGATGGTAGGCCTGTTGCGCCCGCATCCGCAGAACGACAACAAGTTCTGGGCGCTCTTCGCGACGCTGGTCGTCGTGCTCGTGGCGCCGCGCCTGTGGAACGTGATTCAGGGCGGTCTTGACCGGCTCTACTACCGGGACCGTTACGACTATCGCCGGGCCCTGGTCACGTTTGCGCGCGAACTCAACAGCGACCTGGACCTCGAGCGCCTCAGCACACGCCTGGTCGAGCGCGTGCGCGAGACCCTGGCGGTGGATCGGATGGCGCTGCTGCTGACCGACCCGGAAACTGGCGGGGCGTTTGTCGCCGTGGCGGCTGGTGGCACAGACGACGAACCACTGGAGATTTCACGAGACTCCGCGCTGGGCCAGCGCCTGCTGGCGGGGCAGACCGTCAGCATGGACGACCCGCAGCCCCTGCGGCGCCTGATCGGCGACGAAGGTGAGACGTGGCGGGGCGCCGGCTGGCATGCGTTTGTGCCGTGTGTGACCAAGCAGGTCACGATTGGCGTGCTCGCCGTTGGCCGCCGCGCCCGACTGGAGCCGCTGTCGAGCGAAGACATGGCGCTGCTCGGTGCCGTGGCCAGCCAGGCCGCGACGGCGCTCGAGAACGCGCGGCTGTACCGGCAGTTGAGCATCAAGGCCGATGAGATCGAGCGCCTCCGGCAATTCGGTGACAGCGTTGTGGAGTCGTTGAGCGACGGTTTGTTTGTCATCGACCTCGACGACCGCGTGCTGCGATGGAACCGTCGGCTGGAGCAGATGTTCCAGTTTGACCGCACGCGGGCCATCGGTCGGCGCATCTCGGCACTGTTTCCTGCGTCCTTTGTGGAACTGCTGATGTCTGCGCGCCGCGAGACGCCCGAAGGCTCCACACTGGTTCGCGCCCCGCTGACCTCCGGCCCAGCCGGGTTGCTGACACGGCCGTTGCTCGTCAACGCCGGCATCGCCCCGTTCCAGACAACCGACGGCGCCAAGGCTGGATGGATCATCGTGATTGAGGACATCACCGATCGGGCGAGCCTTGAAGAACAGTTGCGCGTCTCGGAAAAGATGGCGGCCATCGGCTTGCTGGCGGCCGGCGTCGCGCACGAGGTGAATACCCCGCTCACAGGCATTTCGAGTTTTACCCAGATGCTGCTCGACAAGGCGGATCCCAACGATCCGAAGACCCAGTTGCTGGAGAAGATCGAACGGCAGACGTTCCGCGCCGCCAAGATCGTGAACAGCCTGCTGAATCTGGCGCGCCCCTCGGAGGGCGAGGCCGCCCCACTCGACGTCAACGCGGTCATCGGCGATGTCCTCTCGCTGCTCGAGCACCAGTTCCGCGGCAGCCGCATTCAGGTGCGTCGGGATCTGGTCCCGTCAGCGCCGATTCGTGGTTTCGAGTACCAATTGCAGCAGGTGTTTCTCAACCTGTTTCTGAACGCGCGAGACGCCATGCCGAAGGGCGGGTGGCTGTCGGTCTCCACCTCCACGTCCGGCGACACGGTCATTGTGGAAGTGGCGGACACGGGCGCGGGTATCCCGTCCGAACACATCTCGCGTATCTACGATCCGTTCTTCACCACCAAGGGCGAAGGCCGCGGCACCGGCCTTGGCCTGTCCGTGACCTACGGCATTGTCCAGGAACATGCCGGGACGCTGACGTGTGAAAGTGTGGTCGGGCAGGGAACACGGTTTACATTGACTCTGCCGGCATCGCCCGCCGGCGCGAAAGAGGCCCTGGCCCACTGATGACTGATTCGCCCGCGAATATCCTGATTATTGACGACGAGGAAATTATCCGTGAGGCGCTCCATGCGCTGCTCACGATGGATGGCTGTGTCGTGCGCACGGCGGCCACTGCGGCTGAGGGGCTTGCGCTCTTGGCCGACAACGACTTTGATACCGTCCTCCTGGACCTGATGTTGCCCGATCGCAGCGGCCTTGAGGTGCTCGACGAAATTCGACGAAGCGATGACACGCTGCCGGTGGTGATGATCACGGCGTTTGGCACGATTGACACGGCGGTGCGGGCCACCAAGCAGGGCGCATTTCACTACTTCACGAAACCGTTCAAGAACGACGACGTGCTGGTGGTGCTGCACAATGCGGTGGAGCGCCGGCGCCTGCAGCGCGAGAACCTGGAACTGCGAAACCGGTTGAAGTTGGGCAGTCACCGCTTCGACCAGATCATCGGCGGCAGCCCGAAGATGCGCGCGATCTACGACTTGGTCGCCCGGGCCGCGCCCAGTCGCACCACGGTCCTCATCCAGGGAGAAAGTGGCACCGGTAAGGAACTCGTGGCCCAGGCCTGCCACCGCCATTCAGCTCGGGCCGATAAGGCCTTCGTGACGGTCAACTCCGGCAACCTGCCGCCGGACCTGCTCGAGTCGCTCCTGTTCGGCCACGTCAAGGGCGCGTTCACCGGCGCGGTGGCCATGAAAAAGGGCCTGTTCGAAATGGCCGACCGCGGGACGATCTTCTTCGACGAGATCGGCAACGTCCCGCTCGAGACGCAGGCGAAGCTGCTGCGGGTCATCCAGGCACGCGAGTTCATGCGGCTGGGCGGCGTCGACACGATCAAAGTGGACGTGCGTATCATCGCGGCGACGAATGTGGACCTGCGCAAGAGTGTGGGAGAGGGCCGGTTCCGCGAGGACCTGTTTTACCGGCTCAACGTCATTCCAGTGCAGATGCCGGCCCTGCGCGAGCACAAAGAAGACATTCCGCTCCTCGTGCAGCACTTTCTCGAGAAACACAGTGAGGACAGTCGCAAGTCTGGCTGGTTCGTGACGCCAGAGGCCCTGGACCTGCTCATGGCGTATGACTGGCCGGGCAACGTACGGGAACTGGAGAACGTGATCGAGCGCGCGGTGGTGTTATGCCCCGAGCGGGAGATTGGCGTGGACCTGATTCCCGATCAGGTCCGGTTCAACCGCGAGTTCAAGGACGCGGATTTTGTGGTGCCGCCCGAAGGCATTCCCCTCAAGGAAGTGCTGTCAAACGCCGAGCGCCGCTGGATCGAATCAGCGCTCGAGGTGGCCGGCGGCGTGCAGAAAAAAGCAGCCGAACTGCTGTTCATCAAGCCAACCACGCTGAACGAAATGATCAAGCGGTACGACATTCGGCCACGCCGCCGGCGCCAGGAGCTTGAGCAGGGCACGCCAGTGCCGACGCCCGACGATTCTTCAGAGACCTGACGCGGAAAGCAGGAGGCGCGAGAAGCGCCTTCGCGAGTGGGTTGCGGTACACTTTACGGGTTTCCGCATGCTGACACTCGCTGGCGCCGCAGCGCTTTCTCCTTTTCGCCTCCATCGTCTGCTGGAAACCCTGCGCGTCCGCACCCCGGGCATCACTGCACTGAATGCGCGATTCATGCACTTTGTCGACATCGACGGTGCGCTCGACGCGCGCGAGCGCGACCTGCTCGAGCGGCTGCTTCACTACGGCCCACAACGCGCGGACATCGAGGAGCGAGGCGCCCTGTTCCTGGTGGTTCCTCGGCCGGGGACCGTATCGCCCTGGTCCAGCAAGGCCACCGATATCACCCGCAATACGGGCCTCGCGAAAGTGCGGCGGGTGGAGCGCGGCATGGCGTACTACGTCGATGCGGAAGGAGGCCTGCTCGCGGAATCGCGGCCTCACATCGCTGCGGGGCTGCACGACCGGATGGTGGAACACGTACTCGACCACCTGGACGATGCGGCGAGGTTGTTCGCACACGAGACGGCACGCCCGCTGGTGACCATTGATGTGTTGGGTGGGGGCCGCGAGGCGCTTGAGCGCGCGAATCGCGAACTCGGCTTTGCCCTGGTGTCCGACGAAGTTGAATACCTGTGCGCGGCGTTTCTCGCGCTCGGCCGCAACCCGACGGATGTCGAGTTGATGATGTTCGCCCAGGCCAACAGCGAACATTGCCGGCACAAGATCTTCAACGCCACGTGGACGATTGACGGGGCGGAGCAGGAGAAGAGCCTGTTTGGCATGATTCGCAACACGTACGAACGTGGTGACGTGTCCGATGTGCTGAGTGCCTACTCGGACAATGCGGCGGTGATTCGCGGGCACGAGACGCGGCGCTTTTTCCCCGACCCTGCGACAGGCCACTTCGCGTTTCACGACGAGCCCGTGCACATGCTGATGAAGGTGGAGACGCACAACCACCCGACCGCCATTGCCCCGTATCCAGGCGCCTCCACCGGGTCGGGCGGCGAGATTCGCGATGAGGGTGCCGTCGGCTGCGGCGCTCGCCCGAAGGTCGGCCTGGTCGGCTTCAGCGTGTCGAACCTGCGCGTGCCTGGGTACGAACAACCGTGGGAAGAAAACCATGGCAAACCCGATCGCATCGTCTCGGCGATGCAGATCATGATTGACGGACCCGTCGGCGCGGCCGCCTTCAACAACGAGTTTGGCCGGCCGGCGATCTGCGGGTATTTCCGCACACTTGAGCAACTCGACCGGGGCCAGGTGCGCGGCTACCACAAGCCAATCATGATTGCCGGCGGCCTGGGGAACATCCGGGAGCCGCACGTGCGCAAGCGGGACGTGCCTGCGGGTTCGCTCCTCGTGGTCCTCGGTGGTCCCGCCATGTTGATCGGCCTTGGTGGCGGTGCGGCGTCGTCGATGTCGTCGGGAGTCAGCGACGCCGAGCTGGATTTTGCATCGGTCCAGCGTGACAACGCCGAGATGGAACATCGCTGCCAGGAAGTGATCGATCGCTGCTGGCAGCGTGGTGACCAGAATCCGATCCGGTTCATTCATGATGTGGGCGCCGGTGGCCTGTCGAACGCGCTGCCGGAGCTGGTGAAGGACGCCGGGCGCGGTGGCCGGATCGACCTGCGCAGCATCCCGAGCGCGGACGCTGGGCTGTCGCCCCTCGAGATCTGGTGCAACGAAGCACAGGAGCGGTACGTCCTGGCCATCGCTCCGGCGAGTCTCGAGGCGTTCCGCGAAATCTGCGAACGCGAGCGCTGTCCCTTTGCCGTGGTTGGTGAGGCGCTGACCGAGGCGCACCTGCAGGTGGGGGACTCGCAACTGGAGTCGACGCCAGTGGATCTGCCGCTCTCGGTGTTGTTCGGTAAGTCGCCGAAGATGCGGCGGGCCTTCGCGCGTGAGGCCTCGGCAGGCCGCGCGTTGTCCCTCGACGGAATCACGGTGGCCGAGGTGGTTGAACGCGTGCTGCGGATGCCCGCAGTCGGGAGCAAGGGCTTTCTCGTCACGATCGGCGACCGCAGTGTCACGGGATTGGTCAGCCGCGACCAGATGGTGGGCCAGTGGCAGGTGCCGGTGGCCGACGCCGGCGTCACGCTCACCGGCTACGACGCGTACGTCGGCGAGGCGATGGCCATGGGCGAACGCACACCCCTCGCCATGATGGATGCGCCCGCCTCTGGCCGCATGGCCGTGGCTGAGGCGATTACCAATATTGCGAGCACCCGCATCGCGAAACTGAGTGATGTGAAGCTCTCAGCCAACTGGATGGCCGCCGCAGGGCACCCCGGGGAAGACCAGGCCCTGTTTGAGACCGTTCGGGCCGTC
>CAZAZR010000143.1:5762-10428 GCA_964489685.1 uncultured Solibacteraceae bacterium | reverse complement strand
GTGCAGGTGTGGGCGACGAGGAGCGGCGATGGGGTCCTGGCGGCATTTGGGGTCCAGGGGTCCAGGGGTCAAGGCGCTCGTGGAGCGGCTGCGCCGGTGTTCCTTGGTTCGGCCACGCTGGAACGGGAGCATTTCAGCCTGACGGCGAAACTGGCGCCGGGCACGTACACGCTGACGGCGTATGCGTGGAACCAGCGCACGGAAGCGTGGGAAGACTCGCGCAGTGTGCAGGTGGTGGTGCGGTAAGTTCCACTGCCGTTCCGCCGCGGATACACTGCGGCCTTCATCACCGTGAGGAGGGTCGGATGGGACAAAAGGTCGTAATCTTTGCGGCAGTGCTATTGGCGCTTGGCGCCGGTGTGCGCGTAGCCGAGCAGGGCCGTCCGGAGGTGGCAATGGCCGGCGCCGCCCAGGCCTTCGTTGCCACGCTCGACGACGCGCAACGGGCCAAGGTCCAGTTTGAATTCGACTCGGAAGAACGATTCAACTGGCACTACATCCCTCGCGTCCGCAAAGGCCTGCCGCTTGCAGAGATGAAACCTGCGCAACGCGACGCCGCGATGGCGCTCCTCAAGACTGGTCTGAGCGCGTCGGGCTTCACCCGGGCGGAAGCGATTCGAAGTCTCGAGACCGTGCTCCGCGCGAGGGAGAACAGGAACTCGCGCGATCCAGAGCAGTATTTCTTTTCGATCTTCGGACGTCCTGGAGGTAAGTCCTGGGGCTGGAGGTATGAAGGACACCACCTCTCGCAGAACTGGACGGTGGTGGCCGGCACGTCGGTCGCGACATCGCCCGCGTTCTTCGGTGCGAACCCCGCAGTAGTGATGGACGGCCCCGCCAAAGGCACACGGGCGTTGCCAGAGGAGGCAGACCTCGGCTGGGCCATGCTCGAAGGCCTGCAAGGCCCTTCGCGCGACAAAGCCATCGTGGCTGGCGCCGCGCCGACAGAGATCCTCACTGTCAATTCCCGCAAGGCCGCCATCCTCGAAAACGTAGGCCTGAGCGTTCGTGACATGAACAGCAAGGAGCGGGGCCTCCTCATGCGCCTCATCGACACGCACGCGTCCGCGCAACAGAACGACCTGGCCGCCGCCCGCCTGGCCGCCATTCAAGCGGCCGGATTCGAGAACGTGCGCTTCGCCTGGATTGGCGCGACAAAGAACGAGCCAGGCGCCGCGCATTACTACCGCATCCAGGGACCGACGTTTCTCATTGAGTATGACAACACGCAAAACAACGCCAATCACCAGCACATCGTCTGGCGTGACTTCAATGGCGATTTCGGTGCCGATGTACTTGCCGAGCATTACGCGACGGATTCCGAGCACAGGCGACCGCGCGCGAAGTAGTGTCGCCACGCTGGACCAGGGCCAGAGGTCTTTTGGGCTCACGGGGGCCACGGCTCAGGGCCTGTACAATAGCGGCCGTTCATGACCCACGCGTCAACTCCTGCTCCTCGGCGCCGCCTCCCCTGGCGGGTGGCCGCTGTCGTCACCGTCGTCGCCGGCCTGCTCGCTAGTGGCGCCGGGGCGCAGCGGATCGATACCTCCGCCCTGCCGAACTTCGACATCCGGACCGAACGCAGCACTGCGGCGGCGGGGTACGTGGAGCGTGCGGCGTCCGAGGCAGCGGCGACGCGGGCGTTCCGGTCGGGCGCGCGCGCCGATGGCCTGGCCGCGCTTCAGGCCGACGTGAGCGGCGTCGATCTGGTCGCAAGTCCGACCCTGGGCACACTCGAGGTGGTCAGTGCCAGACCGGGCACCGGATTTCTGACCGGCCCTTCGCCGGACCGCGTGGGCGCGATGCGCACGTTCCTGTCGCGATACTCGAATGCCTACGGCGTGTCGGCGGCCGAGGTGGATGGCCTCACGGTGCTGGCCGACTACGTGAATCCCGCGGGCAACATGGCGTGGGTGGAGTTCGAGCAGACCATCAACGGCATTCCGGTCTTTCAGGGCCTCGTGCGTGGCGGCTTCACGGCCCAGGGCGAACTTGCGCGCACGACCGGCGTGCTGGCCTCGGTGTTTGATCCTGGAAGCCTCGCCACCTCGTCTGGGTTCAGTGCCGCGCAAGCTGTCGCCCGCGCGGCCGACAGCGTCGGTTGGACCCAGAATGCCGCCACGCTGACCGAAACGCCGGGCCGTGGCGGCAGCACGATGGTGTCGCGCGGGACGATGGCCGGGGACGCGCGGGCGTGGCCGGTGTATTTCCCTGTGGCGCACGGTGCGGCGCGCCTGGCTTGGGCCACCGAACTCTGGGGCGACCCTGATGCCTTCCTGATCCTGATTGATGCCGAAGACGGCACGGTGTTGTTCCGCAAGAACGCGACGAACTACCAGACGCAGTCTGCGTCGTACAACGTCTACAACAACGACAGCCCGGCGCCCATGTCTCCCGTCACGATGCTGCCAGGCTCGGGAACGCAGGCGTCATACATCGCGCGCGTGACGCAGGCGCTCATCGGTAATGAGGGACTAAACGTCTTCAATAACCTCGGGTGGATGACCGACGGCGTGAACGGCGGCAACGGCTGGACAGACGGCAACAACGTGCAGGCGGGGCTTGATGCGGCGGCCCCGGATGGAATCGAATCCATTGTCGGGGGCGTCTCCCGAGTTTTCTCCGCAACCTACAACCCGCAAGTGGACGCGCCGGGCACGGCCGGTTACCGGGCTGGTGAAATCATCGACCAGTTCTATTGGTCGAACGTCTATCACGACCGGCTGTATCTGCTCGGGTTCACGGAAAGCGCCGGGAACTTCCAGAACGACAACTTCGGCCGTGGTGGCGTGGCCGCGGACCGCATCAGTGCCGAGGCGCAGGATTCCTCGGGGACAAATAACGCGAACTTCACCACCTTGCCTGATGGCACGCGCGGGCGCATGCAGATGTATGTGTTCACCGGCCCCACGCCAGACCGCACGTCGGGACTCGATCACGATGTCCTGCTGCATGAACTGACGCACGGCACGTCGAACCGCCTGCACGGCAACGCGTCCGGTCTGCTGGCGACGATGTCGGGCGGCATGGGTGAGGGATGGTCCGACTTCTACGGGCGCGCGATCCTGTCGGATGCGACCGAGGACGTCAACGGCATCTACGCGATGGGCGGCTGGGTCACGAACCTGCTGTTCAGCGGCGCCTACACCGACAACTACTACTACGGCATCCGCCGCTTCCCATACGCGGTGAAGACGAACCTCGGCATCAATGGCAAGCCGCACAACCCGCTGACGTTTGCCGATATCGACCCGGCGCAGATCAATCTGACGGACGGCGCCTACGCCAAGGGGGCCGGCGGTTCGGCGACCGCGTTCCAGGTCCACAACATCGGCGAAGTGTGGGCGGCGGCGTTGTTCGAAGTGCGCGCCCGGTTCATCAACCGCCTGGGCTGGGCTGTTGGCAACGAACGCATCCTGCAATTTGTGACCGACGGCATGAAGCTGGACCCGTGGAACCCCACGCTGCTGCAGGGCCGCGACTCGGTCATCGCGGCGGCCAACGCGGGTGGCGGCACAGCGTCCGACATCGCCGACATCTGGGCCGGCTTTGCCACGCGCGGCATGGGCGCCAGCGCGCTGGTCATCAACCCCAACACTGGGACGGTGGTTGAGGCGTTCGATCTGCCCGGCACGGCAGCCGGCGCGTCGTCGCTCACGGTCGAGTCCATCCCGAATGGCGCCCTCGATCCGGCCGAGGTCGTGAGCGTATCCCTGTGCATCGTCAACAACGGCGGCAGCACCACCGGCACCGTGAACGGCACGCTGGCGACGACCGGCGGCGTCACGTCGCCCTCGGGCGCGCAGGACTACGGCACGATCGGCGCGGGTGCGAGCGTGTGCCGCGCCTTTTCGTTCACGGTCAGCGCGTCATGCAGTGCCACGGTGACCACGACGCTGGGCATCACCGAGAGCGGCGGACCGTCGAAGAACCTGACCTACGCCTTTCAGGTCGGCAGTCCCGTGGTGATCATGTCGCAGACCTTCGACGGCGTCGGTCCGCCATCGCTGCCGGCGGGGTGGACGACGAGTACGTTGTCGGGCACATCCAATCCCTGGGCGACCAGTGCCGTCAAACCTGACACGGCGCCCAATCGGGCATTTGCCACGAATCTTGGGACGGCGAGCCACAGCGTGCTGGTGTCGCCGAGCATCGCGATGCCGGCCGGCGCGGCGACCCTGACGTTCCGGCACTCGTACGAGATGGAGCCGGGATGGGACGGCGGCGTGCTTGAGATTTCCATCGCCGGCGGGGCGTTCCAGGACATCGTGTCTGCCGGGGGGAGTTTTGTCACTGGCGGATACAACGGCACCTCCACCAACGGCGGCGCATTCACGCCAACGCGATCGGTCTGGACTGGAATCTCCGCGGGGTTCATCACCACCGTCGTGAACCTGCCTGTCGCGTCACAGAACCAGAACATTCAGCTGCGGTGGCGCTTGGGGTCGGACAGCCTTTACGGCACTTTCGGCTGGTCCGTGGACACGGTTGTTATTCGCCTCGCGGCATTTGACTGCAGCGCGCCGGTGGTGCCACCAGGAGCATTCAGCCACACCAGTCCGGCGAACGGTGCGACGAACCAGTCGACCAGTCCGACGCTGTCGTGGGGCGCGAGTGCTGGCGCGGCGAGCTACGAGTACTGCATCGACACGACGAACAACAGCGC
>CAZAZR010000143.1:0-5662 GCA_964489685.1 uncultured Solibacteraceae bacterium | reverse complement strand
CTGGCGGCACCACGTACGCGGAAGGCAACGCGGCCACGTTCTGGAGCTTCACCACCCAGGTGGCCGCACCGGGTGCGTTCACGCACACGACGCCTTCGAACGGCGCGACGGGGCAATCGACGAGCCCGACCTTGAGCTGGGGGACGAGTGCTGGCGCGGCGAGCTACGAGTACTGCATCGACACGACGAACAACAGCGCGTGCAATGCGACGTGGACCACAACGGCCGCCGCCACCAGTATTGGCCTGAGCGGGCTCGCGGCCGGGACGCCGTACTACTGGCAGGTGCGCGCGATCAATCCTGGCGGCACCACGTACGCGGAAGGCAACGCGGCCACGTTCTGGAGCTTCACCACGTCGTCGTTGTCACCAGGTGCGTTTGGCAAGACCACGCCGGGGACCGGCGCGATGGGGCAGCCGATGAGCCCTGTGTTGAGTTGGGGTACGAGCAGCGGTGCGACCAGCTACGAGTACTGCATCGACACCAGCAACAACAATGCCTGCGATGCGAGCTGGGTGCCCGTGGGCACGGCGACCAGTGCCTCGATCACGGCGCTGCCGGCCAGCACTACGCACTACTGGCATGTGCGCGCCATCAACGGCAGCGGCACCACCTATGCCGAAGGCACCGCCACGTCCTTCTGGGCCTTCACCACGGGCGTGCCCGCACCGGCCTTCGGGCAGATGGACACCCCCGCGCAAAACGCGACGGGGGTGCAGGGCGCGATCGGTGTCACCGGCTGGGCGCTCGATGACGCCGGCGTGAGCACGGTGCAGATCCACCGCAACTGCCTCGCGTTTGAGATGTCGCCGCCCAGTCCCTGCCAGACCGTGTTGGGCAACAACGTGGTCTACATCGGCGACGCCGCGTTCCTGGCAGGAGCCCGCCCGGACGTGGCCGCCGCGTTCCCGACGTATCCCAACAACGTGCGCGCCGGGTGGGGCTACCTGATGCTGACGCCGATGTTGCCGCACGTGCCGAACGCTCTGCCGTTCGGCGGACAGGGGCCGCTGACGCTCTTCGCGATTGCCACCGACACGGTGGGGAACAAGACGCTGCTGAGCCGGTCATTCGTTGACGTCGTACCTACGGCCACGGCCATCACGATGGCCAACGACACGATTGCCAAACCGTTCGGCGCGATCGACACACCCGGTCAGGGCCAGACGATCAGCGGCGCCGGCTACGCGAACTTCGGCTGGGCGCTCACGCCCGACCTCAACACGACCGCCGGGTCTGGCGACATTCTGATTCCGACCAACGGGTCCACGATGTCGGTGTTTATCGACGGGTTGTCCGTGGGCCTGGTGGCCTACAACCAGTGCCGCGACGGCGTCAGCAACCCGGTGCCGCCCGGACTCTACTGCATCGACGATGTCTCGAGCATCTTCGGCAATCTGACGCCGCAGCCGTTTGGTACGCCACGGACGAGTAATCCCACGCTCTTCCGGAACCTGGATGCGGCGCGGGCGCCGATTGGGGCGTTCAACTTCAACACGCTGACGATGGCGAATGGGCTGCACACGATTGCGTGGAGCGTGACGGACTCGGCGGGCCGGACGGAAGGCATCGGGTCGCGGTTCTTCAACGTGCTGAATGGCGCGCCGGCGACCGGGGCCGCTGCGGTTGAAGACGCGCTGCGCGGCGCGCCAGCCCGGGTGGTGGGCGCGGCCGAGTCACTGGCCGTCCACGCGCCGGCCACGGATGGGGTGTGGGGCCGGACGGGGTTCAACCTCGTTGCGCCGTGGGCCGCGCTGCACACGAACGAGGACGGCACGTTTGCGGTGAAACTGCCGGAACTTGACCGCCTGGAACTGTGGCTTGGCGCCGACGTGGACGCCGGATACCTGGTGGCGAACGGCAAACTGCATCCATTGCCCGTGGGCTCGTCACTGGTGGGTGCGCAGTTTGGCTGGATGCCACCGGCCGGCTACACGGGCACCTATGAGTTGGCCTTCATCCGCGGCGGCGAACGCATCGCGGTGAGGGTCACGGTGGTGGAACGCCCGCCGACTATGATCGAGCGGTGACTGGGCGCGGGAGCGTGAAGGTAGCGATAGACGGCCGGGCTCTCAGTGGGCCGGCTGGCGGCGTGCGCCGGTACGTCACTGAGCTCTGGCGCGCGATGGGGCACGTCGACCCCGATGTGACGGGGGTGGCGCTCGGCGGGGATGCGGTCAGTGCGCGCGCGGCCGGCCTGTTGCACCAACCCGTCGGCTCGCTCCTTCCCACGAACCTCGGATGGTCGGCTCTGGCCCTGCCGTTCGCGGCCAGGTCGCTCGGCGCCGACGTCTTCCACGCGCCGGCCTACACCGCGCCTCCCTGGGGGGCGCGCCCGCTCGTGCTCACCATTCACGATGTCTCGTACGCGCGGCACCCGGAGTGGTATCCGCATGCCTCGGGCGCCCTTCGGCAGAGGTTCTACCGCCGGTCGGCCCAGCGGGCCGATCGGATCATCACCGACTCCACGTTCTCCCGAGACGAGATCGTGGCCGCCTACGGCATCGACGCCGGGAAGATCGCGGTCATTCCGCTCGGTGTGTCCGCAGACTTCAGGCCCGGCACAGCGTCGGCGCGCGAACCCATCATCCTGCACGTCGGCGACCTGCACACACGTCGAAATCTCCAGTTCCTGCTTGAAGTGGCCGCCGGGCTCAGCCAGTCCATACCCGGCCTCACCCTCGTGCTGGTGGGGACCGACCGGGGAGAAGCGGCGTCGCTCACGGCGCTGGCCAAGAGTCTGGATGCCTCCGATGTGCTGCAGCTTGCCGGCGCGGTTCGGGAAAGAGATCTGTGTGCGTGGTACCAGCGCGCCGCGGTGCTTGCGTACCCTTCCCGCTATGAAGGGTTTGGCCTTCCGGTGATCGAAGCCATGGCCTGCGGCGCTCCTGTCGTCGCCAGCCGCGGATCGTCGCTGACTGAGGTGGTGGGTGACGCCGGTGTGCTGGTGGATCCCGATGATCGCAAGGGATGGACGCGTGCCTTGCGTGATGTGCTGGAGCAACCCACCCATGCCGCAGACCTCTCTCGCCGCGGTGTGACCCGCGCGGCGGGGTTCACGTGGGCGGCCACGGCCGCTCGCACTGCAGAGATCTACCGCAGCCTCGCGGGCTCACCCCTCAAGAAGTAATGCTACAGTCACGATCCGTGCGCCCGTCTTCCCGCATCACGACGCTCGCGATCATCCCGGGCGAACTCGTGCTGGCGGCCGTGGCGTGTGCGCTGGCGTGGCGCATGCGGCTCACCTCCGCTGAATTCACCGACCATGTGCCGGCGCTGATCTCGAACGGCACCATCCTGATTGCCGCCGTGGGTCTGGTGCTCGTTGCCCTCATGGCGCTCGGCCGCGACTGCCGCTCGGTGGCCACGCTGGCCCTGGGCGCGTTGGTGGGGCCACTGCTGGGCGCCGCGTGGATCTGGAACTCGCAGGGCCTGGACGGTCTTCCCAGAGGTGTGGCCGGCGGTTTCATGTGGATTTACTTCCTGCTCGGGTTGGCCTGGCGCAGCGCCTGGATCCTGCAGGAGGCCTCGGCGTGGAAACGCCCGGCACCGGAACTCGATGAGGACATCGACGGCCTCGAACTCCGCGACGTCTCCCGCCGGCGCACACTCGGGTTGTTTGGCATCCTTGCCCACCGTGAACTTCTGCGCAATCTCGTGATCAAGGACCTGAAACTGAAGTACCGCGGATCGGTGCTCGGTTTCGTGTGGTCGCTGCTCAACCCGCTGATCATGACGGCCATCTACACCCTCGCCTTCATCATCGTCATCGGCGTGACACAGCGCGCGTTCGTGATGTACCTGCTGCTGGGATTACTCGCGTGGAACTACTTCGTGGTGTCGGCATCGATGTCCACGGGGTCGATCATTGACAGCGGCAGCTTCGTCAAGGGCGTCTACTTTCCTCGGGTTATTCTTCCCCTGGCGACGGTGCTCTTCAATTTGTCGCAGTACCTGCTGACCACCGTGGTGTTTCTGCCGATGATGCTGCTGTTCTACCAGGTGATGCCCACGCCGATGATGCTGCTGTTTCCGCTGGTGGTGGGGCTCCAGACCGTGTTCACCTTTGGCATCGCGATGGCCCTCTCGGCCGGTACCGCCAAGTTCAGGGACGTGCGCCATTTCCTGGAGATCGCCCTGCAGGTGATGTTCTGGACCACGCCGATCGTCTACGAGGTGGCGGGCCGCGCGCCGGAGTTGCGCGCCTCACTGTTGCTGAGCCCGATGGCGCCCTTCATCACCATCTATCACGACCTCTTCTACTACCAGAGCTGGCCCGACGCGGCCGTGTGGATGACGTGCCTGCTGTACACGGCCACGGCATTCCTGGGCGGCGCCGCGCTCTTCACCAGTTGTGAGGAGAACTTTGCCGAACAGTTCTGACGTTGTCATTCGGGCCGAGCATCTGTCGAAGCGCTTCATGCTGCGGCATGACCGCACGGGCTCGATCAAAGACGCATTTCTCGCGGCATCCGGCCGGCGACGGCGCGAACGGGTGGAGGAGTTTTGGGCGCTTCGTGACGCCTCGTTCGAGGTTCGCAGGGGCGAGGCGCTGGCGCTCGTCGGGCGGAACGGGTCGGGAAAAAGCACGCTCCTCAAGCTGATCGCTGGAATTCACGTGCCGACCTCGGGCCGCCTGTCGATGGCCCGCACGGCGCGCATCGGAACAATGATCGAATTAGGCATTGGATTTCATGGCGACTTGACGGCGAAGGAAAACGTCTACCTCAACGCGTCCATCTACGGCCTGCTCCGCACCGAGATCGACGAGATCTACCCGCGCATCGTGGAGTACTCGGGCCTGGCCAACTTCATGGACGTGCCAATCCGGAACTTCTCCTCAGGCATGAACATGCGCCTGGGGTTTTCGGTGGCGGCGCACCTGCAGCCCGATCTGCTGCTCATCGATGAAGTGTTTGCCGTGGGCGACGCCGACTTCCAGCGCCGCTGCCTCGAGACGATGGAGGAGGTGCGCACGCGCGGGTGCACCGTGCTGTTTGTGTCGCACTCCGCGACTGCGGTGCAGGCCATCTGCGAGCGCGCGTGCCTGCTTGAGGCCGGCAGGCTGGTGCTCGATGGATCGGTGGACACTGTCCTGGAGCAGTACGCGGGTCTGGTTGATGAGCGCGAGGACGCGGCGCTGCCCGGTGCGGAGTCGAGGCCAGCGCCCGAAGCCGAACCGGTGCCGGGAGACCAGGACCTGGACGAACGCCCGCATCGGAAGCTGATGGGCGGCGCGTGGTCGGAGCTGGGCGCCTGGGCCGTTGATTTTCTGTTCGAGCGAGGCCTGAAGCCGGATGAACACGTGCTGGACCTCGGGTGCGGCTCGTTGCCGGTCACCATCGCGCTGCTGCCGAGGATGGTGCACGGTGCCTACTGGGGCTGTGAGTCGAACCGTGAGGCGTTTGAGGACGGCGTGCGAATCGAGCTGCCGTATGCCGGCCTGCGACCCGAGCGGGGCCACTTCATCGTCAACCGGCACTTCGACCTGAGCGAGAGCCCGCACAGGTTCGTCTTCGCGCTGGCGCATTCGCTGGCCAACCGCGTCACGCCCGAGGAGTTCGGCCGGGCCGTCGCCGCGACGGTGGGCCGTTTGATGCCGAACGGGCAGTTGTTCGTGGCGGTGCCGGCGGAACTGACCGATCACATGGCGGTGCTCACA
>CAZAZR010000142.1:0-10564 GCA_964489685.1 uncultured Solibacteraceae bacterium | reverse complement strand
GCGCGATCTCGACCGATCATCACCCACGATTTCAGAGTTTCGAAGAGAGAAGACAACTGTGCTCGACGTTCACGCGTTTGATGAGATCCGAATCGGCTTGGCCACAGCAGACGACATTCGTCGCTGGTCACATGGCGAGGTCAAGAAGCCAGAAACCATCAACTACCGCACGCTCAAGCCCGAGAAGGACGGCCTCTTCGGAGAGCAGATCTTCGGGCCGAGCCGTGACTGGGAGTGCTCCTGCGGCAAGTACAAGCGCGTGCGCTTCAAGGGCATCGTGTGCGAGCGCTGTGGCGTCGAGGTCACCAAGTCCTCTGTTCGCCGCGAGCGCATGGGTCACATCGAGCTCGCCGCGCCGGTCACCCACATCTGGTACTTCAAGGGTGTTCCTTCGCGTTTGGGCTACCTGCTTGACATGGCGCCGAAGGACCTCGAAAAGGTCATCTACTTCGCGGCGTACATGATCATCTCGGTCGACGAAGACGGTCGTCACAACGATCTGCCGGGGCTTGAGAATGAGATTCGTCTCGAGATCAAGACCCTCGAGGGACAACGGGATGCTCGCATCGCTGAGCGCCTCACGAAGCTTGAGGAAGACCTCGCCGCCCTCGAGGCGGAGGGCGCCAAGAGCGACCAGAAGCGGCGCGTCAAGGATGGTGCAGAAAAAGAGATGGGTCAGGCCCGCAAGAGCTTCGACGAACAGATCGCCCAGCTCGAGCGCGTCTGGGACGACTTCCGCAGCCTCAAGGTCGGCGATCTCAAGCCAGAAGACTCGGTCTTCCAGGAACTGCAGGACCGGTTCGGAATGTACTTCGAGGCCTACATGGGCGCTGAGGCGATCCAGAAGCGCCTTCAGGCCTTCGACCTCGAAACCGAAAGTGTAGACCTGCACGACCAGATCGCCAACGGCAAGGGTCAGAAGAAGATCCGTGCGATCAAGCGACTGCGCGTTGTCAACTCTTTCCTCCAGACCGGCAACTCGCCTGCCGCCATGGTGCTCGAAGTTGTGCCGGTCATCCCGCCGGAGCTTCGTCCGATGGTGCAGCTTGACGGTGGCCGCTTCGCGACCTCTGACCTCAACGACCTGTACCGTCGGGTGATCAACCGCAACAACCGCCTCCGTCGGCTGCTTGACCTCGGCGCGCCCGAGATCATCGTCAACAACGAAAAGCGCATGTTGCAGGAGGCCGTAGACGCCCTGTTCGACAACGGTCGTCGTGGCCGCCCGGTCACGGGTACCGGCAACCGTGCCCTCAAGTCACTGAGCGACATGCTCAAGGGCAAGCAGGGCCGGTTCCGCCAGAACCTGCTCGGCAAGCGCGTGGACTACTCCGGCCGTTCGGTCATTGTCGTCGGACCCGAGCTGAAGCTGCACCAGTGCGGTCTGCCGAAGAAGATGGCGCTTGAGCTGTTCAAGCCGTTCATCTATCACAAGCTCGAAGCGCGCGGCCTTGTCTCAACCATCAAGCAAGCCAAGGAAATGGTTGAGCAGCAGCGGGCTGAGGTGTGGGATGTCCTCGAAGAGGTCATCCGCGAGCATCCGGTGCTGCTGAACCGCGCGCCGACGCTGCATCGTCTGGGCATCCAGGCGTTTGAGCCGGTGTTGGTGGAAGGCAAGGCGATCCGGATTCATCCGCTCGTCTGCACCGCCTTCAACGCCGACTTCGACGGCGACCAGATGGCCGTGCACGTGCCGCTGTCACCCGAGGCGCAGATTGAAGCCTCGGTGCTGATGATGTCGTCGAACAACATCCTGTCGCCGGCCTCGGGCCAGCCGATTGCGGTGCCGTCGCAGGACATCGTGCTGGGCTGCTACTACCTGACCAAAGCCAAGGTGGGCGCAAAGGGCGAAGGCCGCGCGTTTGCCACGGCCGACGACGTGTTGCTGGCGCTCGATGCTGGCGAAGTGGAGACGCTCTCGCCTATCCGCCTGCGGTACACCGGTCGTTTGATCGACCTGACCGTGGCGCGCGATTCGCAGGACGTGCTCGACGCCGCTGAGACGGTGGTGACCAACAGCATCATCACGACCACGGTGGGACGCGTCATCTTCAACTCGGCGCTGCCGCCCGAAATGCCGTTCATCAACGGTCTGCTCAAGAAGAAGGGCCTGCAGCAGACGGTGCGGTATTGCCACCTGCGCTACGGTCTGGAACCGACCGTGCGGATGCTCGACAGCCTCAAGAGCACGGGCTTCCTGTACGCCATGAAGTCGGGCATCTCGATCGGCATCGACGACCTCATCATCCCTGAGAAGAAGGGCGCACTCGTCGAAGAGGCCCGCGCCGAGGTGATCAAGGTTGAAGGCCAGTATCAGGATGGCGCCATCACCAACGGCGAACGCTACAACAAGGTCATCGCCATCTGGTCGGAAGTGACCGAGACGATTGCCGACGCGATGTTCGGGGAGATGGAGGCGCTCGACAAGTCGGGGCGCAGCTTCAACCCGGTCTACGTCATGGCCGACTCGGGCGCCCGAGGCAGCAAGCAGCAGATTCGTCAGCTGGCCGGCATGCGCGGCCTGATGGCGAAGCCGTCGGGTGAAATCATCGAGTCGCCGATCACGGCGAACTTCCGTGAAGGCCTCACCGTGATGGAGTACTTCATCTCCACGCACGGCGCCCGTAAGGGTCTGGCCGACACGGCGCTCAAGACCGCCGACTCGGGTTACCTCACGCGTCGTCTGGTGGACGTGGCGCAGGACGTCATCATCTCGGAAAGTGATTGCGGCACGCTCGACGGACTCGAAGCGCGCGCGATTATCGACTCGGGCGGTGAAATCGTCGAGCGGCTCGGCGACCGTATCATCGGGCGCGTGGCGCTCGAGGCCATTGCCGACCCCTCGTCGGGCGAGGTGATCGTGGATGCGGCGGTCGAGATCGACGAGAAGCTGGCCGACCTGATCGAAGACGCCGGTATCGAGCGCGTCAAAATTCGTTCGGTGCTGACGTGCGCGGCCCGGCGCGGCGTCTGTGCGAAGTGCTACGGACGCGACTTGTCCACGGGCAAGATGGCCGAGATGGGGCTGGCCTCCGGCGTCATCGCCGCGCAGTCGATCGGCGAGCCCGGTACGCAGCTCACGATGCGGACGTTCCACATCGGCGGCACCGCGTCACGCGTCTCGGACCAGTCCACGGTCGAGACCAGGCACAAGGGCACGGTCCGGTTCGACGGCCTGCAGACGGTCGAGGGCCGCGAAGTCACGGCCGCCGGCAAGACGCTCATCGTCATGAACCGCAACGGTTCGATCAACATCGTGGACGATAAGAATGTCGTGCGCGAGCGGTACTCGGTGGTCTACGGCGCGCGTCTCAAAGTGCGCGACGGTCAGCATATCGAGAAGGGGCAGGTCCTGGTCGAGTGGGATCCCTACACGTTCTCGATTCTCACCGAAGCGTCGGGCCAGGTTCGCTTCAAGGACATCATCGACAAGGTGACCGTCCACGAAGAAGTGGACGAGATCACGGGCATGTCGCGTCTGATCATTGTGGACTCGCCGGATGAGAAGAAGCAGCCGGCGATTGAAATCGTGGCCGCCGAATCCGGCGACGCGAACGCGCACGCCAAGGTGCTCAACCGGTACCACATGCCGTCGAACGCCCACCTCATGGTGGGCAACAACGATATGGTCATGCCGGGTGACGTCATCGCGAAGATCCCGCGTGAAACCACCAAGACCAAGGACATCACGGGCGGTCTGCCGCGCGTGGTCGAGCTGGTGGAGGCCCGCAAGCCGCGCGAGACGGCCGTCATCTCGGAAATTGACGGCGTCGTCCGCCAGGGCGGCATCGTCAAGGGCATGCGCAAGATTCTGGTTGTGCCCGACGATGGTGGGGAGGCCAGGGAATATTCACTGCCGCGCGGCGTGCATGTGAACGTGCAGGAAGGCGACCGCGTGCAGGCGGGCGAGCCGCTCATGGACGGACCGCGCAACCCGCACGACATTCTCGCCGTGCTTGGTGAGAGGGAACTGCAGTCGTACCTGGTCAACGAGATCCAGGAGGTCTATCGTCTGCAGGGCGTCGGCATCAATGACAAACACATCGAAGTCATCGTCCGTCAGATGATGCGATGGGTGAAGGTCGAGGATGTGGGCGAGACCGAGTTCCTGATCGACGAACAGGTGGAGAAGGTGCGGTTCCAGGAAGAGAACGAGCGTGTGCTCACGCTCGGACTGCAGCCGGCGAAGGGCCGTCCGCTGCTGTTGGGGATTACGAAGGCGTCGCTCTCGACGGATTCGTTCATCTCGGCGGCATCGTTCCAGGAAACCACGCGCGTCCTTACGGAGGCGTCGATTTCAGGCAAGGTGGACTACCTGCGCGGCCTGAAGGAAAACGTCACGATGGGCCGCCTCATCCCGGCCGGCACGGGCTTCGAGGTCTATCGCAAGGTCCGCGTCGCCCCGGACGAGCCACCGCCACCGCCGCCGCCATCACCGGAAGAACTGGAGCTGCAGCGTGAGATGGACGACCTCACGGACGCGGACTACATGTTCCGGGACGAGGGCGAGTAGCGGTTCGAGGCTCTCGTAGGGCGGCAAAGCTCTCGTCGTAGGGCGGCAAGGCTCTCGTAGGGCGGCAAGGCTCTCGTAGGGCGGCCTGGTTCTCGTAGGGCGGCCTGGTTCTCGTAGGGCGGCCTGGTTCTCAAGGCCGCCGAACTTGATTCGAAAAAACGGGCGCGGAGGGGCCACCTTCCGCGCCCGTTGTGTGTGTCCTCAGTGGCCGAACAAGATGTGCGTCACACGACTGTCGGGGTCGATGGAACCAGCGGCTCAAGGGCAGATCTGGACGAGGTGAGTCAACGCGAGGCGGAGATTTTCGTCCGCGTCATAGGCGTCGCGCGAGAGGCCTGCAGTCTTGCCGACACCAGACAAGACCTGTTCGCGAATCCTGGCGTTCAGGAACTTGGGTGTCACCATGTCGACGCGCCGGCCCTGCACAAGTTCTGAGAACTCACGTTCGATGCTCATGAACTTCAGACCGGGTACGTGGCCCGCTTGAAACCGCCACCACCGCCGCCGTCACCGGAAGAATTGGAGCTGCAGCGTGAGATGGACGACCTCACGGACACGGACTACATGTTCAGGGACGAGGGCGAGTAGCGGTTCGAGGCTCTCGTAGGGCGGCTTGGTTCTCAAGGC
Organism: uncultured Solibacteraceae bacterium; assembly: GCA_964489685.1. GTDB lineage: Bacteria > Acidobacteriota > Vicinamibacteria > Vicinamibacterales > SCN-69-37 > SYFT01. The sequence continues at coordinate 5,424 of CAZAZR010000142.1, read as the reverse complement.
CGCCGAACGTGGTTCGAAGAAACGGGCGCGGAGGGGACACCTTCCGCGCTCGTGTTTCTGAGGTCAATGGCGCAAGAGGGCGCACGTGTGCTCAATGAAACAGCGCCCACCCGCCCCACGCGCCACAATTCGCATCAGGCAGGTGATGCCACATGTTGATGCCACCTGTAGGGATGCATCTGGCACTGAACCTCAACAAGAGAGGTAGATAGATGGTGAGGAAATCAGCATTCATCGTCGTTCTCGCGGCGCTCGCGGCGCACCCGGCTGCGGCCGCACAGGGCCGCGGCCGCGCGGCGATCCGCTTCGCGGAAATGGATCGCAATAACGACCGCACGATTGCACGCGCGGAATGGACCGGCAGCGATAGGTCGTTCGCCATCCACGACTGGAACGCCGACGGGAAACTGAGCGGAGACGAAGTGCGCGTCGGGGCCGAACGGCAACCGCCCACGACCGACGACCGCACGTTCGACTCGCAGGAGCGCGAGTACATCTTTGACGACTGGACCGCGCGCGGGTTTACCGGTCTCGACCATAACCGCGACGGCCGTATCACGCGCGACGAATGGCATTTCGATCGTGAAGGCTTCCGGCGCGCGGATCACAACGGCGACGGCGTCGTGTCGCGCGCGGAGTTTCTCACCGAGGATCAGCAAGACGACGACCGGGAGGACCGGTTCGAAAATCTCGACCTGAACGGCGACAATCGCGTGTCCCGCAACGAATGGCACGGCACGGCCGCGCGGTTCACGGCGCTCGATGCCAACCGCGACGGCGTGATTACTCGGGTCGAAATGATGGGCCCGGGCGCGCCGCCCGAACTCTTCTCGAGCGTGGACGTCAACCGCGACCACGTCATTACTACGGACGAATGGCACTGGTCGCGCGCGAGCTTCGACGCGAGGGATCTCGATCGCAATGGCCGCCTCACGCGCGAGGAGTTCAACGGGGTGGCGTCTCAGCCGTCGACGAGCGCCGCGTTCAGGGCCGGCCGGGAGCGCGGGCTCGTCGAAGGCCGCGAAGCCGGACGCGAGGACAAGCAACAGACCGGCGTCTGGGATCTCGAAGGTCAGCGCGAGCTCGAACAAGCCGATTCAGGCTACGACGATCGCTTCGGGCCTCGCGCCGAGTACCAAGCGGGCTATCGGGAAGCCTTCCGGCGCGGCTATCGTGAAGGGTTTGGCCAGCGGTAGATCGTCTCCTGAACATGGGCAGGCTGGCAGAAGAACCACGGACAGCCTGTCCGCCGTAGCTGCGTTGCACGACGGTGTACGCGGGTGTAACATCCCCACACGAGGGAGGATGTGACATTGAGAGTGTCGAAGGCCGTTGGCGTATGCGCGTCCCTGGCAGGGGTGTGGGCCACTGGTTCTCTTCAGCAGGACCAGCGCTTCGCCTATAACACTGGAGCCACGCTGGTCGAGGTCGTCGCGTTTGTCTCGGACAAGAGCGGCCGCCCACTCAACGGCCTGACCCGGGAAGATTTTTCGCTCGAGGAGGATGGCGTTCGGCAGGAACTTACCCACTTCTCATTCGTCGAACTGCCTCGCGATACAGTGAGGCCCACTGAGGCGCCGGCACCGGCGCCGACATTGCGCACTGATGTCTTCGGCAATTGGGATCGAAGCGGAAGGTCGTATGTGATCGTCCTTGATGCTCAGCATGTCGATCCCTTACGCACGGGCAGCGTCAAGCAACAGGCCAGAAAATTCATCAATACATACGTTCAGGCAGGCGATGCTGTCGCCCTGGTCACGCTCGGAGGCCCAGGGAATCAGTCATTCACCAGCGATAAGGCCCGGTTGATCGCGGCCGTTGATTCCTTTGTTGGAGGCAAGAGTCGCTCAGCTGCCATGAACGTCCTGGAGAGTCAGATGCGTGCCGCCGACGACAGCCCGGCGAGGGATTTCGAGACGGCGACCAAGGCCGCCGATGCCCGCACGTTGTTCGACAGCATTCGCATGATCTGCAGCAGCGTTGGTACGGTGCCGGGCCGGCGACGGTCGATTGTTCTCTTTTCCGAGGGAATCGAACTCGACATGACCGACATGATTGGCACGACGGCGGCGAACGGCGGTGGCGGCCAGCGCGCATCCGGCCTCGCGTCAACCTACGCAGCGGAACTGTTGCTGTCCCAGCGGGCCATGTTCGACGCGGCGAGGCAAAGCAACGTGTCGCTGTTTACGGTTGATCCGCGTGGCACGAGTATCGGCGAAGACACCTTGATGCGGGCTGCCGGGCCGCCTGTGGGCCGCGGAAGCAACAACGCGATTCCGCCGCCGACAAGGGACGTGCAGAGAGAGGTGCAACGCAGCCAGGGCGTGTTACGGAACTTCGCAGACCAGACGGGCGGCTTCGCGGTCGTCAATTCAACGGACTTCGATCGGGGCTTCAGCCGAATCGTCGATGCAAACAGCACGTACTACGTGCTTGGATACTCTCCGGCAAAGCCGGTGACGAACGACCGGTACCGGAAGATTTCGGTTCGCGTCGGCCGGCCCGGTGCGTCTGTTTCCGCGAGACCGGGCTACTTTCCGGTGGGGGTGGCAGGGTCGTCGGCGAGCGCTTCGCCGGTCAGTCTGAATCTCAAGGGCGCGAGTTCATGGATGCAGGCGTTGTTGGCAAGTGCGCTGCCGGTCGCCGGCCTCGGCATTCAAGTGGTAGGCGCGCCGATCGGACTCCGCGGCGAGGATCATGTGGTGGCAGTCGTTGTCGAATTGCAGGCGTCGGGGTTTCGTTTCGCGGAAGAAGGCGACTCCCTGCGAAACGACATCGAAGTGGGGTGGATCGCTGTTGATGCAGACGGGAAGGTTCGAGCGGGAGAATCCTCAACCGGAACGCTCCGGCTGCCCAAGGAGGGGCGCGCCGCTGTGTCGGGCGGACTGCGCTACGTACTCGAAGTCCCGCTGCCCAGCCAGAAGTACCAGCTACGGGTGGGGGCCGTCGAATCAGCCGGTGGAACGGCCGGGTCAGCCGTTCTCGATCTTGATTTGACTGCCTCTCTGGACCGTGTGGCGCAAGTCGGCCTTGTTGTGGGTGTCTACGGCGACACCGTGCCGACCACTGGGGACTATCCGGTCATGAAGTCCCTGCTCCCCGCAGTGCCAACCGCGTCTCGACACTTCACCACCGACCAGCGCCTGGCCGTGTACGTGCCAATTCCCGGAGCGCCTGCGAGTCCGGAGGGGCCTGTCTCGGTCATCTTGACGATTCGTCGGCTCGAGGGAACCGTCGTGTTCAAGAGTCAGGCTATCCCCGCGAAGTCTGGTAACACCCTCGGAACGAGCGTATCAGGATCGGCGATTGATCTTTCGCTGGAGGGGCTGGCGCCTGGACAGTATTTGTTAGGCGCCGAATTCACCAGTGATGGCAAACTCGACTCGATCGCCCCTGTCTCATTCGTCGTCTCAGCACGCCGCTAAACCTTCGATCGGCCGCGCGTGGTGGGGCGCGGGCGCCCGCGAGTTGACGGCTACGAAGTTGAAGTTGCCGCGTCCAGGTACGCGCGAGGCGTGACGATTCGGATGCCGCGAAAGGGATCAAGGGCGAGCAAATCCTTGTCCCCGCTGATGATCAGGTCGGCCAGGCCGTTCACGGCGACTTCGAGCACCCGGTCATCATCGGAATCGCGGCACACACGCACGGGCTGGATGATTTCCACCAGTTCCACCAACGGTGCGAATCGTAGAATCAGCGCGTCCCGCCTTTCGAGAGAGACAAACGGATCAAATTTCGGTGACTTCACGACCCGCATCAGTTCCCGCAGCGTGTCGGTCGAGGCCAGAGGCTGATCGTGGACGATCGCATGCGCCAGCGCCAGTGCCGGCGGCGACGTCTTCGAGAGCAAGGCGCTGACGAGAATATTTGTGTCGATGACGATCCGCCTAGTCGGCATCGTCGGCCAAGAGGCCATTCAGGCGAGCTTCAGTCAGCCCCTTTACCTCCGCTTCATCGGCGACTTGATCACGTAGTTCGAGGAACGCGCTGACGTTTCCGGACCGCAGGCGCCGATAGTCCGTCATCGAGAGGACCACCGCCACATCGCGATCCTGCCGTCGGATGACCACGGGCCCTCGTTGCGCGTCCTCCAGCACCACTCCGAGCCGGTTCTTTGCTTCTGTTGCGGTAATGGTCTTCATAGCTAATAAAGCTATATTAGCTAAAATGGCTCATCTAGCCAAGTTTTCGTCACCGGCACCAGCAGGCCGCGACTGGACAACTCGACCAGATTCGCCAGATTGCCCACAAACAACTGACGTGGCACCTGGGCATGACGCAGGTGCCATAAGACCTCGGCATTGTTCCACGCCGTCGCTCTGGCCTTCCGCATCTTCCAGATCGCCACCACATCGTCCACTCGCCAGAGTTGCCGATCGAGGTGGCCCACCAGGCCCGTGGCCAGAAAGTCCTTCACTTGGCCCTCAACCGTTTCGAGCAACCCATCGACGCGAACGAAATCCCGATGTTGCGGGGTGCCGGACGCGGGCGGCACCCCACGCTCGGTACAGGTCTGCACAACGGCCAGTGGCAGGTCGTGATTGATGTGCGCATTCATGCCGGCGAGCGCAAACTGAATCGGCGCAATCCCGGAGCGCTGTCGCGTCTCCAGGAGCGGCCGCCACGCGCGCGACGGACTGTCGGGCTGAAGCAACGCATCAAAATACAGTTTGGCAAACACGATATCGAGGTGGGCCAACCACGCCTCGTCCTCCCACTGTGGCGGCACATCCAGCACGCTTTCCGTGACTCTGAGGTAGAGCAGGTTGAACCACTTCACTCCGTCGCTGTCGGGCAATGCGGCGTCAATCGCCCGCATCACGCGAACCACATCCGCGATGGTCGTGATCGGGTGGGCCGCGATGACTTCAGGAATACTCATGCGGAGGTATCTTACGGCCCTTCATCCCGCCGTCATCATAGGGCCAATCGGGCTATACTCAGCCCGAAGCCGCGCAGGGACGAAGATCAGGATTGCATATGAGCCAGCACGAGAAAGAACGAATCACGAGGGTGCCGGCCCACGTTGTGTCAGACGTGGTGCCAGAGTTGACCGACGACCAATTGGAGTCAGTCAGCGGAGGGCGACTGAACAGTGGTGGCCCCATTGGCATCGCCCCAAAGGCCGCGCCGAAACAGACCAACTCCTGGCTCGCTCAGGAGCCCGGCGGTCAGGGTCTTGAGGGCGCGTAACCGGCGGCATGGGCGTGTTGGCCTGAGCGCGGTCACGGCGCTGGGATCATTCGAAGCGCTCAGCCAACGCAGCGCGCTCTTCCTTGTTTCCACCTCGTGCCGACAGTTGGTCATCTGTCGATCGGCGCCAGCGGCACGTACCGTCAAGGCCGGTATCGCGTGGTTGTTGATGCTGGCTGGAGGTGAACTTCGCTCGCGAGCCGGTCTTTAGGTCACGCCTCGACCACTTAG
>CAZAZR010000141.1:0-10611 GCA_964489685.1 uncultured Solibacteraceae bacterium | reverse complement strand
GCGGTGGCGGGTTCGGGTTCGGGGGCGGAAGCGGCAGCGCCTCGGTCACGATCAAACTGACAAAGAAGGACCAGCGGACACGGTCCAGCGAGCAGATCGCCAACGACCTCCGCCGTGTACTCGTAGGGTTGCCCGGCGTGAGCATTACGACGCGTGCGTCTGGCGGCAACCAGTCACTGAACCGCGTGCTGGGCGACCTTAATTCCTCAAGCCGGCTTGCCGTGGAAATCCGCGGATTTTCGCTTGAGGACTCCAACAAGGTCTCGCAGGATGTGCTCGCGTTGCTGCAGAGGACCGAGGGCATCGCAAGTCCGCAGATTGGCCGTCAGGAAGGCCGGCCCGAGCTGGCCATTCGGGTCGACCGACCCAAGGCCGCCCTGCTCGGCCTCTCGGTGACCAGTGTCGCCAACGCGATCCGCACGAACATGGCCGGCACGCAGGCGGCGGTGTTTCGCGAGCGCGGCAAGGAGTTCCCCATCATCGTCAGGCTCCGCGCGGAGGACCGTGAGCGGGCCGAGTCCGTGAGCGACGTGCTCATCAGCACACCCACCGGCCAGGTGCTGCCGGCCAAGAACCTGCTGACCGTGGACACGCAGCGCGGCCCCACGCAGATTGAACGGAAGAACCAGGAGCGGATTGCCCGCGTCAACGCCGAACTCGAGGCGGGCGTGGCCATCGGCGATGCGGTTAAGGCCGTCAAAGCCAGGCTGCCGGAACTGAGTATCCCGCAGGACTTCAAGGTGGGTTTTGGCGCGGAGGTCGAGGCCCAGGGCACGGCGTTCCAGCAGTTGCAGATTCTGCTCCTGCTGGCCGTTCTGCTGGTTTATGCCGTCATGGCCTCGCAGTACGAATCACTCAAGGATCCGTTCATTGTCATGTTCTCGGTGCCGGTGGCGCTCATCGGCATTGTGGCCGCGTTGAAGCTGACGTCAACATCCTTCAGCTTGCAGGCGTATATCGGAGTAATCATGCTCGCCGGCATTGTCGTCAGCAACGCGATTCTCCTGGTGGACTACACGAACATTCTGCGCAAGCGTGACGGCAAGAGCTTGCGGGATGCGGTGGAAGAGGCCGGACGCACGCGTCTGCGGCCCATCCTGATGACGACACTGACGACGACCCTGGGTCTGGTGCCGATGGCGCTGGGCGTGGGTGAAGGCGGCGAATTGCAGGCGCCCCTGGCGAGGGTGGTCATCGGTGGCCTGACGGCCTCGACACTCGTGACGCTGGTGCTCGTGCCCACCGTCTACACGCTGTTTGAAGAAGGTTTTGCTGGCTTGCGCCGAGGGGCGGCGCATTCGACTCCTGAGCAGGCGTAGACGACTATGAAAAAGCTGATCACGTTCGGTATTTTCCTGGCACTTGCTGGTGGCGGAGGGTATTACTACTACCAGAGCACCCAGAAGCCGGAGATTCCCGAGTTCATGAAGGTCACGATCTCGCAGGGCGAGATTGTCGAAGAAGTGAGCGCCACGGGCACGTTACAGGCGAAGCGATCGGTGGGTGTCGGTTCGTTCGTATCGGGCCGTGTGGAAGAGGTCCTCGTGGACTTCAACGACATCGTACGAAAAGGCCAGGTGCTCGCCAGAATCGACACCTCTCTCCTCGAGACCCAGGTCGAGATTCAGAAGGCCAACATTGAGCGGCAGGAGGTTGACCTTGCCAGCCAGCGCGTCCAACTGGCCGACTCTAAGCGGACCCTGGAGCGTCAGCGCGAGCTGCTTGAAAAGAAGCTGGCCACGCAGCAGGCGTTTGAGACCGCGGACCTGGCGGTCAAGAGTCGCGAGGCGCAGATTTTGTCCGCCGAAAAGCAGATGGTGTCGGCGCGCTTCAACCTCGATACGGCGAACACCAATCTCGGCTACGCGACCATCACGTCGCCCGTTGACGGTGTCATTGTCGACAAGAAGGTCGACCCGGGCATCACGGTCCAGTCGTCGCAGACGGTGGCGACCCTCTTCACGATTGCCGAGGATCTGACGCTGCTGAAGCTTGAAGGCGGCGTGGATGAGGCCGAAATTGGCAAAGTGCGTCAGGGCATGACGGTACGGTTCTCGGTGGATGCGTATCAGGGGCAGACGTTCCAGGGCGAAATCATCATGGTGCGCCTCAACCCTACGATTCAGCAGAACGTGGTGACGTACACAACCGTCGCTGACGTCAGGAACAATGACCTGCGACTCAAGCCCGGCATGACGGCCTCGATGCGGATTGAAGTGTCGCGGCGAGACAACGTGATGCGCATCCCGAATGCGGCGCTCCGCTTCCGGCCCAGCAACGACATGTATGCCGCGCTCAAGCAGGAGCCACCGACACCTGCCGGCCGTACCGGTGGCGCTGGCCGCGGCGCCAACAGCACGACAACGCCAGGTGCCGCGCCCGGAACCATGCCGGCGGCCACACCGCCGGCCGCGAGACCCGGAGCCGCACCAGCCTCGGGTGCGGCGGCCACGGCCGCTCCCCAGCGTGCGGCCACTAACCCCTTCCAAGGCGGCGACCGTGGAGGCCAGGCGGGCGGTACTCAGCGTACTGGTGGCGACCGGGCGGCCGGAGGGCGCGGCGGCGGGATGAACGCCAACTTCACGCCAGAGCAGCTCAAGCAGATGGAGGCCATTCGGGCGCTCCCACGCGACCAGCAGGCGGCGGCGTTTGCCAAGGCCGGCATCAACTTTGGCGGCGGCGGACGCGGGGGCGGTCGTGGTGGTGGCCGAGGCGGTAACGGTCAGGGCAACGCGCCGGCCGTACCGCTGACGCAGCGCAGCGCCCAGTCGATCGACGAGCTCTTCCCGCCGATCGTGCGAACGCCCACACGCGGACAGGTTTACGTGCTCGAGGTCGCCGACGCCACGCACAAGTTCGGCACACTCAAGCGGCTCGACGTCATGCAGGGCATCACCAACGGCACCTTCACGGAGCTGGTGAGTGGTCCTCCAGAGTTGGCGGTCGGGTCCGAGCTGGTCTCGAACATTTCGATGCCGTGGCTGGCGGCGCGGACGCCAACCGGCGCGACCCAGGGCAACCCCTTCTCAGGGCAGCAGCCCGGGCGTGGCGGGATGCCCTCCGGAATGCCGACTGGTGGCGGTGGTCGTGGCGGCGGCGGTGGTCGGTAATGCCAGTCATTTCCGTTCGTGATCTGACGCGCGTGTACCACATGGGCGACCATGAGGTCCGCGCCCTGCGCGGGGTGTCGCTCGACGTGGAGCCCGGGGAGTTTGTGTCGGTGACGGGCCCGTCGGGGTCCGGCAAGTCCACCTTCATGCACATCATCGGCGCGCTCGACAAGCCGTCCAGTGGCGCCTACATTCTTGACGGCAAGGATGTGTCCAAGCTCTCCAAGGACGAGCTGGCGGGAGTGCGCAATCAGAAGATTGGGTTCGTCTTCCAGGGCTTCAATCTGCTGACGCGCACCACGGCTCTCGACAATGTGGAACTGCCGCTGCTGTACAACGGCAAGAGCGGACTGCGGTCCGCCGACCGTCACAAGCGGGCCATGGCGTCGCTCGAGATCGTTGGCCTTGGTGATCGATTTCACCACATGCCCAACCAGCTCTCGGGCGGGCAGCAGCAGCGGGTGGCCATCGCGCGCGCGCTCATCAACGAGCCGTCGATTCTGCTGGCCGACGAACCGACCGGCAATCTCGACACGCGCACCAGCATCGAAGTGATGGGCATCTTCCAGCGGCTGAACAAGGAACGTGGGATCACGGTCATCGTGATCACGCACGAGATGGACATCGCCGAATACGGCACCAGGCTCATCCGCTTCCGCGACGGTCGCGTGGTGGCCGACCAGGCCATCCCGCATCGGCGCAATGCCGCTGATGAACTGGCGGCCTTGCCGCCGCCGGAACCGGACCTGATTCCGCCGCCGGCCGAAGCGGCACATTAGTGAAGTCAAGGAGCACGACATGTCAATTCTGATGGTTTTCCGCATCGCCCTGAAGGCGCTTGGCCGCAACAAACTGCGCACGGCGCTGACCATGCTCGGCATGATCATCGGTGTCGGCGCGGTCATCACCATGGTGGCGCTCGGCAAAGGCGCCCAGACGACGATTGAGGAACAGGTCAAGGCCACCGGCACGAACATGATCACCATCTCGCCTGGCAACTTCAGCAGCGGCGGTGTGCGCATGGGCGAAGGCAGCGGCGAGATGACGGCCAGACACGCCGAGGCTATTCGCGCGCTTCCGGAGATTCAGTGGGTGACCGAAGGCGTCAGCACCCGTCAGCAGCTCGTCAACGGCAACCAGAACTCCCAAACCCAGCTGCAGGGCACGAACGTGGATTGGCCGCTCATCAAGTCGTGGCCGATGAAGTACGGCCAGTTCTTCACTGAGCAGGACGTGCAGGCGGCGGCCAAAGTGCTGGTCCTGGGCTCGAACGTCGCAGACCTGCTCTTTCCTGAGCAGGACCCGACCGGGCAGAACATTCGCGTGCGCAACCACGTGTTCAAGGTCATCGGCGTCTTCACGTCAAAGGGCGCATCGTCTGGCGGTCAGAACCAGGACGACCAGGTCTTCATGCCCTACACCACGGTGCAAAAGAAGATTCAGGGCAACCAACGGCTGAACAACATCACGGTGTCGTCGTTCAGCGCCGATGGCATCGCTCAGGCAGCCGAGGCCATCCGTGTGGTCATGCGCGTGCAGAACGATATCGGCCCGGGGCAAGAGGATGACTTCCGCGTACAGACGCTTGAAGACATGGTGGCGTTCCGCACGCAGGCGACGAGCACACTCACTTCTCTGCTCGCCGGCATCGCGGCCGTGTCGCTGATGGTCGGCGGCATCGGCATCATGAACATCATGTTGGTGTCGGTCACGGAACGCACACGCGAAATCGGGCTTCGCATGGCGATTGGTGCGCGCGGCAGCGACGTACTGCTGCAATTCCTGGTGGAAGCCATCGTCATCTCGATCGTCGGAGGTGCACTCGGTATTGCCATGGGCTACGGCATCGCCGAGTTCGTGAAGTGGTACCAGAACTGGCCCGCAGTGGTGCCGCTTGATGCGGTGTTCACCGCGGTCGGGTTTGCGGGTTTTGTTGGAGTCTTCTTCGGCTTCTACCCGGCGCGCAAAGCGGCAGGGCTCGACCCGATCGAAGCGCTCCGATTTGAATGACAAGACCGGCGGCGACAAGACAGTCGCCCCGTATTAGGCAGGGAGTATTTCTTATGCGACGAGTAGCAGCAACGCTTGGTATGGCAGCGGTCGTCATGATGACGGCCAGTGTCTTCGCCCAGGCCCCGAACTTCGCGGGCAAGTGGACGAGAGACGCAGAGAAGACAGCGGCGGCAATGCCGGCCGGAGCCCCCGCGGGCGGCGGCGGTGGCCGTGCCGGCGGCGGTGGCGGCATGGGTGGCGGCGACATCACCATGACCCAGGACGCGAAGACCCTTGTCATTTCCCGCACGGTGCAGGAAATGGAAATGAAGACCACCTACAACCTGGACGGCACCGAGAGCAAGAACACCGGCATGGGCCGCGGCGGCGCCCCGGGCGTCGAGCAGGTCTCCACGGCGAAGTGGGACGGCGCGAAGCTGGTCATCACGACCACCATGGCGAACGGCACGGGCACCACGGTCTACGCAATGGACGGCGCGTGGCTCGTGCAGACGACCACGAACCCCGGCCGTGACGGTGGCCCCGGCACGCCCCGCGCGACGTACTACAAGAAGGCGATGTAAGCACTCCGGCAGCGGAGTGATGAAGGGCGACCGGCAACGGTCGCCCTTTTTTTCGCGGCATTGGCAGCGCGTCTACGCGCCAGCAGCCGCGTCCGAGCTGCGAGCAGCCCGTCTTCGGGCCAGCACTATTCCCCCCACACTTCCGCCAGCGGCCGTGTCACAAACTGGCGGTCTTTGTACCTGGGATGCGGCACAGTCAGTTCCGGGGTGTTGATCACCTCGTCGCCGTACAAGATGAGATCCAGGTCCAGAGTGCGTGAGGCCCTGCGCGACGGACGTGTGCGGCCGCGCTCGCGCTCGATGGCCAGCAGGGTCTGCAGCAGCGCGATGGGGCTCAAGGTGGCGACACCGGCGACCACGGCATTCAGATAGTCGGGCTGGGGCCCATCCACCCCTTCAGGCGCGGTTTCGTGGATGGATGAGACGCGTACATCGGTGAGAATTGCGCGTAGACGGTCGATGGCGAACTGAAGATGGGCGCGCCGATCACCCAGATTGCTGCCGAGCGCGATCGCGACCCGGGTCACTCGATCCAGCGCACACCCATCACACCGTTGCCGGTGCCGGCGCCGGCCATGCGCGTCCCCAGCACTTGTTCGTTGCCCTGGGCAATCTGCGCAAAGAAACGACGATGCTCGAGGGTCTCGCCCAGAATGACGTCGACCATTTTGGCGTGACGGATGTTCGAAATCCCGTCCACGCGCGCGCGCCATTTCGTCACGCAGGCCTCAGCCGAACGCGCGTCCTCATCGACCAGGCTCGTGAACGCATTCGACTTTCCCTTGCGGCCCGGCGAGGGCAACTCGAGGGCCGGCACCTGGTCGGGCGTGCCACCCAACTCAGCAATGGCCGTCTCAAGCCACGAGAGGTGTACGTCTTCGCGATTGATGGCGTACTGGTAGGTGTTGTTGAAATCGTAGTGGTCCACATGCCGGGCCACGGCCACGTGCCGCTCACGCAACGTGAGCTTGTCGCGGTGCAGTTCCTTGAGCGTGCCGAGCAGGTCGGTGGCGTTCGTCGTCATCATTCACTCTGCTTCTGTTTGCAGGCGATGCAGACGCGCGTCCAGGGAATGGCTTCAAGGCGGGCTGGCGCGATCGGGTCGCCGCAGTCACGGCAGATGCCGTAGACGCCCTTCTCCATCCGTTCAAGCGCCTCTTCGGTGGCCTGCAGGATCTTGGCGTCGGTCTGCTTCAGCTTCAGCTGAATGTGGACTTCGTTCGTGCCATTGGCCTGGTCGGCTAGGTCCCCGTGACGGCTGTTGACGTCCACCGAGGCGGGGAGGGCCCGGGTGCCCGTAGACGCCGACAGAATGTCTCCGCGCCGCTTGAGCAGCGTCTCTTTGAGCCGGGTCGCCAGTGTTTCGTCCAGTAGCATCCATCAATTATATCCCGGCGGACTACCCCTGGCGAAGGACGCCGAGCGGCTTGCGGATGATGATGTCGATGCTTGCGGCCAGGCCGACGCACGCCACGACCAGGGCCGTCACGACCACCCCTCCAACAAGCGTCTGCCAGTCGGGCCGCCATGCGATTTCAAACAGGCGGGTGGCCACGCCCCAGGACAGCGCGAGTGCGCCGATCGCCCCAAGCGCACCCGCCAGTGCGCCGAGCACCCCATATTCGATCAGGACCATCGCCGCGAGGCGGCGTGAACTGGCGCCCAGCGTCCGGTAGATCGCCGCGTCATATGTCCGCTGGAACTTGGCCATCGCCACCGCGCCGACAAGCACCAGGATCCCGCTGATGACCGTGACCGCGCCCACGACGGTGATGGCGACAGTGGCGTTGTCCACCACTTCCCTCACGGAGGCCAGCACTGTGCCGACGTCGATCACCGACACGTTCGGAAACGCCCTGACCACGTCGCGTTGCAGACGGCCCCGCACGTCGGCGCCCGGGTTGACCTGCAGGAACCCCACAAACGTGTGGGGGGCGCGCTCGATGACCGGTCCGGGCCGGAAGACGAAGATGAAACCGCCGTTCTGGGTCTCATCCCAGGACACCTTGCGAACGCTGGTCACTCGCGCGTCCACGACGCGGCCGGCGATCTCAATGCGAATGCGGTCGCCCAGGCCCATGGCATGTTCATCGACGAGCCGTTGTTCGATCGACACATCGAGCGGACCGCTGGTGTCGGTGGAGGGACCCGTCCACCACGTACCAGCCACCAACCGCTCGTTGTCTGCCAGGTCCATGCGGAACGTGATGCCGTACTCCCGCGCGAGTTCGCCCGCACGACGCACGTCCTCGGCCGTGGCCAGCTGCGTGCGCGCACCGTCCACCCCCACCACTCGTCCGCGCAGCAAGGGCAGTAGCGGCACGACAGGCGGTTCCTGACCGGGAACCGTGCGCAGGAATGGCTTGAGCAACGTACGGACGCCCTCCACCTGATCGCGCTGAATATCGAAGAGCACCAGGTCGGGGGCATTGGCGCCCACGGCACGGCTGAACTCCTCCTGCAAATTGGACTGGAGGGCTCGGACGCCGAGAATCAGGAAACAGCCCAGGCCAACTGCCGTCAGGATGACCCGTGTCTGATTGCCCGGCCTGACGAGGCTCACGACCGCGTGCCGCAACGCGAAGCGCTTCGACCGCGTCAGGGGAGCGACCACCCGGACCAGGCCCCACGCCGCCCCGGCCAGAACGGCCGCCACGGCCAAAAGCCCGACCGACACGTACAGGCCCGCCGCGATCGACCCGGCCTGCCACACGGCGACCATCACGAGGGCGGCGCCGATGAGCAGCGTGGCCGAGACGCTGCGCCATCCACGGCGCCCTGCCAGTGGCGCGGTATCCGCGCGCAACAACATCAGCGGCTTGACGTCACGAATCTCCAGCAACGGCACCAGGGCAAACAGCAACGAGACGAGCACGCCAACGGCCATGCCCTGCAGCGCGGCCGACCACGTCACGCCGATGGATGTGACGCCGGCGAGCGTCACCACCGAGGCCGGGATCGCTGCGATTCCTGCCGCCGCAATCCCGACACCCAGCACGCTGCCGGCGGCCGCGAGGCCCATCACCTGGACGACGTAGGTGGCGAGAACCGTGGCGGAACTGGCGCCCACGCACTTGAGCACCGCGACGCTACGAATCTTCTGTTGGATGAAGACGCGCGTGACGCTCCAGACGCCGATGCCCCCGAGCACCACCATCGAGAACCCGACGAGGCTCAGGTAGTTCTCCGCCAGCGTGAGATTCCGGCCGAGGCGGTCTTCGACCGTTCGCCATGACCGCACCGAAACAAGACTGCGCCTGAAGTCGCGCCGCAGGTCGGCGGTGAGCGCATCCACCTCGTCACTCTGTACTCGCGCGAACCACTGGAACGACGCCCGGCTGCCGAACGTGAGGATGGACGTCGCGCGCAACTCGGCCAGGTCGATGTAGACGCGAGGACCAAACGCAAATCCGTTCCGCCCCTGCACCCGGTCGCGGACCACCACGTCGCGAATCGTGAACGCCTGCCGGTCGAGCGTAATCGTATCGCCGACGGCGACGCCGAGTTGGACCAGCAATTCGGGCTGCACCACCAGGCCGCGCCCCTGCAGCAGTGTGGTGGACCAGGGACGACCGCTCTGAAGTTCGAGCGTGCCGTAGTACGGGAACCCGGATTCAACCGCGCGCAGTTCGATAAGTTGCGCACGGCCCTCGGTTGACGCCATGGTGGCCGTCTCCACCACTTCCATGCGGTCGAGCACTCTGGGTTCGGCCAGGTAGGCGGCCAACTGTGGCGTGACCTCGTCGGGCCAGGGCCGTCCGGACAACACCACGAGGTCGGCCCCCACGAGGTCGCGCGCTTCGCGCGTCAACGTCTCACGGACCTCTTGAATGACGCTGCGGAGCGCGACAATCGCGGCCACACCGATCGCCACGCACAGAAAGAAGAACAACAGACGCGTCCACGACGAGCGGAATTCGCGCCATGCCATGCGCAACACAAACGTCACGCACGCTCCGTCTGCGACACGACGTGGCCGTCCCTGAGGGCGATGACCTCGTCTGCCACCTGCGCCAGTTCCGGGTCGTGCGTCACCAGCACCAGGGTGCGGCCGTGATCGCGATTGACGCGCATCAGCAAATCAATCACCTGCCGTCCGGTGGCGCTGTCAAGGTTGCCGGTCGGCTCGTCGGCCAGCAGGATGGGCGGATCGTTGGCGAGTGCGCGTGCAATCGCCACCCGCTGCTGCTCGCCGCCAGACAGTTGCGACGGATAGTGGTGTCCCCTGCCGGTGAGGCCGACATCGGCCAGCAGCGCGGCCGCCCGGGCGCGCGCGTCGGCGACGCCTGCCAGTTCCATCGGCACCAGGACATTCTCGAGTGCGGTCAGCGACGGCAGCAGATGGAAAAACTGGAACACGATCCCGATCTTCTCCCCCCGCAACCGCGCGAGGGCCTCTTCGCCGAGTCGCGTGATATTCACGCCGTCGATGGACACATCACCCGTGGTCGGGGTGTCGAGCCCGGCCAGCAGCCCGAGCAGGGTGGACTTGCCACTGCCGGACGGCCCGGTGATCGCCACCGTCCGGCCCTTCTCGATCCGGAACGACGAGGGATGCAGAATGGTGAGCGGCCCCGCACCGCTTGTCACGGTGCGCGACACCTCCGACAGTTCAATCATGAACGGCCCAGCATGTCGTCGGCCAGGGGCTGCAGGAGCGGATAGATCAAGTCCGCCATCATGCGCTGGCCGGCGGCCGTCGGGTGGATGCCATCGTCCTGATTGAGCTCTGGGATTCCGGCTACGCCCTGCAGCAGAAATGGCAGAAACGCCACGTTGTATTTGACGGCAAGGTCCTGGAAGACCGTACGAAACTCGGCCCGGAACTGCTCACCCAGATTCGGCGGCGCCTCCATGCCGGTCAGGAGCACGCGCACGCCCTTCCTGTGCGCGGTTTCGATAATCTGAGACAGATTCTCTCGCGT
>CAZAZR010000140.1:0-10632 GCA_964489685.1 uncultured Solibacteraceae bacterium | reverse complement strand
TCATCGGCGACGCCGGCACCACGCAGGCCGGTCGGCCCAGCCGACGTGCCGGCATCGAAGTCGGCGCCTATCTGCGACTCAACGCCTGGCTGTCGGCCGACGCCGACCTGTCATGGTCGCGAGCCCGTTTCAACGACGACGACCCGGCGGGGCGGTTCGTGCCTGGCGCCGCGTCGGCAGTAGCGTCTGCGGGCGTCATCGTTGACCAGGGGCGAGGGGTCTCGGGCAGCCTCCGGGTGCGGCACTTCGGGCCGCGAAATCTTGTCGAGGACGGACGCGCGCGATCGCGGCCGACCACATTGGTCAATGGGCAGGCGGGCTTTGCGCTGGCTCGAGGTTCGCGCGTCGTGCTGGACATCTCAAATCTCTTGAATCAGCGTGTGAGTGACATCGACTACCTGTACACGTCCAGGCTCCCGGGCGAGGCCGCTGGCGGGGTCGAGGACATTCACACACATCCCGCATTGCCACGAACGGCCCGGATCTCGCTTCGCATCGGGTTCTGAGCGCGCAGGCGGCGCCACTTGCTAAATTATTAGCATGGTGCTAGCTTCTTAGCCTTCAGGCTCAACGACGCAATGACACGACCCCAGTCACACACCCTTTCGCGGCGCGAACGCCAGATCATGGACGTGCTGCACAGGCGGCAGCAGGCCACCGCCGCCACCGTGCGCGAAGAGCTGCCGGCGGCGCCGAGTTATTCGGCCGTGCGCGCGCTCCTGCGCATCCTCGAGGACAAAGGCCACGTGCGCCACATCGTGGACGGCCCGCGGTACGTGTATGAACCGGTCGCGGCGCGCGAGGTCGAACGCGAGTCTGCGGTGCGCCATCTTGTCCGCACGTTCTTCGACGGGTCCACCGAAGACGCCGTGGTGGCGTTGCTCGATTCGGCCGACCAGAAGCTGAGCCGGACGCAGCTCGACGAGCTGACGAAACGTATCGCCACGGCGCGGAAGGAGGGGCGATGATCATCGACCTGGCTCTGAAAGCGACGGTACTGCTGGCTGTTGGATCGGCGCTGGCGTGGATGATGCGGCACACGTCGGCCGCGTCGCGGCATGCGGTGTGGACCACGGTGTTTGTCGCGCTGTTGTTGTTGCCGCTGGCTCGACTGGTGATGCCCACCTGGTCGATCAGCCTCCTGCCGGGCGGATTCATGCAGACCGCCGACGTGCCGCCCGCCGCGGCCGTGATAGACGCCGCCGCTCAAGCCGGTGTGAGCGGCCCGGTCGATACCGGCGCCTGGCGAATCCGGCTGTCCGCACAGACCCCTGGCGCGGTGCTTCTTGTGATCTGGGGCGTTGGGGTCGGAGTGTGCCTGGCATGGATGGTTGCCGGCCTTGCCGGCACGTGGTGCCTCGATCGCCGAGCGCGGCCTATCGACAACCCGCGGGTTCGCGAGAGCGCGGAGTTGGTGGCGCGGCGTCTCGGCGTGGCGCGCCCCATTCGACTGCTCGCGGTGTCCAACGACTTCATGCCGGTGACCTGGGGTGTGCGGTCTCCCCGGGTCCTGCTGCCGGCGGCGGCAAACGAATGGACAGACGATCAGCTCGCGGCGGTCCTGACGCACGAACTGTCGCATGTGGTGCGCAAAGACACGCTGTCGCATTTGATTGCGCGGCTGACGACAGCGTTGTGGTGGTGGCATCCGCTGATATGGCTGGCCGCCCGGCAGGCACGGTTTGAGCGGGAGCGTGCCTGTGACGATTTGGTGTTGATGATGGGCGCTCGCGCGTCGGACTACGCGTCGGACCTGGTGACGTTCGTGACGTCACTACGTTCGCCCGTGGCGGCATCCGCGACGCTGGCAATGGCGCGGCGTTCACAATTGGAGGGACGAGTGATGGCAATTCTCGAGAGTGGAGTGAATCGGCGGGGAGTCTCGCAGGCTGGCGTGCTGGCGGCGATGTTGGTGATGGTGCTGGTGTGGCCGTTGGCAGCCGCGCAGCCTGCTGGCGCAGGAGCCCCAGCAGCCTGTGCGGGTGGGCGGCAACATCACCCCGCCGACCAAGACCAAGAATGTCCTGCCAATCTATCCCGCGTCGGCTGCCGCCGAGGGACGCCGGGGTGTGGCGATCATTGAAGCGGTGATTGGAACCAATGGCACCGTGACCAACGCCATGGTGGTTCGCAGCATCGGTGACGATCTGGATGCGGCCGCCCTTGATGCCGTCCGTCAGTGGGAGTTTACGCCGACCACTCTCAATGGCGTCGCTGTACCGGTGATCATGACGGTCACCGTGAACTTCTCGCCGGCGGGTGGCGTTCCACCGCCGCCTCCGCCGTTGCCGATGCGTGCGGATGCACCGCCACCTCCGCCCCCACCCCCAGTGCCCACGTGGGCGCCCGGCGACTCGCCGCTGCGCATCGGTGGCAACGTCAAAGCTCCGGTCAAGACCAAGAACGTGGCGCCGGTCTATCCGCAGGACGCGCGGGACGCAAATGTCTCGGGTGTCGTCATCATCGAAGCGCGCATCGATCAGAATGGTCGCGTGTCCGATGCGCGGGTGATTCGCCCTGTCGCCTTGCTCGACCAGGCGGCACTCGATGCCGTGTACCAGTGGGAATTTGAGCCCACGCTCATAAATGGCCAACCGGTCCCGGTCATCATGACGGTGACGGTCAACTTCACCGTGAAGTGAGGCCCGCGCGCTCGAGACCCAGCGCGCGCTACGAAAACCTGGCTCAGCGGCGCTTGATCTGCACGTGACGGAACATCACCGGGTCGTTGTGTCCGGCGAAGCCGAAGAATCCTGATGTGCGCGTCACGCCAGGATGCGCGCGGTCGGCCATGTAGGTGGCCGGGTCCACTTTCGAGAGGTCCGTGTTGAGGATGACGGTGCCGTTGAGTTCGACGCGAATCGTCGAGCCCGTCACTGACACGTCCTGGACATTCCACTCGCCAATGGGACGCTGGTAACCGCGCGCGGCGGCCACCATGCCATATGCGGACCCGTGCGCTTGTCTGGGGTCGATCGGGCCGCGGACCTTTTCGTAGTGGTCGTCGAGGACCTGCAACTCCGTCATTCCGACATAGGCCGTATCGCCTTCGCCAGGATACCGGATGGCCAGGCCGTTGTTGCCACCGGCCGGGAGCGTGAACTCCAGTCGTACCTGAAAATCCTCGAGGAGCTGGTTCCAGTAGATCGTGCCGCCCTTCTCAGGTTTGCACACGATGGCCCCGTCCTTGATTTCGTAGTGCTCGAGCGGGCCGGCCCAGCCGTCGAAGGTGCGTCCGTTGAAGATGTCGGTATAGCCCTCGCCGCCCCTGGATCTGAGGATCTCGTTGGCTTCAGCCGTGGCGATCTCGCGGATGACGATGTTACGCCATCGAATCTCGCCGCCGTGGGTCTGCAGCTGAATGGGGCCACGCGCCGGCACCGGGGTCGCGCGGTCGTAGTAGTTCTCCATGATGGCGTGGTCCACGACTTGCGCGCCGTTGAGCCAGACGCTGACGCGTGCGCCCACCATCAGGATGCGCAGGGTGTTCCACTGGCCAAAGGGTTTGTCGGCCAGCACGAGCGGATCCTTGCCGGGCGCGCCGGCGCTGTTGTTCCACAACCCGCCCGAACCTTTGTTCGCGCCAAGCGCGAACTTCGCTTCTTCGGTGTAGTCCCAAATCTGCACTTGCGGCACTCCGCGCAGATAGATGCCCGAGTCGGCCTTCGGCACCGTCTTGTAGTCGACACGTAGCTCGAAGTCGCCGTAGTCCCTCTCAGTGGTCGCGTAGGCGCCCTGGCCGTCGTTCACCAGTTCCTCACCCTGCGCGGTCCAGTGCGCGCGCATCGTGGTGTTCCAGCCGGTGATTGTCGCCGTGCGTTCCTGTTCACTCATCGCGACGAGTGTGCGGTGATCGAAGGTGTCACCACCACGCCATCCGGTGAGGTCTTTGCCGTTGTAGAGGGCAGTGAACCCCGCAGGCGGCTGCGATGAAGCGGGGGAAGGTGTCTGACCACCGGAAAACGCCATCATGCATGACACCAGTGCCGCGCTGCGGCCAATGAAGGAACCACTCATGGGGCGATGATACGCCCACCGCGGACTACGCGGTGGGCGTGTTTGCTGACGCGGCCAGTTGTCCGCAGCCCGCGGCGATGTCGATGCCGCGGCGTTGGCGGATGGTACTGGGGATTCCGTACTCCGCCAGCGTCGCCTGGAAGGCTTTGACGGCCCGGTGGTGGGTGGGCAGGCCGTCGTACCCGTCCGTCGGATTGAGTGGGATCAGGTTCACATGCGCGCGTTGTGCCGTGAGCAGCCGGCCCAGGGCATGCGCGGTGTCGGGGCCGTCGTTCGTGCCGGCAATGAGTGTCCATTCGTAGAAGATGTGCCGATCCATCGTGTCGCAGTAGTACCGGCAGGCGTCCATGAGTGCGTCGAGCGGCCAGGCCTTCGCCACCGGAATCATTGCGGCGCGTTCCTCCTGCGTGGCGCCATGCAGCGACACGGCCAGGCTCACCGGTTCGCGATCATCGGCGAGCCGGATGATGCCCGGCACGACGCCCACGGTGCTCAGGGTCATCCGCAATGGACTCAGGGCCTGTCCCGCCGTGTCGCACAGGATGTGCGTCGCCGCGATCGTGGCGTCGTAGTTGTGCAGTGGCTCGCCCATGCCCATCAAGACGACATTGCGCAGCCGTTCGCCGGTGACCGCGAGTACGCGAGACACGTGCATCGCCTGGCCCACAATCTCGTCCGTGGCGAGGTGGCGTTCGAAGCCCATCTGGCCGGTGGCGCAGAAGACGCAGCCCATCGCGCAGCCGGCCTGCGTGCTGATGCATGCCGTGACGCGTCCGGCATAGCGCATCAACACGGTTTCCACCTGCCGCCCATCGCCCAGACGCAGCAGATACTTTCGGGTGAATCCGTCGCTCGAAACAGTTTCGCGCGCCACCGGCAGCCATGAGGTTGAGGTGTGTGTCCCGAGGGTCGCGACGAGCCCCGCCGGCAGTCCGGCAATCGCCGCGAAGTCATCGCGGCCGTGCGCGTGCAGGTGCCGCCACACCCGCTGGCCATGCACCGCTTTGAAGCCCCACCGGACCACCGCGTCCATCAAAGCCGCGCGGGAGAGACCGAGCAACTCGGGCACGGTCAGCCGATCACGTTCTGATGCCGCGCAGCCGCACTTCGTCGGCCACCAGCAGCTCAAGCGGCGCCTGGTTCTCGACGTTGATCGTCGCCACGGCAATTCTGACTCGACCGCGCGTCGCATCGATTTCTTCGAGCACTCGTGTAAACAGCCGGTCCTTGATCGGCCGTCGCTGCTTGCTGTCCACGATGTAGCGCAGCGTCAGCTCAATCCACCGTTCGCTGGCTTGCAGCATCACGACCGGCGTCACCGACGCCTTGTCCACCTGAAGCTTCCGTACCACGTCGTGCCAGAGGCCCTCCGCGTCACGCGCGTATTCGCCCACCACTTCCTCGGCCACGCGGTCCATCAGCTCACGGGCCATGCGATAGTCGGTGCCGTGTTTGATCGGCACGACGATTTCGTCCCAGAGAAACGGGAACTCCGACGAGTAGTTGAAGACCGGTGCCTTGAAGACGAAGCTGTTCGCCACGTGCACGATGCGCCCGTTGTACTGATCGGCGCCCACCCATTCTCCGCACTCCATCATCGTGGTACGGAGGATGCCCACGTCGATGACATCCCCGCGGACACCGCCCAGCTGAATGCGATCGCCGGGCCTGAAGTGGCCGCCAAACGACACCGCCAGCCAGCCAGCCACGCTGACGATGACCTCCTGCAGCGCGAACGCGATCCCGGCCCCAGCCACGCCAAACGCCACGGTGAATCCGCCGAGGCGGTCGCTGAAGACCATGCCCACGAAGAACAGCGCCACCGCGTACGACGCGATGTCCAGGCCCTTGATCGCGCGATAGCGCACCGCCGGATCCTGGATTCTCCGGCCCAGGGCGCGCTGCGTCAGCAGCACCGCCGCGCGAATGGCGACCAGGCCGATGGCCAGCAGCACCAACTGCCCGACGGTGGGGTCGAACAACAGGCGCGAGAGTGCCTCATCCATCGCCTGAGAATAGTCCAAATGTGCCCATCACGCAGCCCGACTCATCCCTCGCCACCGCAGCCACGCCACGGCGCGTCGCGCAAACCACCAGGCGACCCGTGCCGGATGCACGACCCACAGGTGCCACAGAAACGACGGTTGGCCAAAACAGTGACAATCAGGGCGTCGGCCGCGCAGGAGGCTGAGCGTCACCGCACCGGTGAAACCGGAGAGCAGCGCGGCGGCGCGAGCGCTCCGTAGATGGCTGTCGCCTGCGGGAGCAACGCCACCGCGGCCAGCAGTTCTGCGAGGGGCAGAGCGATCACGAGCGCCGGAATCAGCCCGTTGGGAACGCCGAAGTCCTGCAACGATTGCTGCGAGCCGCGACGATCAAGGAGCTTGGTGACGCCGGCGAGCGCGAAAACGCCGGCAAGGATCAAACGCAGGACAGGCGGCACGATAACGTCACCGATCAGTCTCGTGCATCTTAGCATCGGCCGTCGCGCGTGCGCGTCACGCCGCAGGCAATGCTGTTCCGCCATTCGGTGGGCAGGGCCGACTCCGGCGTCATGGAGACCTGCGAGCGGCTCGGGTCTCGCGGCCTTGCGCTCAGGGCCGCGTCGCTTGTGGAGTAACCTCTCGTGTAGTCTGTGCGAAGGAGCCATCGGATGAAACTATTTGCGCGAATGCTTCTGGCGAGTGTCGTCGTCTGCGGCCTGAATGCCGCCCAGCAGGTGGACGTCGCCACACTGGGCCCACAGGTCGGACAAAAGGCCCTGGACTTCAGTTTGCCGGGCCAGGACGGCAAGACCTATTCGCTTGCCTCGGTCGCCGGACCGAAGGGCACCATGCTGGTGTTCTTCCGCTCGGCCGACTGGTGACCGTACTGCCGCACGCAGCTGGTCGAGCTGCAACGCCACATGGACAGCGTCACGCGCCAGGGATACGGACTGGTCGCAGTGAGTTATGACAGCCTGGACACCCTGAAGGCTTTTGCCGACAAGCAAGGCATCACATTCCCGATGCTTTCTGATGCCGGGTCGAAGACGATCTCTGCCTGGGGCATTCTCAACAAGGAGGCCACCGGGCGCACGGCCGGCATTCCGCATCCCGGCACGTTCATCATCGATCGTGCGGGCACGATCGTGTCACGCACCTTCGAACAGCCGTATCAGGAACGCCGCAGCGCCACGAGCATTCTGGAGCAGCTGCCTGGCGCGGCCCCCGGCCAGACCGCCACGATTCGCGGAGCGCAGGTAACGTTGGCCGTGAAGGCCAGTGACGCCGTGGCCGCGTTGGGGCACCGCATCACCCTCAGCGTGCGAGTCACGCCTCATTCGAAGAATCACGTCTACGCGCCAGGTCAGAAGGGATACATCCCCGTGAGCCTGACACTGACCGAGGACCCCGCGTTCAAGTCGTACCCGGCCAGGTACCCGGCGTCAGCACCCTACGTGTTCGTGCCGCTGAAGGAGACCGTGCAGGTGTACTCGGCGGCGTTTTCGATCACGCAGGACGTCACCCTGTCGCTCTCGCCCGACATGCGGGCCCGGGCCGCCAAGGGCGAGGTGCTCACGATCAAGGGCGCGCTTGAGTACCAGGCGTGTGACGACAAGGTCTGTCACAGGCCCGAGACCCTGCCGGTCGAGTGGAAGGTGACGCTGAGTCCGCTGGTCGCGAAGTAGGTCACTGAACACGTCGCGCGGCCTGGGACGAGATGGCCGGGGCCGGGGCGAACAGCCGTTGAAGCCTTCGCCACGGGGGGCGTCAGCGCTGACGTGTAAACGTCAGCGTCCCCAACGGCGGCACCGCGCCAGCCACGGCCACGGGGAATCCCAGAAGGCGGCGGATCGGTTCCGCGGGCAGCGTGCGAATGTCCTCCGCCTTGTACGTTGCGCCGCTGTCGGTGCCGGCGTCCCAGGGATACAGCGGCACTGAGAGTGAGTCGAGCCATTGCCCCT
This sequence comes from uncultured Solibacteraceae bacterium, assembly GCA_964489685.1. GTDB lineage: Bacteria > Acidobacteriota > Vicinamibacteria > Vicinamibacterales > SCN-69-37 > SYFT01. Next base: position 2,669 of record CAZAZR010000140.1, on the reverse strand, counting down.
TGGCCATGAGAGGCAGACCCGACACCCCAATGAACCAATCCGGACCTGGCGCCACCATCGTCACGAGCGTGACCAGTGGATGGGTCACCGCGACCTCGAAGTCGAGCGTCACCATGCCCGGCGATCGACCAAGGTCGGACCCCGACAGCACGGCCCGTGCGTTCCCGGTGGCGATGGCAGCGGCCACGTCAAGATCCAGCGGCGCCGTGCGGCCCCGCTCGGCCATCGCACGCATACCTTCGGTCGCCGGTTGGCCGCCGAGCCAGAACATCACCGCGCTCTCTCGATCAAGCGAATCACAAGCGGTGTGACGGCACAAGCCACGTACCGAGTCACGCTCGATTCCACCTGGAGCGTCTGTTGCGTAACCGCCAGCCGGGCCTGTCCGTAGTACCCTTCAGCCCGGCACCGTGACAGAAGAGCAGGAGATTCAATCTGGGCAATGGATGCGCCGGGCCCAGACCGGCGACGAGGACGCGTACGCCCGGTTGCTGGCCCTTCTGACGTCGGTGACGCGACAGTACGCACGGGGCAAGTCCGGTGCGGTACCGTGGGTGGAGGATGTGGTGCAGGAAACGCTGCTCAGCCTGCATCGCGCCAGGCACACCTACGATCCGTCGCGGCCGTTTGCGCCGTGGTTTTACGCGATCGCCGCGCATCGCGTGGTGGATGTGTACCGGCGCGAGCGCCGTGTCGCGTTGCGGGAACAGGGCACTGACGTGTTGCCCGAGCCGGTGACGATGCGACGAATCGATCGCGTGGGCGAAGTGGACATGGACGCGGTGAGGGCCGCATTGGCGGCGTTGCCCGCGCGGCAACGCGACATCGTGGAGGGGCTGAAGTTGCGTGACGAGTCGGTGAAGGAACTGGCCCACAGGCTTGGGATGTCGCAGTCGGCCGTGAAGGTCACGGCGCACCGGGGCTATCAGGCCCTGAAGAAGCTGCTCGGAGTGAAGCCCTTATGAGTCACGAACACCTCATTGCCTCCCTGGTGTCGCAGGCAACGCCGGTTCGGCCGCTGGCAGCGCCTCGTGTGCGGATGGCCCGGTGGATGGTGTGCGCGGTGGTGGTCGTGGGCCTTGGCATCACGTGGCGTGGACTCCGCGGGAACTGGGCTGCCGCATTTTCAGACCCGACGTTCATCGTCACCACCATGCTGATTCTGATTGTGGCGATGCTCTCGGCGTGGGTGGCGCTCACGCTCGCTGTGCCAGGCGCGCTGCGGTCGCCGCTGGTGAAGTGGCTGCCGGTGGCCGGGCTTGGCGCCTGGGGCGCCATCCTGATGCAGCAGGTCGCGACGACCGGGAGCATGGCGTCCGTGCTCATGAGCGAGCCTTTCGTCGCGGCCTGCATGTGGAAGACGTACGGCATCGCGGTGGGCCCCGCGTTCGTCATTATTCTACTGGCGCAGCGCGCGGCACCACTCGACTGGCGCTGGACAGCCAGCCTGGCAGCATTGTCGGCGCTCGCGTTCGGCGTCCTCGGCACGGAACTCATCTGCCCGATCACGCGATACGCGCACGTGTTCAACTGGCACTTCCTGCCCGTGGCGCTCATGACGCTCGCAGCGTTCGCGGCCGGAGGGGTCGTCGCGAGGAGGTGAGGGGCGCTCTCGCGCGCTGCTGGCAAAAAGTGCACAGCTCTTGGGCGGGTGGGTACGCGGACTGTGCGATCTCGGTGTTGGCGGGGGCGACGATGCGCCGGTTGTCGATGGAACGGGACCTGCACTGTGCGACGCCGTGTGTGCGGCATCGCATCGGGACCTGCGTGCGTGGAAGCTGGCTGACGTCGTTCGGCGCCACATCGTTGCGCTGTGCATCAGGCCGCAAGCCGATCGCGCCGCCGCGTCGGCGTGTCGCAACCTCGCGGAAGGGTTCGCGCGTGATGGCCACGCCGACTTCGCACGATTCGTGACGATCCCCTGCGCGTCTCTGGCCGAATTGCTTGACTGGCTCGACGAAGCACTGGCCAAGGGCGACATCGACGCGGCCGAGCACCGGGATATCGAGGGGCCGTCAGGATGGCCATGGTCGCCGCAAACGCCCAGCGCCGCTACCTGCACAACACCCCAACCCCCGGTGAGCGCCCCAACAAGCACCACACTCCAGGGCGCGACCACGAACCCCAAGCAGCGCGCCGAAGCGCGCCCGCCGGGTGTAGTATCAGCACGTAATTCCCGCCTGGCATCCAATCTCAGGGCGGGGGAGGCCCTATGAGCAATCGAATCTCGGTCCCTGTTGCGTTGTTCGCTGCTGCCCTTGCTGTGAGTCTTCCCACCGTCGGCGCCCAGGCGCCGTCCGATGGCGATCACGCCGCGCATCTGAAGGCGTGGGGCGCGCACGAGGCGATGACACAGACCTCGCCCTATCGGACCATGACGTGGTCGTACGTGGGAATGACCAGCATCAGCGGCCGCATCGCCGACGTCGCGGTCGCCGACCGTGGCTCCTCACGCCGGCTCTATGCCGGCAGTTGCTGCGGGGGCGTGTGGGCCTCGGATGACCTCGGCGAGACGTGGCAGGCCGTGTTCGACAAGGAAGCGTCGACCGCCATCGGTGCGCTTGCCGTCGCGCCCTCGAACCCCGATATCCTCTGGGTCGGCACCGGCGAGTCGAACATCTTCCGCAGCTCCTACACCGGCGTCGGCGTCTACAAATCCACCGACAACG
>CAZAZR010000139.1:5679-10649 GCA_964489685.1 uncultured Solibacteraceae bacterium | reverse complement strand
CCCCAGGACTCCAGGACCCCAGGACTCCAGTACCCCAGGACTCCAGGACTCCGATATACTGATCCTGCCAGCTCACTGTCTGACTTAGAGGGTCCGATGACCTTTGCACGCACAGTCAGGCTTCTAGTTATTTCCGTAATCACGACCGGCGCTCTCGTCGGGTCACCCTCCCTTTCTGCGCAGTATCGCGGTAGTGACCAGTCGGTCTACGCCGACGATGCGGACTGGCAGGATGTGCCGGCCTACGTATCGACCGTCGCCGGCACCGCGCAGCTTTATCGCGGAGGCGACGCCGTCCGCGACTTCGAGCAGGTGCCTCTGGAAGTGGGCGATCGCCTGAGCACGTCGCGCGGGCGCGTGGAAGTGTTGTTCTCCGACGGCAGTGTGATTGCGCTCGACGAATACACGGACGTGACCATTGACGCCGCCGCCGCGTGGCGCCTGCAGAGTGGGCGCCTGAAAGTCACATGGCGCGCCGGCTCGTTTGACGTCGATGCCTCGCCCAGCGGCGCGGCGCGTGTGCGGAGCGGCGGTGACTACCGCATCACGCTGGCAGACAACCGCCGCGATGAGCCCGAACTGGAACTCGCTGTCGCTCGTGGATTGGCGGAACTCGAGAATTCGCTGGGCCGCACCTCGGTGCGAGCCGGCACCCGCGCCCTGACCACCGCGTTCTATGCGCCATCAGTGCCGTACGCCTACGTGGCGCCCCGTGATGACTTTGAGCGCTGGACCGAATCGCTCGAGGCCGATCGCTACGGCGTGGACTCCGTGCGGTATCTCCCTGTTGAACTGCGCGCGTATGGCGGCGACTTCGATCGGCATGGCGCCTGGTCGCGGTACGGGTCGTATGGCTGGGTCTGGTATCCGCGGGTGTCGGTGGGATGGCAGCCCTATCGATCCGGCCGATGGTCGTTCGTCGTGAACTTTGGTTACAACTGGATCGGTGGCTCACGCTGGGAGTGGCCGACGCATCACTATGGGCGATGGGAGCGTGGCGGCTCGCGTTGGTTCTGGGTGCCCCAACGCCCCGTGCAGGCCAGACGCGTCGGGTACGCGGTGCCGCGGCAGTCATTCAACTCGTCAGTGCCCTACTACTCGCGGCCGGTCAATTCGAGGCCGACCAATACCCGTCCAGGCCAGAACAGCCAGCGCAACACGACGTTTGGCCCGGGACGGCAGCAACAGCCCGTCCAGCAGCAACGGCCAGAACAACAACGGCCAGAACAGCCGCGGCCTGAGGCACAGCGGCCCGATCAGCAGCGGGCCGTTCCGCGCGGTGTGCCCAGAAACGCGCCGTCCTCGTCGCCTCAGATGGGCCAGTCGCCGTTTCCCTCGCGCAACGCGCCCATGGCGACCCGGCCTGAGCCGCCGTCGCATCAGCGGATCGAGCCCCGGGACCGCCGACGGCCATCGCCTCAGTCCTCGCGGCCGGAGGCTCCGGCCGCTCGACCGTCGCCTCAGTCGGAGCGCCCGTCGCCGTCGGCCCGGCCGTCGCAGACTCAGCGATCGGGGGCCGGCGTGCAGACGCCGTCACGGTCCGAGCCACGCTCCGGCTCGCGAACACCGTCGGCCGGACAATCGGGCGGTCGATCGGGCGGATCTGGCACCGCGGTGCGCCGCGGCCGCAGCGGGGGCTGATATCGTTACAGACAGCTCATGGCTGTCGTCACGATCCGTCTCGTCCGTGGATTCGGTCTTGTCGCGCTTTTCCTGGCGGCGGCGTTGTTTGGCATCGCGAGCGGTGTGGTGCTCGCGTTTGTCGGCGACCTGCCGCAAATCAGCGCGCTCGACAGTTACGCGCCGAGCACCATTACCCGCGTCCTCGGACGAGACGGTGCCGTCGTCGGTGAGTTCGCCACCGAACGGCGCGAAATCATTACCGACGCGCAGATCCCAACCGTGCTGCGCCAGGCCATCATGGCCGTGGAGGACGCCGAGTTCAACGACCATATGGGACTGCAGCCCACGCGCATGGTCTGGGCGGTGTTCAGCGACCTGAAGGGCTCGGGCCGTACGCCCGGCCGCTCCACCATCACGCAACAGCTGGCGCGCAACCTGTTTCGCGACACCATCGGATTCAGACGCGACCCGACGGCCTGGGTGGACGTCAGCGGATGGGAGCGCAAGATCAAAGAAGCCCTGGTCGCGCTGCAGATCGAGCGACGCTACGGCAAGTCCGAGATCTTCACGATGTACTGCAATCAGATTTACTGGGGCCATGGCGCGTATGGCGTGCAGGCCGCATCGCGGTTGTACTTCGACAAGTCGGTAACGGACCTGACGCTCGAAGAAGCCGCCATGCTTGCAGGCATCATTCAAACGCCCGAGCGGCAGAGTCCCTACGTGAACACGGCCGCGGCCACACGCAAGCGCAATCTGGCGCTGGACCGCATGGCGGTCAACAACTTCATCACGCCAGAGGAGGCCACCGCCGCCAAAGCCCGGCCCATCGTCACATCGGGAACACCACTGGGTGGCCCCACGCGTGCGCCGCACTTCACCGAGACCATTCGACAGGAGTTGCAGGACCGCTACGGCGCCAAGGCGATTTACGAAAGCGGCCTGACGGTGCGGACGGGCCTGGATGCGGAGTTGCAGCGCACGGCCATCCAGGTCCTGGATCGCGAACTTCGGCGGATTGATCGCCTCGGCGGCTATCGACGGCCGGCGCGCAACCTCGTGGCCGAGAAGGTGGACCTCGATACGTTCAAAGCACCCCGCTGGTCTCGCCCACCGACGGTGAACGACGTCATTTCCGCGCTGGTGCTCCGCCTGGATAGCGGCACCATCCGCGTGCGGGCCGGCGGGTGGGAAGGCACCATCGCGCCAACGGGTTACGCATGGACGCGACGACGAGCCGACGCGCTGGTACGGAAGGGTGACCTCATCGAGGTGCGGGTGATCAGCCGCATCGACGAATCCAAGCAGTTCGTGGCGGGTCTCGAACAGACGCCCTCAGTGGAGGGTGCGGTGATCGCCATCGAAAACCGCACGGGCCAGATTCTCGTCATGGTGGGTGGCCATGATTTCGCGCGCAGCCAGTTCAACCGTGCGACGCAAGCACTGCGGCAGGTGGGATCCACGTTCAAGCCCTTCGTGTACACGGCGGCCATTGACCGCGGCTACACGGCCACGTCGCTCATCGACGACAGTCCGGTCAGTTTTGTCGCCGGCCCGAACCAGCCCCTGTGGCAGCCGCAGAACTACGACCGCGAGTATCTGGGGCAGGTGATGCTGCGCGATGCGCTGGCCGGTTCACGCAACATCCCCACGATCAAATTGATGGACGCCCTCGGACCGCCGCAAGTGATCGGGACGGCCAGACGGATGGGCATCACATCTCCCCTGCCGGCGTTCCTGCCGGTTGCGATCGGCGCGGCCGAAGCGACGCTCATCGAGATGACATCGGCCTACTCCGCATTCGCCAACCAGGGCGTGCGCGTCACGCCGCTGGCCTACACGCAGGTCACGGATCGTGATGGCAACATCCTGGAAGATCGCCGGCCTGTGCCGCACGATGCGTTACGAGCCGACACGGCGTTTGTCATGGCCCATCTGCTGCAGGGCGCGGTGCAACACGGCACGGCCGCCAGGGCGCAGGTGCTGGACTGGCCTGTGGGCGGCAAGACCGGCACGACCGACGACTACACCGACGCCTGGTTTATCGGGTTCGATCCGGATATCACGATGGGTGTCTGGGTGGGGCGCGACCTGAAGAAACCGATTGGCCCCGGCCAGACGGGCACCGCGGCCGCGCTCCCGATCTGGATCGACATCATGAAGCCGTGGGTGGCGCGCCGCCGCGCCCAGCTCCCCGCGCCGCCGTCGTACGAACGGCCGAGCAACGTGATCATGGTGATGACCAGCAAAGGTCTCGAAGCGTTTATCGCCGGCACGGAGCCTGGCATCCGCTGAGAGCGCGCTCCAAGAGCGCTTCTCACCATGAAGCTTCATGGTACGAACGTCCGTGGCACCTACAGGTCGGCGTCGGCCTCGTCGGCCGTGGCCAGGTTGCCGCTGCCCTTCTTCAACAGGAACGACCGGATGAACTCCTCGAGGTCGCCGTCAAGCACGCGGTCGGGATCACCCACCTGATACTTCGTCCGATGGTCCTTGACCATGCGATAGGGGGCGAGCACGTAGCTGCGGATCTGACTGCCGAAGGCGATGTCTTTTTTCTCGCCTCCGATCTGGTCCAGCTTCGCCTGCTGTTCCTTCATCTTGACGTCGTACAGCCGCGACTTCAGCACCTTCATCGCTGACGCGCGGTTCTTGTGCTGCGACCGTTCGTTCTGGCACGACACGACAATGCCGGTCGGCAGGTGCGTAAGACGCACGGCCGAGTCCGTCACGTTGACGTGCTGCCCACCGGCACCACTCGACCGGAAGGTGTCCACACGCAGATCCTTGTCATCGATCTCGATGTCGATATCGTCGGGGAGCTCGGGCCAGACATAGACCGAGGCAAACGACGTATGTCGCCGCGCGGCCTGGTCGAACGGCGAGATGCGCACCAGCCGATGCACTCCGGCTTCGGCCGCGAGCAGGCCGTAGGCGTTCTCGCCATAGATCGTCATCGTCGCGCTCTTGATTCCGGCTTCGTCACCGGGCTGGAGGTCAACCACCTCGCGCTTGAATCCCCGGCGCTCACTCCACCGGACGTACATCCGCATGATCATCTCGGCCCAGTCCTGCGACTCGGTGCCGCCGGCACCAGGGTGGATGGTCACGATCGCGTTGTTGCGGTCCATCGGCCCCGACAGCATGGTGCGCACTTCACCGGCCTCGATGGAGGCGGCGAATGTGGTCAGCCCCTTCGAGAGGTCGGCCGACACGTCTTCCCCCTGCCGACCCCATTCGATGAGCACGGCGAGGTCGTCGGTCTGGGTGCGCACCGACGCGGCAATCGCCCGGTCGTCGTCGAGCCGCCTGCGGCGCTGCAGGGTCTGCTGCGCGCGCTCCTGGTC
>CAZAZR010000139.1:0-5669 GCA_964489685.1 uncultured Solibacteraceae bacterium | reverse complement strand
CTCCTGGTCTTTCCAGAAGTCAGGAGCCGACACCTGCGCTTCGAGTTGGCCTAGCTCACGCTCGAGTCGCGCTTCGTCAAAGCCCCCTCCGGAGGTCGGCGGCGCGGTCTGCCAGGTCCGCGTACCAGCGCGCCTGCTCTTCGATTGTCATGTCTCGCTCACTCATATCTGCTCCCCAGCGGCCACGCTCTGCGGCGCCATGTAGCGACGCCGGCGGCCCATCCACGCCACCATCGCCGCGACGAGGGCACACACCCACGCCACCACATCGCCGAGATAACTGTAGATCGTACGCGACTGGATCAGCCGGACGTCCTGCGTGATCGCGGTCTCTTCGAACAAATTGGTTGCGACGACGGTCCGCCCGTAGGGGTCAACCACGCCGGTAATGCCGGTGTTGGCGGCCCGCACGAGGTACCGCCCCTGCTCGACCGCGCGCACACTGGCCTGCGCAAAATGCTGATACGGGGCCGACGACCGGCCAAACCATGCGTCGTTGGTAATGGTCGTCAGCAATTGGGCGCCGCGCGTGGCGAACGCCCGGGTAATCCAGGGATAGACCACTTCGTAACAAATGGCCACGCCCGTGCGTACGCCGCCGGCTTCCAGCACCACCGGGGAGGTCCCGTGCGTGAAGTCTGACACCTTCTGGACCAGCGGGCCGATGAAGAACAACAGCGCCTTGAGAGGCACATACTCGCCGAACGGCACCAACTGCATTTTCTGATACGACCCGCGAGACGTGCCGTCCTCGCCCACCATTACGGCGGAGTTGTAGACGCGGTCACCAGCGGGATCGCGCTCAAACTGGTCGGTGCCAATCAGCATCACGGTGCGGGTCTCTCTCGCGAGCGCACGGATCGCCTCTGCGCGCACCGGTTCGGCCTCAAAGAAAAACGGTGTGGACGCCTCGGGCCACACGACGAAGCGCGCGCCTGCGTCGATGACCTGCCGGCTCAATCGCAGGTAGCGATCCGTAATTTCCTGACGAAATTGCGGATCCCATTTCTGGTCCTGGGCCACATTGCCCTGGACGAGCCCCACCTTCACCACAGGGCCGCGGGACACCAGCGTGGCACCAGCCACACGCCATGCGCCAAGCGCGGTCACGATGGCCACGAGCGCCATCACGCCGCCGGCCGCCCACACGTGACGCGGCCTGCGTGTCACGGTCACGACTGCGGCAGCCGCCGACACCAACGCCAGAAAGGCCGAGACGCCAAAGACACCGGTGACACTCGCCAGTTGAATCACCGGCGTGACCGATGCCTGTGAGGTGCCGAGCAGCGCCCACGGGAATCCGCCACCCACCCACCCGCGCAACCACTCCGTCGCCACCCAACACGCGGGCGCGAGCCACAATCCGGTCACACCAAACTGCCTGACGGCGCGCGCCACCAGCACGGCACACAGGGCCGGATACAACGCCAGGTAACTCGCGAGCAGCAGCATGACCGCCCACGCCACGGGCAGGGGTAAACCGCCGTGCAGGTTCATGACCTCCACCACCCACGATACGGTCAGGCTGAAATGCACGATGCCGGTGAGCCAGCCCAGCGCGAACGCGCCACGCCTGCCCGCGGTGGCCGACCGTGTGGCATGCAGCGCCACGGCCACCCACAGCGGGGCAAGCGCCGTCCACGCGAAGGCGGGATGTCCGTACTTCGGGAAGCTGGCCGCGAGGAGTCCGCCGGACAGCAGCGCTAGCGCGTAATTCGCGATGAAGTGCCCTGCCGTTCCAGCCGGATCTTGACCTGTTCCGCCTCGGCGCGGTCCTTGTAGGGGCCGACGCGCACCTTGAACAACGTGTCAGCCGAGCCCGCGCCAGGCACCAAAACAAATGCCGGCACCTTCAACTGCTTGAGCTTGTCAACCTGACTGTCGGCGACGCCGCGCGTCGAATAGGCGCCCATCTGAAGGAACCAGTCGCTGGCGCCGGCCACCGGAGCCGCAGGAGGCGGGGCGGTTTCCATCACCTCAGGCTTTGGTGGCGGAGTGGCCTCGGGCGTGGCCGGTGGCGTGGCTGAGCCCACCAACATTTCGTGGTAACTCAGTTCGGGCTCGGCGGGCTTCTCGGTCTTCTCGGCCAGCGCCGCGTCGTCGGGCACCTTGGTCTCTGGCAGCGTCGCATCTGCCGAGGTTTCGGTGTCACCCACGGCAGAACGCACACCCTGGCCGACGTTGACGCCCAGCAAAAAGACCACGACCGCCAGCACGACAGCGGACATGAACAGGAATACCAGTTGTTTTCCGCTCAATTGGACTTCGTGAAAACCCTGATCGGACATGATCCTGCTTTCGATCTTAGCACGCGCTAGAGAGACTTTCCGCCGATCCTCGCGAGCAGCGCCCTGGCATCAGGGAACTCCGGCACGAGGGCGAGCGCCAGCAGCGCCTGTTCTCTGGCGCCCTGCTTATCGCCGCTGTCGAACAGGGCCTCACCCAGATGTACCCTGGCGTCAGCGGAGTCGCGCGACCAGACCGCGATGCGAAACTCATCGATGGCTTCGCTCAGCCGGCCGCCACGCTGGTAGATCCGCCCCAGCAGCAGGTGAGGCTGATCGTCGTACGGGCGAAGATAGATGGCGCGGCGCAACTCGTTGGCGGCCCCGCGGTCGTCGTCCTGCTCGAAGAGCCGGCGCCCGCGAGCCACATGAAACGCCGCCAGTTCCAGTTGTTCCCGCTGCGCCGGGTTCGCAATCGCGGCGTTGACGCGCACGTGCCGAAGGTCGAGCCGGCCCACCAACCGTTCAAGGCCGGCGGGCACCGCGTCACTGAGCGCCAGCGTCTCGGGATCGAGGCTGGTGCCGAGCTGCTTTGCGAGGTCAAACTCCCGCTGCGCCTCCACGCGTTTTCCGGCGAGCATCAGCATCTGACTCATCAACAGATGCGCCTCGCCGTCAGCCGGCGCGAAGCGCACGCCTTCCCGTAACCAATACAGGGCCGCCTCGACATCGCGACTGCGCGCGTAGGCATACCCGAGATTAAACAGGTAATCGGCCTCGTCAGGTGCCTGGTCGGCCGCTCGGTTGAAAAAATATGACGGCAGCCCGGTCTGCGGCGTGCTCCCCCGGCGCAACTGGATGACCCCCATGGCATTGGACAACACCGGCGACGGGCTTTCGCCATGCAGCGTTTCCAGGAGGCCGAACGCGTCGTTGTAACGCCGCAGCGCAATCATCGAGAGCGCGGCACAGAAGCGCGCTTGTCGGTCGAGCGGCGCCTTGCGGGCGACGGCCTGTGCTGCGGCGAGCGCCTTGTCATCGGCGCCTTGTGACGCATACAGGTCCCACAGCGCAAGCAGCACACGGTCGTCGGCGGGCGCTTGCTGCCGCGCCTGCTCGAGAAAACGCTCCTGCGCGGCCGGCGTCGGCGCCACCAGACCCTTCACATATTGCTCGAATGCGCCCAACGGCAGGTGTGGCCGATGCGCGGCGCCTTCCGTGCCTGGCACGAGGCGCGCGGCGATGCGTTCAAACACCGCGTAGATCTGCATCCCCGGACCGTCCTCCACAATCTCAGGACGCTGTCGCGCCGAGTCCACCGCGATGACACGAGTCGTGACCGTCATTCGTGTCCCGAGGCGGACCTCCCCGATCACCAGTTCACTCGCGCCCACAAGCTCGGCCACGCGCATCATCGTGGCTCGCGTCAGCGTGGGCACCATCGGCAACTGCAATCGCATGAACGCATCGAGGCGGTCTGCGCGCGACAGCGCAGTCGCCCCTCGAGCATCCAGCTCGTCGGCGAGCAGGATGGCCGCCGCCTCACCCAGCCAGAACGCCGCTCCCTCACCTCCGGGCACACCGGATTCGACGGTGACAGCAAACGGCAGCACGAGTGCGCGGGTCGCCGAGCCGATCTGGGCACCGCTTGACGCCGGCCACGCAAGGGCCCCGATGGCAAGAGCGGCACTGAGCAGGCCGCGGAGTCTCTGGTCGTGTACCCGTGTCATGATTCTCCGCAAGATGTCAGTGCAGACGACGGCCGGGGCCATTCTGGCCGGGGGCCGGGCCCGCCGATTTGACGGACGCGACAAGAGTCGGCTCGTCATTGACGGTATCTCCATTATCGCCCGCCAGGTCCAATTGCTGCAGCGTGTCACCGACGAGATCTTCATTGTCGGTCACGATTCCGAGCGATTCGCCGACCTTGGCCTACGTGTCGTGGGCGATCGGGTGTCCGGCGCGGGAGCGCTCGGGGGGATCTACACCGCGCTCGAGTCCACCAGTGCCGATCGGGTGCTGGTGATCGCCTGCGACCTGCCGTTCCTGGTGGTCCCACTGCTGCAGTCCCTGTTGGCGCTGGCCGAATCGGGTGACGGCGCGTGGGTCAGGACCAGTCGGGGGCCTGAGCCCCTTGTCGCCTGTTATCGACAGTCGGCTCGCGCGCGCATCCACGAAGCGATCGCCGCCGGTCAGCTCAAAGCGGCAGACCTCGGCCTGCGGCTGACGATGGGCGAGCTTTCCGAGGTGGACGTGGCCGCGTTTGGCGCGCCGGACCACCTGCTCGCCAACCTCAATACGCCCGAGGACTACGCCCGGGTACAATAACGATTCGCATGATTCTGCCCGTTCACGCCCTCGTCAGACGCCAGTTGCAACACACGCTGTCGCAGGCGTTCAGTCTGCCGGAACGCGATCAGCCACCCATCGTCATCGAAACGCCACCACGACGCGCCCTGGGTGATTTGGCGGTGCCGGTCGCATTTGAACTCGCGCGACGCCTCCGCAAGGCGCCGCGGGCGATCGCGCAGGAACTGGCGGCAGCTTTGGGCACGATCCCCGGCGTCGCCCGCATCGAAGCCGCGCCCAACGGGTATCTCAACTTCTATCTCGACCGCCGCGCCTTTGTGATGGCGCGGCTGCGCGACGGCCGGCAACACGACCACGGCGAATCGAACGAGGGCGCCGGCAAAATCATCGTCGAGCACACCGCGATCAATCCGAACAAAGCCGCGCACATCGGGCATTTGCGCAACTCGGCCCTTGGCGACACGATGGCGCGACTGCTGCGCTTCCAGGGCCGGCCGGTCGAAGTGCAGAACTACATCGATGACACAGGCGTGCAGGTGGCCGACGTGGTGGTGGGTTTCTCGACACTCGAGGGCCGAGATCTGGCGGCGGTGAGCGCGCTCGCCGATGACCCGGCTGTCCGCTTCGACTACTACTGCTGGGACCTCTACGCGAAAGTCACCGAGTGGTACGAAGGCGATGCCACACGCCTGCAGGTGCGGGCCGCCGCGATGCACGACATCGAAGCTGGCGGAAACCCGATGGCCGAGATGGGCGCCTTCATCGCCGACCGCATCGTCCGCTGCCACCTGCGCACGATGGCGCGCATGAATGTGGATTACGACCTGCTGACGTGGGAAGGCGACATCCTGCGCCTGCAGTTCTGGACCAAGGCCTTCGAAGAATTGAAGGCCCTTGGCGCCGTGTTCCTGCAGACCGAAGGTCGCCTTGCGGGGTGCTGGGTGATGAAGATCGACGATGGCGCCAGCGCCGACGCCGACGCGCCCGAAGAGGACTCGGCCGAGGAAACACGCGAAAAAGTCATCGTCCGGTCCAACGGCACGGTCACCTACGTCGGCAAGGATATCGCCAACCAGTTCTGGAAATTCGGACTGCTGGGGCGAGACTTTCACTACCGGGTCTTTGATGAACGCA
>CAZAZR010000138.1:8220-10767 GCA_964489685.1 uncultured Solibacteraceae bacterium | reverse complement strand
AGCACATGCTGCTGGCGGACGTGGGCGTCGCGCGGAATCTGTTTGGCGGCGCGGCAGCCATCGCGTTCCAGAATATCGGCCGCCACTCGCGTGATGGTGGCGTCACGCTGCCGATTCCGAGGCAGGTGGCGCTCGGGTGGTCGATGGTCAGGGGCGCGGGGCCACTGGACCTCGGCGTGTTTACGCAAGTCGCCCACAGGAAAGGCTGGACGGCTCCGGCGGCTGGCGTGGAACTGGGCTACAGCTGGATTGAGGGGTATTCGGTGCTGTTTCGCGGTGGCGTCAGGCGGCCTGAGACAAATACCGAGAAGCCTGTCTCACTGGGTGCGGCATTCACAATGGATCGGCTCACGGTGGAGTACGCCCTGCGGTTGTTTGATGGCGGCCGGTCCGCGCATGGAGTGACGCTTCGATGGCGATGAGACGTGTCCCTGTGGCACTGGTGGTGGCTGCACTGGCGGCCGCGGGTTGTACGCAGGCCTTGAAGTTCATGAAGGATGATTCGGCAGAGATCCTGTCGAAGCAGACGATCATGGCGCCGAACCCGGCCGACCGTGGCCCCTTCAGTGTGAAGACTTTGTTCTACGGCTCAGGCACCGACAAACAACGCGCGGAGTTCCGTACGGGCGTGGCCATCAAGACCAAATCCGTGGACGTGACGCCGTTTGCCACGGTGACCGGCGCCGCCGCGAAGCAACGTCTGAAGTTCTTTGGCTTCGACCTGAAGAAGGCCCCGATCAATGGCCGCGTGTGGTATCCCGACGGGCCGGGGCCCTTTCCACTGGCGCTCATCGTCCATGGCAACCACAACCACAAGGAGTTTTCCGATCCCGGGTATGGATACCTCGGGGAACTGCTGGCGTCGCGCGGATTCATCATGGTGTCGGTGGATGAAAACTTCATCAACGGCCTCAGTGCCGAGAACGACGGGCGCGCGTGGCTGTTGCTGAAACATCTGGAGGTCTGGAAGACCTTTAACGAGACGGCCGACGGTCCGTTCTTCGGACGTGTGGACATGAGCAACATCGCGGTGATGGGGCACTCGCGCGGTGGGGAGGCCGCGGCGACCGCGGCCGCGTTCAACCGGCTGAAGTACTACCCCGATGACTTCAAGCAGGAGTTCAAGTTCAACTTCGCCATCAAGGCGGTGGTCGCCATCGCGCCCGTTGACGGGCAATACAAGCCGTCGAGCGTGTTCACGCCGCTCGAAAACGTCAACTACCTGATCATCCACGGATCGCACGACGGCGACGTGTCCACGGCTGTGGGCGCGCGCCAGTACGAACGGCTGCAGTTCACGGATGGTCAGCCGTGGTTCAAGTCCATGGTCTTCATGTATCGCGCCAACCACGGCCAGTGGAATACGGTGTGGGAGAACAAGGACAACGGCCCGCGCAGCGGCCGGTCGCTGGACCTGCGGACCCTCATCGATGGTGACGCCCAGCGGCAGATGGGCAAAGTCTTCATCTCGGGTTTTCTTGAGGCCACGCTGCATCAGAAGCGCGACTACGTGCCGATGTTCCGCGACCATCGTACCGTTGGCACCTGGTTGCCCAAGACCCTGTACACGACCAAGTTCCAGGAGAACGGGTTCAAATCGCTCGCGTCATTCGATCGTGACGTCGATCTGACGACCGGATCGGTGCCGGGCGTCGTCCTCTCGGGCGAACATCTGTCGGCGTGGAAGGAAGAAGCGGTGCCGTTTCGCGGCCGAGGTGGCGACAACCAGAATCACAATGCCGTGACGCTGGGGTGGAACAACTTCTTTCCCGCGGATGACAAGGCCAAGGATGCCCACGCCATCGAGTACGCGCGGCAATCTGTTGAGGCGCGGAGTGTCAAGAAGGCGGTGCCGCCGTGGGCGGACGCGAAAGGCGCGCCAGCCCCGCCCGCGTCGTTCACTGTGTCTGTGCCCGACAGCGTGCGCGGTGCGTGGGGCGTGGGTGACCGTAGCGCGCTGTATCTCTCACTGGCGGCGACCAATACCAAGCCCGGGCCACGCTCGCTTCCGAAGGATCCGAACAAGAAGGAAGAGCCGGAGGAGAAGACCGGCAAAAAGCCCGAGGTCAAGAAGCCTGCGGTGAAGCCGCCGCCCAGGCCCAAGGAGCCCAAGAGGCCGCCGCAGGAGCCGGATCAGACGCCGATCGATCTCACCGTTGAGCTTGTGGACACGGCCGGGCGCGTCGTCCGCTTGCCGCTCAGTCAGTTCGGGATCGCACGCAAGCCATTGGACACGCGCCTCTATCGCCGGGCCGGTCGCGACGCGCAGCGGTTCAGCACGATTTTCGAGTTGATCCCGCAGACGTTCGTGATGCCGATCGCGGACTTCGCCAGGACTTCATCAGAATTTGATCCGCGCCAGATCGCCACGATCCGGCTGCTGTTCGACAGGACCGAAGCGGGCACGATTGTCCTGGAACATGTGGGCCTCTCGACGCCCACTGACGCCGCGTTCCTCGGCGCGCCCGTGCGGTAGGGCGGCGTGCGGTTGCCGTCGGGTGGCGTCGTGCTGTCGTCGCGCGGGCTGGGTCTCAAGCCCGAGAGTCG
>CAZAZR010000138.1:0-8120 GCA_964489685.1 uncultured Solibacteraceae bacterium | reverse complement strand
CGTCGGGTGGCGTCGTGCTGTCGTCGCGCGGGCTGGGTCTCAAGCCCGAGAGTCGTTCCGCGTGTCGTCGCGCGGGCTGGGTCTCAAGCCCGCGGACTATGGCGCGCTTCAGAACCAGAAGCGCCCCGCGGGCCTTCGGAGGCCGGGTCTTCAGACCCGGCAAATTGCTCGCCCTGCCGGTAGCTCAGGTAGTACGCCGGCCGCGCGTCGTCGGTCACCTCCTGGCGCTTGACGTCGCCGACGACGCCAAGCACGCGGTGATGCACCGACAGTTCGTAGTTGCCGCCATAGACGTAGCGGAACTTGCGGTCCACGGCGCCGTTCGGAAAAAACCGCCGCTCGAACTCGGCGGATACAACGACGCGCTGCTCGGCTGTGCCTGGTAGTGGCGTATCCCCAGGGCCGAAGACCTCCCGCTCGGTGAAGTAGCGGCCCATGGTGAGTGGCCCCCGAGAATCGGCAGGAAGTTCGACGAGACATCGAGCTTCTCCAGGGCCGTACGCCTCGTCGCCAAGGCGCGCGAGCGCAAGCAGGATCAGTTGTTCAAATTCCCCGAGGTAGCCAGCCACGGCATTTATATGCTGCACATTGCGCAGTAAATCAACCTTCGGGGATTCGGCGCGCTTGAGAACCAGCGCGCCCTGCACAAGGCGGCGCGTGTATTATCCTTCCACCCCATTTGCTGCTCCGGAGGAATGCCATGACCGCAGTTCGCACTTCCGCCCTCTCGCTCGGTATCGTCGTTGTCGCAGGCTTGGCCTGGTCGAGCCTGGCGCCGTCGGCCCTGGTGCTGGCGCAGGCCCAGGCGCCGTCGGCCCGCCCGCGCCTGATGACCGTGCGCGACACACAGAACTTCGCGAACGTCGGCGGAGTGGCGATTTCGCCCGACGACCAATGGGTGCTCTACACCCGCACGGTGCGCGATTGGGACGATGCGCAGTGGCGGACAAAGACGCATCTGTGGCGCGTCCGAATCGACGGCACCAGTGCGCGGCAACTGACCTTCGGCGACGCGAACACCACCGCGCCCGCGTGGTTCCCGGCCGGGGACAAGATCGCGTTTCTCTCGTCGCGCGGCGCGGCGCCGGCCACCGCCGACAGTGACGCCGGCGGCAGCCAGGTGTTCTTCATGCACATCGATGGCGGGGAAGCGTGGGCCGCCACCAAACATGCCGGCGGCGTGGCGTCGTTTTCAGTTTCGCCCGATGGCAAGACCTTGCTGCTGACCGCACAGGAGCCGCTGTCTTCCGAAGACCGACGCCGTCGTCGGGACCGCGATGATGCCGTGGTCGTCGATGAGACGTTCCGATGGTCGCACCTCTGGACGTTCGATATTGCCAGCGGCACGGAGAAGCGGCTGACTGAAGGGCAGTTCGTGGTGAGCGATCCGCAATGGTCACCCGATTCCAACAAGGTGGCCTATGTCACGCGGCCCAACACCAAGGTGGACGATGCGGCGTGGTCGGATGTGTGGATGGTGGAGCTGGGCGGCACCCCGCGCAAGTTCTACGAAAACGCCGGGCCGGACACGAGCCCGCGATGGTCGCCTGACGGCACCATCCTGGCGATGGCGTCCAAGACGCAGTCGGGCAACACGCAGTGGTACGACAAGCTGCACCTGTTTCCGGTGGCGGGCGGTGCGCCCAAAGTGCTGCTCCGGGATTTTGATCTCGATTTCGGTGGGCCCCTCTGGTCGCGCGACGGGAAGCTCGTGTACTGGTCAACCGGGAAGGGCACACGGACAGAGCTCTTTGGCGTGGACGTCGCGACCGGGGAACTCTCCACCACGCGCGCGCCGATGGTCGGCGTGAGCGGCGGCTTTGAGCTCTCGCACGACAACAACACATGGGTCTTCTCGCACAGCGCCGGCACAGCCTCTGGTGATCTGTGGGCCGTGCGGCGTCAGGGGAGCGGCTACGCAGCACCGGTCCGCTTGACGACGTCAAACCCGTGGATCGCGTCCGAGAAGGTGCAGCTCGGGCAGGTGGAGACCATCAAGTGGACCAACTCTGACGGAGGCGCTATCGAGGGCGTGCTCACCAGGCCCATCGGGTATCAGCCCGGCACGCGTTATCCGCTGATCGTCAATCCGCACGGAGGGCCGAGCGGGGCCTCCACCGAAGGATTCAGTTCGTTCAACCAGGTGCTGGCGGCCAACGGTTTCCTCGTGTTGCAGATCAACTTCCGCGGCAGCACGGGATACGGGCAGAAACACGTGAATGCCAATCAGAATACGTGGGGCATGGGTGACTACGACGACATCATGAAGGGCGTGGACTATACGATCGCGCAGGGGTGGGCCGACCCGAATCGTATGGTGGCATATGGCTGGAGCTACGGCGGCTACATGACGTTCTGGATGTCCACGCAGACCGACAGGTTCAAGCTCATCTCGCCAGGCGCAGGCCTGACCAATCTCTATTCGATGTATTCGACCACCGACATTCCCGCGTATCTCGGATGGTTCTTCGGCACGCCGTGGGACAACCAGGCGCTGTACGACAAGCTCTCGCCCATCCGCCACGTGAAGAACGTGAAGTCGAAGATGCTCATCATGCATGGCGCCGACGATGCGCGTGTGCCGCCGACGCAGGCTGATGAGTTCTACAAGGCGTTAAAGGACCTTGGGAAGGACGTGACATACGTGCGCTATCCACGTCAGGGGCATGGCATCACTGAGACGCGGCTGGCCATCGATCGCAATCGACGTTATGTATGCGCGTTCACGGCCGCGGTTGGGCTGACGTCCGCGACGGAAGTCTGCAAGGACGGCCTGCCTGTGGTGGAGGCGCCGGCATCCCAGAAACCTGGTGGCGCGGGTGGCGTGGTGGATGTCGATCTGCCGTGGAGTGGATCCGCCAACGCACCGGAGGGCCGGTGGCTCGACCGTGGGGTGTTTGAAGTGATTCGCCGCCGATGACCCAATCCCTTGAACTCGGCCTCGACACCTTCGGCGACGTCACTGTTTCTGCTAGCGGTGAATTGATCTCCCAGCCGCAGGCCTTGCGCAATGTGGTGGAAGAGGCGATTGCCCGTGCCACCGGTGCCCAGCCGCGCTCGGCGCCAATGCGCGTCATCATCGCCTGGTAGTGCGGCCACAACTCTTCCTTCGCCTGTTCGTCGGTGGCGGCGATGTGTCCCTGTGAATGCACCGCAACTGGCTGCGCCGGTTTGCCGAACTCCGATGGTGCTCACCCACGCCGAAACAGTCCACGCCGACGGATTCGGCCGCTGCCCCCCACGCCCACCTACGTGCGGAGCGTCCCGGTCTCGATTGGCGGATAGATGACCTGGGCTCCCTGGAGCAGCAGGCCATCGCTGCCTCATGGGGTAACGTGCCCGCACTGTATTTCATGTCGAAGCGCGCGAGGCTCAGCGACTGGACGGTGCGCGCGATTGTGGTCGTCACGGTCTCAGGCGAGCCGACGCACAACGCGCTGTCGGGTCCGGCTTCGAAACGCGATCGCCGTCCCGCCGATGTTGCCGGCCGCTACGTAGTGGCCCAGGTCCACGTTGGCCATGTGCCCGGTGAGAGGGCAAACGCCCGATCAAATGCCGTCATCGAGCTCTGAAGGTGGGTGTGATACGCCGCGTAGATTTTGGGCGCTATCGCGAAGTCGCCGATGCGCTTGAGCTGCGCCTCATCAGTGGGCAGCCGAGCGTGGTGTGTGTGCATGCGAGCGCTTCGGCCACGTTGAACACGTACTCGAACTCCTCGTCCGACATGTTGGGGCTCAGGATCTTCACCCCTCCATCGAGACGGACGTGCGCCACGCCTTCAGCGAGGTCTGAGCCGCCACGCACCGTGGCCTCGGCGCTTTGATCCGGCATGCTCCGGAAGCTGTACGTGATGGCGCCGATCTGCACGCCGTTGATCAGGGAATTCGGCCGGCTCTGGTCGAGCCACGCGCCTGAAATGGGGGTGCCGACGAACCCACCGTCGGCGCCGCTACCAATGCCAACTTCGTGAATTCTCGTCTCGTGTATGCCATGGCGGGCTAATATCCCGCTCGACGCGCACGGGCGCCAGTCAGGCGGATCAGACCGAGGCGTCGATGACCCGCACCATGCCTGTGTGCTTGGCGTAATCCAGAATCCGGCGATCCCGCGTGACCAGCGGCACCGCGTACTCGCGCGCGGTCGCCACCAGGCAGCGGTCAAAAGGGTCGGGCAGGGCGTTGGCTGGAATCATGCCGGCGTCGATGGCGATGTCGCGCTCGAGGTCGATGACTCTGAAGCCGGCGCGCTCGATCGAGGTCGCAATCCATCGCTCAACCGGCTGTGAAAGGTGCAGGCGGCCCGCCGTGTGCAGCGCGGTGATCTCAAAGGCCGACACGGTTGAGACGGCGAACGAGAGGACGAGGGAACCCTTCGCGGCGACGCGAAACACGGCTACGAGATCGCGCGCCACATCCGCACCACCACTGGGGATGCGGTGGTGGTGGAAGATGGGTCGCTGTACCCGGCCCTCTATCGGCTGGAGGCCAAACGCCGTCTGCGGGGGGAGTGCGGTGTCAGTGGCGGCTGGCGGGCGAGGTTCTATCGCCTGACTCCGACCGGACAACGACGGCTGCTGCCGGACACGAAGCGGTGGTCTGAGTTTGCCAAGGGGACAGCCAGACCATGCCGGGCAAAATGACGATGGAGTGCACGTTTTCAGCGGCCAGCCGCACGTTGATGGCCGCGGACCTGCGGGCGAGCGTCGCAGGAGGCTCGATGCGCGGCGGTACGTCCCAGGCCCAGCCCGAGTGGGCGAAGGAGTGCGACATCGTGACCGCCTCCGGCGCCCGGTCTCCGATGGTCCGTGTGAAATAGCGAGGTCGGCTCTGGCCAAAGCCCTGGCGGGCCGCGACCGAGTCCGGCTCCAGCCGTCGGGCGCCTTGTGCCGCCAACCTGCTGGGTCTGTCCGAGCAGCCTGCGAAGGGGGTGTTCCTCACGGACGGCGCGAGCGGTGTGGAGGACCTCACGCTGGCGCCCGCATCCAGCGAGAGCTCGATGTCCTCGGAAAAACTGGTTGATGACCCCGAACACCTTGGAACGCGATGTGCCCCCCTTGAACACGATCGCGCAGAACAGCGAGTTCAACGCGGGAAAAGGACCCGCGCCTTCAGTCCGTCCGAAAGTTCATGGCGGAGTTCTTTTGGCAGCAGTAGCCAGACGCAGGCTACGTAGCCAACGGCCACAGCGCTGCGGTAGCCGATTCCCCCGAAACTAAGTTCATCGCCCGCCGAAAGCAGAGGCAGCGCCATAAACCCGCACGGAGCGAAGAGCAACAGCGGAATCGTACCGCTGGGCAACGCCAGCTTGTGTCGACGCCAGAGACGAAAAATCGTAATGCCCAGCGAGACGATTGCTCCCGCGACGAAACCGGCGCCCAAGCCGCGCAACCCAAACGCACCGATCCACGCGACACACCCAGTAACGGCGACGGCGTTTCCGGCCACGATCGCGATGCAGAATCCGCGCATGTCATCGAGTCCGATTAAGAGGTGGTGGTAGATCGTCGCGATCTGGGAAACAAACTGCCACATTACAAACCACACCAGCAGACTGGCCGCTGGCGTGAAACCGCCCGAAAACAGCACGCGCAAAACGAACTCGGGGAAAAGCAGCACCGGCAGCGCGCCGAGGCAGAACAGAAAAATGAGGCGGGGGAGAAATCGTTCGACGGCCGTGGCTTTCTCGGCACCGGCAATGGCCCGGTTCACATACGGCGAAAGATAGAGGCTGTTGGCCGGGCCGAGGATCGCACCAATCGACAGCGCGATGGCCAGGCAGGCTTGGAGAAGCCCGGCTGCTTCCGGGCCGAGCTGCGTGATGGCAACGTAGCGGGCCACCAGCATCGTGCCAGCGATCGAGGCGACGGCGACGTAGGTGTAGAGTGCCGTTTGCAAGATCTGGCGGTGAGTTGTCAGTTCTGCCCAGATGGCGTGGGAATGTTCCCGCCGCGGGCTCCTCAGGCGCGCCCGCAGCACCAACCAGGTGAGCGAAATCAACAGTGTCGTCGCCGGAACGGCACCGAGATAAATTCCACGAATGCCTCCGAGCCAGCAGCCGATGCCGCCGAAGATCAAGAGCACCGCATTGAAGAGCACGGTGAGGAGCATGGACCGCATGCTCTCCTGGCGGGCGGCGAACGTGTTGACGAAAAACATCATCAGCAGCAGCGCCGGCAATCCGAGGATCGCGATCGCCACCGTCGCGTGATGCTGGGCGAGTTGCGGGTCGAGCCGGTCCAGCCACAGCGGCACGAGCGCGATCCCGAGCGCCGTGACGACAAGGGCGATCCACACCATCAGACGCAGAAATGCCGCGTAACTTCTTCTGAATTCCTCTTCGCCGATCGAGTGGCTGCGTGAAAGAAATTTCAGCGCCGTGAACGGAACACCGAGATTCGAAAATTGGGCGAGCGAGATCACGAGCTGGTCGATGGTCGCCACGATCCCGAATCCGGCCGGGCCGAGCCACACGGCAAAGAGTTTCGAGCGAACCATGTTGATAACGAGGGCGCCGGTCTGCGCGATTCCAATGGATGCGATTGTTCGCCACATGATCGTTGGTCCCCTCTGATGTGTTCGTTTCAAAGACATCAGGGATGCACGAAACAAGAGAGCAGAAATGTTATGTATGGGGTCGTTCGGATCGTTGCTCGGCGGTCAGGTGTCGACATCGCCACGTACGCTAGGGGCCAGTGTGCCCGGTATTGTGGATTGGGTTTCCCGTCCGAAGGCTTCCACCAGCAAAGCGGCATTGGCGATTCCATCGTTGCGGAAGTCACCTGCTATGTGCGCACACCGAGCACGTGTGACTTGGTCGCCCATCAGCTTTAACAGGCCTATTGTCAGGTTTGCCGTGCTGAGACGGTTGGGATGAAGGTAAATGCCGCATCCCAGTCGGGCGACACGCCTCGCCTGTTCCCACTGATCCCCAATCCCTGGAATGATAAACTGCGGGACACCCGCTTGGAATGCCAACGCACAGGTGCCCACTCCACCGTGGTGCACCAACACCGAAGCCTTGAGCAACACGGAGGCCAAGGGCGCGAATTCGACCTGAAGCACTGAGGGATGGGAGTGTTCGGGTACGCTGCCCGGCGCGACGCCAAGAATGAGGCCCCTGAAGCCGTTCTGGCGACACACCGCGCGTGCCATGCGAAAAAAAACGGCGCCCGCTCCAGAGTGCGAGCCTCGCGTAAAGACGACAAAGGGCCGCGCGTTGTCTAGAAAACTGAGCACGGCACTTGACAGATGGTTACTGGGCCTGTCCTCAGGTATCGGGAAGCCAGCGCACCTTGTGTTGAAGGGCCAATCGACTTGTGGACGGGCAAACCATTCCGGGAACAACGCGAGATTCAGATCCGGAGAAAACGCCCATTTGTCGAAGAGGCGTCGGATCGGCGGCAGGGTCAGATCGCGGCGGTAAGCGTTTAGCGGAGAGCGCAGCCAGCTGCCCAAGTAGCCATCCATGCCGCGCCACAGGAGGTCGCGCACGAAGCGCAGAGTGACGTTCGCGCCTGCGGGCACTGGCAAGACAAACGATTCGTAGCGGCTCCGCAAAGCCGCTGGTGTGTGATGTACGGTGACCAAGCGCACATCCAAACTTTCGCGGGCGATCCGGGCGCCGAACAGTCCGCTTCGCGCCAGCACCACCGTGCGGCGGGGAGCATGCCGCATCTTCACAAATGCGTGGATCCAGCGAGTCCGACGCAACAGCAGAGGTAGGAAGGAACGCCAGCTCAGGTAACTCCGCCCCATCCACGTTCTCGAGAGGAAAGTCGATACCTCCTGCGCCGCCGCAAGTCCTGATCCGAGATCGGGGGGGGCGATAACAACCTCGAACTGATCACCTGGATCTTTTTCAAACCCCGGCAACGCGACCAGAATGACCTCGTGACCCCGCCGACCAAGCTCTCGCGCGATTAGATAAAGCGGAGATGCGTCCCCAAGTGAA
This sequence comes from uncultured Solibacteraceae bacterium, assembly GCA_964489685.1. GTDB lineage: Bacteria > Acidobacteriota > Vicinamibacteria > Vicinamibacterales > SCN-69-37 > SYFT01. The sequence goes on along the minus strand of CAZAZR010000138.1, from coordinate 170 downwards.
CCGATGGCGAAAACAAGAACACGAAGAGGGCTGGAATGTGCATCGCTCATTGGGGCGGGTCTGGAATGAACATCCCGGAAAGGCTAAACCATGGGCCCTCAAAAAACATGACATATTGGTCGGGGCGACTGGATTCGAACCAGCGACCCCCTGCGCCCAAGGCAGGTGCG
>CAZAZR010000137.1:0-10809 GCA_964489685.1 uncultured Solibacteraceae bacterium | reverse complement strand
TCCAGCAGCGCGTGCACAGCCTGCACGAGTTCAACCCGATGCTCGGCTTCCGCGGGTGCCGTCTTGGCATCGGCTATCCGGAGATCTCCGAGATGCAGGCGCGCGCGGTCTTCGAGGCCGCGGCGCTGGTCCAGAAGGAAGGCATCAAAGTGCGACCCGAGATCATGATTCCGCTCGTGGGCTTCAAGCAGGAGCTCGACCTGCAGATCGCGGTCGTGCACCAGGCGGCGCGCCAGGTGCAGGCCGAGCAGAAGGTGAAGCTGAACTATCTGGTCGGCACGATGATCGAGGTGCCCCGCGGCGCGTTGACCGCCGACGAGATTGCCGAGTCCGCCGAGTTCTTCAGCTTTGGCACCAACGATCTGACCCAGACCGCCCTGGGCATGTCGCGTGATGACTCGGGATCGTTCCTGCCGCACTATCAGGAACTCGAGATCGTCACCAAGAACCCGTTTGCCACGATTGACGTGGCCGGCGTCGGCCAGCTTGTCGCGATCGCGGTCACGAAGGGGCGGGCCACACGGCCGAACATCAAGCTCGGCATTTGCGGTGAACACGGGGGCGACCCGGCGTCAATCGCGTTCTTCGAATCGGTCGGACTCGACTATGTGAGTTGCTCGCCGTACCGCGTGCCGGTGGCGCGGCTGGCGGCCGCGCAGGCGGCCTTGAAGCAGAAGGCGCAGCGCTAGGCGCGCGGACGCTCCCATGATCACTGTTCTCGTGCACCGGGACGGGCAGTCACGCCGGGTCGACGCGGTCGACCCGGCGTGGCTGGCCCCCGGGGCCACCGAGAAGGTGTGGGCGGATATTGAACTGCCCGACCCTGCAGCGAGGGCCCTGCTCCAGGAGACGTTCCAACTGCACGAATTGTCACTTGAGGACGCCCTCAGCGAAATCCACCACCCGAAGATCGAGCTTTTCGATCACTACCTCTACCTGATCCTGCACGGCATCGAGGCGGGCTCGGGCGGGCGCGGCTTCAGCACCAACGACGTGGACTTTTTTCTTGGCGATCGGTTCCTGGTGACCGTGCACCAGGCGCCGTCGCGGTCGATCGCTCAGGAGCAGCAACTGTGTCTCCGCAATGGCAATGCGCTTGGCGAAGGGCCGGCTGGTCTGCTCCACCGGATCGTCGACATGATGGTCGATCACTACCGACCAGAGGTTGACACCCTTGAAGAGCGGCTGGAAGTGCTCGAGGACCGCGTGTTCGAGAACCCGCGCGAGAATCCCGTGCGCGATATCCTGACGCTCAAGCGCGATGTGTCGTCCCTGCGGCGGGTCGCGCTGCCCCAGCGCGATGCCATTGGCCGCCTCGCCAGGCGCGAATTCGAAGTGATTCCCGACGCGATGGCCTACCGGTTCCGCGATGTCTACGATCACCTCGTGCAGATCACGGACGAAGCCATCTTCTTCCAGGATCGCGTCACCGGGCTGCTCGACGCCTACCTCTCGAGCCAGTCGAATCGCCTGAATCAGGTCATGAAGGTCCTGACCGTCATGTCCACCATTTTCCTGCCGCTGACCGTGCTCACCGGCCTGTACGGCATGAATGTGGTCATCCCCCATCTGCCCGGACCCGACGCGATGCAGTTCTGGTGGGTCGTCGGGATGTCGGGGGTCATTGTCGTGTCGATGCTCGCGGTCTTCCGGTGGAAGGACTGGCTGTGAATCGCATCCATCGCCTGACGCCCGAACTCGCGAATCAAATCGCGGCAGGCGAAGTGGTCGAACGCCCGGCGTCGGTGGTCAAGGAACTGGTGGAGAATGCGCTGGATGCCGGCGCCACCCGCATCGGTGTGGTCGTGGAGTTCGGCGGCAAGAAGCTGATTGCCGTTGAAGACGACGGAACGGGGATGTCCGCCGAGGATGCGCGCCTCGCCGTGGAGCGGCATGCCACGAGCAAGATTCGGGGCGTGGGTGATCTGGCCGCCATCCTGACGCTGGGCTTTCGCGGTGAGGCACTGCCGTCGATTGCGTCGGTGTCGAAGTTCCGGCTGCGCACGCGCGAGCGAGGCGCACTGAGCGGGACAGAGATTCGCATTGAGGCGGGCGTCATGGTGTCGGACCGCGAGGTGGGGGCGCCTGAGGGCACGCTGATCGAGGTGGCCGATCTGTTCTACAACCTGCCGGCCCGCCGCAAGTTCCTGAAAGCCGACACCGCCGAGGCGGCGCAGGTGTCGCGGCTGGTCACCCAAATGGCGCTCGGCTACCCCGAGGTGGGGTTTACGCTCAAGAGCCGCGACCGCGTGCTGATCGAAGCGCCGCCAGCCGGCTCCAGCGAAGAGCGGTTCTATCAGATCTACGGCGACCGCCCCGACCTCGTCCCGGTCCACAAACAGGCCGCCGGTATGAGCGTGACCGGCTTCGCAGCCGCGCTGGCGGAGCAGGGACCGGTGCGCGGGCCGCAGCATGTGTTTGTCAATCGGCGCCTGGTGAAGGACCGCACGATCGCGCACGCCATCCAGCAGGCGTACAGTGTGGCCACCATCAAGGAACGCAGTCCTGAAGTGCACCTGTTCCTCGACGTGCCGCCCGACCGGATTGACGTGAACGTACATCCGACCAAAGCCGAGGTCCGGTTTCTCGATCAGGGGCTCGTGCACGAAATCCTGCGCCGGGCGCTGGTGGATTCGCTCGGACAGGGCAGCGCGCCTGAGTTGGTGCTGCGTCCCGGCCTGCCGGGCCCCGCACTGCCTGGCAGCACCGCATTACCCTGGTCGTTCGAGGCCTCTCCCACATCCGGCATCGGCCAGGGGGCCTTCGGCATGCGCCAGGAGGCGGAGGGTGCGCTCGCGCACGCGATAGAGCACGGCATTCCGGCCCAGTGGCCCGCAGGGCAGGCCGGCCAGCCGGACCCACGCATGGGCATCGTGGCCGGGCACGAGTCGGTGTCAACGCTGATCAAGCCGATGGCGCCGCTCGGGCAGTTCCGCAACACCTTCATCATTGCGGTGGATGACGATGGGGTGGCGATTATTGACCAGCACGTGGCCCACGAACGGATTCTGTTTGAGCAGATTGCGGAGCGATTGACCACCGGGCGCGTCGAAGTACAGGCGTTGCTGACGCCGGTCGTGCTTGAGCTGACGTCGGGCGAGCATCAGACGCTGCTCTCTCACGTGAACGCACTTGAGCGTGTGGGCTTCGAGTTCGAGGACTTCGGCGGCAACAGCCTGCGCATCGCCGCAGTGCCGGCCCTGCTCGACTGGAACAAGTGCGAGGCGGTCCTTCGCGCGGTGGCGACTGACCTGGACGGCCTGTCGCCTGGCGCTGGTGTGGACGTGGCCCTGCGCCAGATGGCCGCCACGATGGCGTGTCACGCGGCGGTGAAGGCCAACGATCCGCTGACCCGCGAGAAGATGCAGTACCTGCTCGACGAACTGCGCCGCACGTCGCACTCGTCGGTGTGCCCACACGGGCGTCCGGTGGTGCTGCGCCTGACCCGGCGCGAGATCGAGCGCAACTTCGAACGGGTCTGATCACGTTGGATTACAGGAGGCGCGGAGGCGCGGAGGGCACTCTGCGTACCGATCGTGTGATCCTGCGGCGTCCTGTGGCCTCTGATGCCTTGGCGATCTTCGAACGCTACGCCAGCGATCCAGAAGTGACGCGGTATCTGGCGTGGCCAACTCATCGATCGCTCGCCGAGACGGAAGCCTTTCTGGCGTTCAGCGACAGCGAGTGGGCCAGGTGGCCCGCCGGACCATTCCTGGCTTTCCTCAAGTCCGATGGCCGCCTGGTCGGAAGCACTGGCCTGGGTTTCGAGTCGCTTCATGAGGCCTCGACAGGGTTCGTGCTGGCCAGGGGCGCGTGGGGGCAGGGGTACGCCACCGAGGTGGCGCAGGTGATGGTGGAACTGGCCGCAGCCCTTGGCGTGGGGCGCCTCAAGGCGATCTGTCACCACGCGCACAGTGCGTCACGCCACGTGCTTGAAAAGGCGGGATTTGTTCACGAGGGGCTGCTGTCCGCCCATACCGTGTTCCCGAACCTGTCTGCGGAGCCACAGGCCGTCCGGGTCTTCGAGCGTGCCTCTACTGTTTCCGTCTGAGCCTGGCGCGCTCCAGTGCTTCGCGCAGCTTCGGCTCCAGGCCGCGTTCGGTCGGCTCGTAGTACCGCCGATGTGCGAGGGTCTCGGGGAGGCATGACATTTCAGCCACGGCGCCCGGCTCGTCGTGCGCGTATTTGTAGTCCTTGCCGAAATCCAGGTCCTTCATCAGCGTCGTGGGCGCGTTACGCAGGTGCAGCGGCACCGGCGCGGCTTCGTCGCGCAGCGCGTCCTTCGCAGCACGGCCGTAGGCCAGGTAGACGGCGTTGCTCTTGGGCGACGCGGCCATGTAGGTCACCAGTTGCGCGAGTGCGGTGTTGCATTCGGGCATGCCGAGAAAGTGGGTCGCGTCTTTGGCGGCGATGGCCAACTGCAGGGCGCGCGGGTCCGCGTTGCCGATGTCTTCAGAGGCAAATCGCACAAGCCGCCGGGCAATGTACATGGGATCTTCACCGGCTTCGAGCATGCGCGCCAGCCAGTAGAGGCCGGCATCGGCATCGCTGTTCCGGATCGACTTATGCAGCGCCGAGATGATGTTGTAGTGTTCGTCGCCCGCCTTGTCGTACAAGAGTGCGCGACGCTCCACCAGGTCGGTGAGGACCGCCACCTCCAGGCGACGGCGTCCTGTCGCGTTCGGCGTGAGGGTGGCCGACACTTGTTCGAGCAGGTTCAGGGCCACACGTGCGTCGCCGTTGGCGTACCGTGCGAGCGACGTCAGCGCCTCGGGGTCGGCGTCAAGATGCAGCGCGGCCAGGCCGCGTCCCTCCTCCGCGATCGCACGCTCGAGGATCAGCACCACCTGATCCGTGGTCAGGGGCTGCAGGACGTAGACCTTCGACCGGGAGAGCAGCGCCGAGTTGACCTCGAATGACGGGTTTTCGGTCGTCGCGCCGATGAGGACCACGGTGCCCGACTCGATGTGCGGCAGGAACGCATCCTGCTGCGCCTTGTTGAACCGGTGAATTTCGTCGACGAAGAAGATCGTTCGCCGGCCGTGATGGCGCCGCGTGTGGTCGGCGACGCCGATGACGTCCTTGATGTCCTTGATGCCGGCGGTGACGGCGCTGAACGCCTCGAAGTCGGCGCCGCTGGCGGCCGCGATCACGCGCGCCAGCGTAGTCTTGCCGGTACCTGGTGGCCCCCACAGAATCAGCGAGTGCATCGCGCCGGCGTCAATCGCGCGTCGCAGCGGCTGGCCGGGGCCCACCAGGTGATCCTGCCCCACGAATTCCTCGAGTGTGCGGGGGCGCATGCGCTCGGCCAGGGGCGTGCCTGCCAGCGAGTGGGTGCCAGCGTCCGCAGGGTCGTCGCCGAAGAGGGACCGGGTCATCGGCCGCTGCGCTGCAGGCGCGCCTCGTACAACAACAGGGCCGAAGAGACGGCCACGTTGAAGGAGTTGATCCCGGGTCGCATCGCGATGCTGATTCGGATGTCGGCGGCCCTCAGGGCCTGTGCGGGCAGGCCCGCGCCTTCATTCCCCAGCAGCAGGAACACCGGGCCCGAGAGGTCCGCCGCGTGAAGGGCGATGGTGCCCGCCGCGGGTGCCGTGGTCGCCGCGATCGTCGCACCGGCGGTGCGCGCGGCCCGCAGTGTCTCTCCGATCGACGCGCGCGCCACCGGCACCCTGAAGGTGCTCCCCATCGCGCCCCGCAGGGCTTTGGCCGACCCGGGGTCGGCCGTCGCGCCAATCATGACCACGCCCGTCGCACCCAGGCCGTCGGCCGATCGAATCACGGCGCCTGCGTTGCCCGGGTCCTGGACGTCCACGAGGCCAATTACCAACGCGGGGGCTGGCGTCCAGACCGAGGTGAGCGGCGACGGCGACCATCGGGCGATCGCCACGACGCCGCTGGGTGTGCGTACGGGGCTTGCCGCCTCGATGACACCGGTCGTCCCCTCATGGATCGGGACGCCCGCGTCACGCGCGAGTCGCCAGGTCTCCACCACGTCCTCTGACCGATCCTCCAGGAGGGCGATGGTGGCCAGCACCATCTCGATGGCCACGCCAGCGCGAAGGCCATCGAGGAGCAGGTGCAGTCCGTCGATCACCACAGCCTCGTCGTGCGTGGTTCTTTTTGCGACGTCGCGGAACCGCGTGACAACAGCGTCCTGGCGACGAGAGATGCGGGCCATATAGCATGGTAGCCCTTCGGCCAAACCGGGTTAAACTTTTCGCATCATGAAAGCCCGTCTGATCAAGCGGTTTGAGGGAGAGATAGCGGTCCTCGATCGCGAATTGGTGCACGACCTGCCGAGGGAGATCCAGCGTGCGCGCGAACTGGGTGACCTGCGCGAAAACGCCGAATACTCGGCGGCCAAAGAGCGGCAGCGTTTCGTGGAGTCGCGGATTTCGATGCTGCGCAAGCGCGTCTCCGAACTCCAGTTGCTCAACATGGACAAGATTCCGACGGACCGGGCCGGGTTCGGGTCCAAGGTCACGGTCATCGAGCACGGCATACAACTCGTCTTCGAACTCGTGATGCCCGAGGATGCGGATCCCGACAAGGGGTTCATTTCGGTCGCCTCGCCGATCGGCCGCGCCTTTGTCGGCAAGGAGGAGGGCGACTCGATCAAAGTCTCCACGCCCTCCGGTGGGCGCCACTTCGACATTGTGAAGCTCGTGACCATTCACGACGAAGGGTAGGGCCACTCGTGGCACTGTCTTCCTACGCTCCACGCCTGCGCACCGCTGTGGTGTTGTGTGGGGCGGGCACCGCCGGGGCGTACCACGCCGGAGTGCTTCGTGCGCTCGTTGATGCGGGGGTAAAGATCGACCTGATTGCCGCGCATGGCGCGGGAGGGATCGGCGCCCTGAGCGGCGCGGCCGACGGCGTCGCGGACCTGTCATCGGCCACCGGTCCGTGGTCGTCGCTTCGTCTGAAGCGCGCCTACCGTTGGCGCGCGGCCCTGCGGTTCGCAGGGTGGGGGGCGCTGGTTGCGGTCGGGTTGCTGCTGGCGCCCTTGGCCGTGATTGTCCTGGCCTCGGCGGTCTATGTGGCCAGCGTGGTGGCGTCGCTCGCAAACTTCCCGTCAATCGCGGAGTCGCTGTTGGGATGGTACGAACGCGCCTTGGGCGCCATGTTCGCGCCGCCGATCCTGCCCACCGTCATGCCGCGTGCGGTGGTGGCCGCCGTACTGGTGGTGGCGGGCGTATTTTTCGTCGCTGCAGTCCGAGCCCGCCGCGGCGAGCGCACACGTCGCCGGGCTCGAGGAGCGTTCTGGTGGCGGCTCATCGGACATCCTCTCGACCACAGCGAGCCAGAGGCCGTTGTGAAAGATGCGCTGTGGCGAATCACGCGCGGCGCCGCCGACACGTCGCGTGCCGATATGGGTCGCCGGTATGTCGAACTCCTGACCGAGAACTTTGGCCAGCCGGGATTTCATGAAGTGATGCTCGCTGTGCACGATCTGGACGCCCGCCGCGACATCGTGGCCGCCGTGCTCGCGCCGCAATGGCGTCAGTCGTTCGGGCAGCGGCGGGTGGGCGCCGGGCCGCGCGAAGCGGAGGTGTGCGATCTGGTCGAAGGACGCGAACACGACAGCGGACTCGTCGTGGACTTCGTGGTCGGCGGGCTGCGCCTGCCTGTGGCGTCGGCTCCACACGAGGTGACGTTCCCCGAAAAAGGACACTGGCAGGGTGAGACGCACCGGTGGTGCGATCGGCCGGAACTGGTCAGCCGGCTGATCGACGAGGTGGCGCGGGTTGGCGTGGAGCAAGTAATTCTCGTCAGCCCGGCGCCGCCGGCGGCCACCCCGCACGACCTCCGCTTCAGGGCGCTCGACCTTCGCGCGCGCATGGGCGAAACGCTGCGGTCGATGGAGACGGCCGCATTTCAGGATGCATGGGCCGTGGCGGCAAACCGGTTCTCAGGGGTGTTCGCGATTCGTCCCGCGCACAATCCGATCGGTCCGTTCGATGTCGCCGGCGTGTACGACGAGGCGTCCGACCGCACGCGCACTCTGGCCGCACTGGTCCAGCAGGGCCATGACGACGCGTATCGGCAGTTTATTGAGCCGGTGGTGGCGGCGGGAGAACGAGTTGAGGACATCTGATGACGCACAAACACCAGGACACAGCACTCATTCACGCCGGCGAGGGCGTCGCGGTGGCGGCGACGCCGGTCACCACGCCGATCTATTCATCGAGCACGTTCAGGTTTGAGTCGGCGGCGGAGCTGGAGGCGTACCAGCAGGGCCGGTCGACGTCGTTCATCTATTCCCGATACGCCAACCCGACGGTGCAGTCCGTGGAAGCGAAACTGGCGGCGGCCGAAGGCGGAGAGGCGGCCATGGTCCTCTCGTCCGGGATGGCGGCGACGTCCACCGCGTTGTTCGGACTCCTGCGGGCAGGCGACGAGGTCATCTGCAGTGCGGCCATCTATGGGGGAACGCTCCAGGTGCTGTCGTCGTTCCTTGATCGATTTGGCGTACGGGCCCGGTTCGTCTCGATGGAGGCGCTGGGCGCACTGGCGTCCCTGATCGGGCCTTCGACGAAGGTGGTGTGGTTCGAGTCGCCGACCAATCCGACGTTGCGCTGCGCCGACATTGCCTCGGTCACGTCGGCGTGTCGCGCCAGGGGAGTGGTGTCCATCGTGGACAACACGTTCGCGAGCCCGGTCAACCAGCAACCCCTCACACTGGGCGCGGATCTGGTGATGCACTCGGCCACGAAGTACCTGAATGGACACACGGATGTCACCGCCGGAGCGCTCGTGGGTTCAAAGGCTCTCATCGACCGCGTGATGCCCGCGCGCAAGTTGCTGGGTGGCGTGCTCGAACCGGCGTCGGCCTACGCCTTGGGCCGCGGCATGAAGACACTGGCCGTGCGCATCGCCCGCCACAACGCGAACGCGATGGCGATCGCACAGTGGCTCGAGTCACATCCGTCCGTGTCGCGCGTGTTCTATCCCGGTCTTGCGTCACACCCCGACCATGACATCGCGCGGCGGCAGATGCGCGGATTTGGCGGCATGGTGTGCTTCGAGTGCCGGGACGGGCAGGCAGGCGCGGTACGAGTCTTCGACCGGATCGGCTTGATCCAACGCGCCGCAAGTCTCGGGGGCGTCGAGAGTCTTTGCAGCCTGCCTGTGCTCACGTCGCAGTATGGATTGTCCGACGAGCAACTGGCCGACGCCGGCGTCACTCGGGGGATGGTGCGGTTGTCAGTGGGGCTCGAAGACCCCGACGATCTGATCGCGGATCTGCAACAAGCGTTGTCTCAGTGAACACACGAGGCATGAAGGGCTGAGGGCTCGACAAATCGCTTCTCCTTCAGACCTTCAGGTTTCGTGTAAAACCTGTTAACTCTTCGCGACGCTCTTGTCGGCAGGCTTTTTCTCGGCGCTCCCTGTGTCTGCGAGGAACGCTTCGGCGAGTTCGCCAATGCGGGCGGCGATGCCGACGCCCGACAGGTCGCCGAACTTCGCGCGGAAGCGACCGGCGGGCACCACGGCCTTGGCGAGCGCGCGGTGGCCGCCGGCCGATCCGATGTCGCCGAAACTCTCCTTGACGAACTCCCCGGCGTTGCGCGAGTACCCGAGATTGCGGACGCTCACAATGAAGTGCCCGCCGACAATGCCCGAGACGATCACCCACTTGACGCCTTCCACCTGGAGCAGGAAGTCGGCGGTGTAGGGGATGAAGTCTTCGCGGGTGGTCTCGCCCAGGAATGCCGAGAGGATCTGGTGCTTCAGGCGACTCGTCGCGAGCGCTCGGGTGACGTGCTCCAGGCGTTCGAGCGTGATTTCCGCGCCCTCCATCTTGCGGATGAGCGCGGCGTCGGCCAGCGGGAAAAGAAAGGTGAACGCATCCAGGTCTGAGCGGTTGGTATGTCGGGCGAAGAACAACGTGTCTGACTTGATCGCGTACAGCATGGCCGTCGCCGTGCGTTCCGAGATGCTCACGTCCACCGCACGCAGGTGTTCGGTCAGGATGGTGCAGGTTGATCCGTATTCGGGCCGGATGTCCTTGAACACCGCGGTATAACCCGCCTGTTCCGGGTGATGGTCCACCACCAGGTCCACCCGCGGCAGCAGGCCGTGAAAGTAGTGCGGCTGCACATCCACCGTCGCAATCCGGTCGAAGGACGCAAACTCGTCGGCCGTGATCGTTTCGATATGAATGTCGAGCAGGTCCACCATCCGCAGATTCTCCGGGCGGGTCACGCCCTGCATCGCGCCAATGATGGCGGTGGCTCGGGTGCGGCGCAGGAGATTACGCAGGGCGAGTCCCGCCGCCATCGCGTCAGGATCCGGTTCGTTGTGCAGCAGGATCAACACGCGATCCGCGTCCGCGAAGTACCGCTGATATTGCTGCACCCGCGCGCGCGTCAGCGCACGGTCCAGTTCCGTGAGCAAGGCGCCCGACAGCAGCTCCGCCATGTCGAGATGCGTCAGCTCGGGCACCAGCGCCTTCAGCTCATCACGGTTCTTTTGCGCCGACGGCCGCGTGCCCGCATGCAGCACGTACAGGAGGCTGCCGCCGGCATCGCGAATGGCCGTGACCACACGCTTCAAGCTGCGCTTGCCGTTGTCTTCGACGATGACGCAGGTGGACGGGGAGAGGTCGGCGCGCAGGTACGAGTCCACGCGTTTGGGGTCGCCGACGCTTGCCGCGATCTGGTCATCAACGAGACGTCGAGCCAGCGGGCGGCTTTCGACCAGAAACTCGATGTCGAAGGTGCCCGACAGGACTTGATGCAGTGTCCTGATCGTTAACTCGTTCTGGCAGACGGCCAAGGCTCTCATGCCGTCTCCCATTAT
>CAZAZR010000136.1:0-10817 GCA_964489685.1 uncultured Solibacteraceae bacterium | reverse complement strand
CGCCGCAGGGCACCCCGGGGAAGACCAGGCCCTGTTTGAGACCGTTCGGGCCGTCGGCATGGAGTTGTGTCCTGCCCTCGGCATCGTCATTCCTGTCGGCAAAGACTCCATGTCCATGCAGACGCGGTGGCAGGCAGAGGGACGTGAACATGTGGTCACCGCGCCGTTGTCGCTGATTGTGTCGGCCTTCGCACCCGTTCTCGACGTCCGTGCCTGTGTGACGCCTGTCGTGCGAACCGATATACCTGCCGAATTGCTGCTGATCGATCTTGGCGCAGGCAGGAACCGGCTCGGCGGTTCTGCGCTGGCTCTCGCCTGGAACCAGGTCGGTGGCGAGGTGCCGGACCTGGACGACCCTGCGCGGCTGGCCGCGTTGTTTGATGTCATGCAACGTTCCCTTGCCGACGGTCATGTGATCGCCTACCACGATCGATCGGACGGTGGGCTGTTTGCCACGCTCGCCGAGATGGCGTTTGCCGGTCACTGCGGTCTCGACGTGGACCTCGCGTCTCTCACGGGCGACCCCCTGGCGGTGTTGTTCAACGAGGAACTCGGGGCCGTGCTGCAGGTGCGGTCAGCCGACGTGCCGGCCGTCCTGGCACGTTGCGCGGCGGTGGGCCTGGGCGTGATGACCCAGCGCATTGGCACTGCGGTACCAGGCGCCACGCTGCGACTGAGGGTCGGCGAGAGCGAGGTCTACAGCGCCTCACGAGTGGATCTGCACCGGGCGTGGGCAGAACTGAGCTTCGCGATGCAGAGCCGACGCGACAATCCCGACTGCGCGCGCGAGGAGTATGAGGCGCTGCTCGATGCCGACGACCCGGGCCTTTCGGCGTCTCTGACCTTTTCGTCGGCAGAGGATCACGCCGCGCCGTTCATCGCGACCGGCGCGCGTCCACGCATCGCGATTCTCCGCGAGCAGGGCGTGAACGGGCAGTATGAGATGGCGGCAGCCTTTGACCGCGCTGGTTTCACGGCCGTTGACGTGCATATGAGCGATATCCTCGGCGGCCGCGTGGACCTCGCTGCATTCAAGGGCATGGCGGCCTGTGGGGGCTTCTCGTATGGCGACGTGCTGGGTGCCGGGGAGGGATGGGCGAAGACGATCCTGTTCAATGCCCGCGCGCGAGATCAGTTCGCTGCGTTCTTTGCGCGCACCGACACATTCACGGTCGGGATGTGTAACGGCTGCCAGATGATTTCGAACCTGCGTGAGCTCGTGCCTGGCTCCTCACACTGGCCGCGTTTTGTCCGCAATCTCTCGGAGCAGTACGAGGCGCGCGTGGCGTTGGTACGCGTCGAGGACAGTCCGTCGGTGGTGTTAGCCGGCATGCACGGCTCCCAGATACCGATCGTGGTGGCGCATGGTGAGGGGCAGGCGGAGTGTGGTGACGCGTCTGATCTTGACGCGCTGCAGGCCAGGCATGGCGTGGCTCTGCGGTATGTGGACAACCGGGGGCGCCAGACGCAGCGGTTCCCCGCCAATCCCAACGGATCCACCGGCGCGGTGGCCGCCGTCTGTTCAGAAGACGGCCGTGTGACCATCACCATGCCGCATCCCGAACGGGTATTCCGCACCGTGCAGAACTCCTGGGCCCCTGCCGCGTGGGGCGAAGACGGCGCGTGGATGCGCCTCTTCCGCAACGCGCGGGTCTGGCTGGGATAGGATCGCTCATGGTCCGCCAGTTCGGCATCGCGCTACTCACCCTGCTTATTCTTGACGGCCTGTGGCTGGGCCTGATCATGAAGGACTTCTATCGGCGTCACCTGGCGCCCATCGCTCGAATGAAGGGTGATGCCCTTGATCCCATCTGGCCGGTGGCCGCCCTGGTCTATCCAGTCATCGCCCTTGGGATCACCATATTCGTGCTTGGACGAGCGAAGTCCCCGGAGGCTGCGCTCGGCTTCGGCGCGCTATTCGGCGCCCTGACCTTTGCGGTGTACGACCTCACCAACCACGCGACGCTTCGGGAGTGGAGCGCCACTGTGACCGTCGTCGATATCCTCTGGGGCGCGACGTCGTGTGCGGCAGTCTCCTGGATTGCGGCCACGCTCACGCGCAGCGCGGCGACCTCGTGATGTCGCTGTTGTTCTGGCTCGTGCTGTGTGTCGGTGGCGGCGCGCTGGTCGGCCTCACATCGTCCAGTGGTGACACCGAATGGTACCGGGCGCTCAACAAGCCGTCGTGGAATCCGCCCAGCTGGATCTTCGCACCGGCCTGGACAACCCTGTACGCATTGATAGCGATCGCGGTGTGGCGGATTTGGAGGCGCGGCGGGTGGGTGACACACACCCCCGCATTGCGTCTGTTCCTTGTTCAGCTGGTGTTCAACTTTGGCTGGTCGTTCGTGTTCTTCAGGTTTCAGCAGACGGAATTCGCCCTGGTGGAGATCGGCGTGTTGTGGGTACTGGCCGCCCTCACCGTTCGCGCCTTCGCACGGGTAGACACGCTCGCAGCTTGGTTGCTTGTGCCCTATCTGGCGTGGCTCACATTTGCTTCCGCGTTGAATGCGGCGATCGTCGTCCTGAATTGATCGACTGCTGGAGCCGTGTCAGTTCCCGTGTCCCGTCATCGCGGCCGCTGCCGGCCGTCGCGCGGCCGGCCCTGGCGACTGCCACCACCACCGCCCTGCCGACCGTCCGGCTTGCCGCCAGACCTGCCGTCAGGCCGCCCCTGCGGCCGTCGGTCCTGCCGCTGTGCCGATGACGGAGGCGGCTGCTGGGGCCGGCGGTCTCCGCGGTGCGGCTCGCGCCCTTCGTGCGCCTCGCGGCCGCCCTCGCGCTGCAGAGGTCGCAGGCGAGCCATCATCCGCTCGTACTTCGAGAGGATGATGTCCCAGCGGTAGTTGCGGTTGACATACGCCTTGCCGTTGCGGCCCATCGCCGAACGCAGCGCGGCATCGCGTGTCAGCAATTTGAACGCTTCCACAAACTCCCACTGGTTCTCGTAATACAAGCCCGCATGGCTGCGGCGGATATGGTCGACCAGCACTTCCGATCGGCCATTGGCCAGAACGGGCGTGCCGACCGCAAACGCCTCAAGGGCCAGCAGCGACAGGCTCTCATGCGGCGAGGGCACCACCACGACCGTTGCGGCCTCAATGGCGTGCAGACGTTCTTCGTCGGGCAGGATGCCGGCGAAGCGCACATGCGGGTCGTCGGGCAGGGGCATCAGCTTGACGCCCATCAGCATCAACGTCGCGTCGCCGCCTTCGGCGAGGAAGGCTTGAAAGTACTCGAACAGCTCCTCGCAGCCCTTCCCTGGATCGATGCGGCCGCCATACAACGCGAACGGCTCGTGGATCCGGTGCCGGCGGCGGAACGCGTTGGCAGGCCCTTCGATGTGTGAGGGCAGCGGCTCGGTCGCGGTCGGCAACACCGGCGCAAGTTCCGCGATGGTCTCGATGCCCGAAAACCGTGCCTCGGGCACATCCACGCCGCAGCCCACCACGTCTTCGACGAGGGCGCGCAAATGGAATCGCTCGCTCACAAACCGCCGCTCCGCCTCGGTGTTCCAGACGATGCCGGCGGCGCTTGAAAAGACGTCCTCGTAGATGCCGAGCCGGATGGCCGGTTCATCGTGGGCTGTCGGCACCAGCAGGCTCTTGGACGGGGCAATGCGCAGCCCCATCACGGTCGGTGCGTAGAGGTACGTGAAGAAGATCAGGATGTCGTACGTCTGGTGCTGACGCTCGAGATAGTCGATGAGTCCCGGCGACCAGGGCCCCTGCTGCTTGAGCCACTCCATCTCGTCGGCCGGCGTGTGGCGGTTGTGGAAGATCCAGTCGGAATACTGGTTGAACGCGTCGAGGTCTCGGGTCTGCGCATTCGCGAAGCGGCGCACCATGACGCCACGGACGCGATCGGTACCCTCGGGGTAGACGTTCTGCCAGGTGATGTAGTCGCGTGCGCAGGTCGTCAACACATCCACCTGGTGGTGTTCGGCGAGACGCTCGGCAATCAGCCGGCAGTGATACTCAGATCCCCCGAGGATCTCGGTGCCGTAGCGCTGGACGATGAAGGCAATGTTCACAGGAATGTCCGTGGATGTGACGCGGTCACGCGACCTCCGCCAGGAGTGATTGAAGGCGCGGCCCGAGTTGATCGAGGCCGAACGCCGAGAGACGTTGTCGCTGGCCCGCGATGACCTGGCGGCGCAAAGGTTCGTCGTACACCAGGGCGCCGAGCATTTCGGCGGCGACTTCAAGATCTTTCGGCGCGAAGGCGACGCCCGCGCCGCCAAGCGTCTCGGGCACGGCAGCGGCCGAGTAGGCCAGCACCGGCACGTCCATCGCCATCGCCTCCACGAGCGGCACGCAGAAGCCCTCGTGCTCGCTCAGGGAGACATACGCGTGCGCATGGCGATAGTACGCGGCCAGTTCGCGATCGGGGACCGGCCCGGTAAACCAGAACCGATCCGGCAACATCCGGTACTCCGCAATCAACGCGCGGATCGTCGCGTAGTACCCCGACACCGCGTTGTAGTTGCCGACAAAAATAAACCGGTAATAGATGTCCACGTAACGCTTGTAGTGTTCGGCCAGCCGAATGTGATCCTCGATCATCTTGTTGGGAGCGATGCGCCCGACAAAGAGGATGTTGGCCAGACCGTCCTTGAGCAGTAGTTCGAGCGCCGGAACCGGTGCGGCGGTCGTGAGCCGCGCGGTATCGACTACGATCGGAAGGACGCCGGTGTGGTCAAAGCCAAGCGCGACCAGCTCCTGGCGGTTGTAGTCAGACACACCAAGCGCCAGGTCCGTGCGCCCGGCCAGTGTCGCCAGTTCGCGTCGGCCCTCTGCAGCAAATCGAGCGATGCCCACATCGAAGGGCGCAAAAAAATGCGCGGGTGTGACGTTGTGGTAGAGGAGCACGCGTCCCCCCGGCAGCGTCGCGAACGCCCGCGTCATCGGCGATGGGATGGCGAAGTGAAAGATCGTGATGTCGCCCTGGCGGGCTCCTGCGTCAGACCACCGCCGCACTTCAGTGGCCAAATCGTCGTCGACCGTGAGGGCGTAGATCTCGGACTCGTGGCCCCAGTTTCTGAGCAGGTTGCGGATCATGCGCGCATTGTCACCCACCGCATCGCCCCTGTGGGCCGCCGCAATCCACTGGTTGACGATCACGCGCGTTGCCCCAGGTCCGCGACCGGCGTCGAGTCGTCTTCCAGGGGCAGAGCCCGAAACGCCCCTGGGCGATACTGCCGAATCTCTTCCAGTGCGTCGGCCAGCGCGAACTGGCGCCAGAAGTCATAGGCCACCGACGGCACATGCCGGCGGGGTGACGAGAGGGCCTGGTCCACAAATCGCAGCAGCGTGCCATCAAAGTCCCTGGCGCGCAGGCGATCGAGCGCGGCATCCTGAGCCAGCAGCACGTCATCGGCCAGCCCGGCGTCGCCGGTCAGCGACTGCATCAGCGCCGCCACGCGGCCGGGATGTTTCTCGTTGTAGAGAACGCCGCCGCCATCCATGGTTGCAGGCACGGCGGTGGCCGCGTACGCCAGCACGGGGACTCGCTTGTAAAACGCTTCGACGATGGGCACACAGAAGCCCTCGTGTTCACTCGCGCACAGGAACAGATCCGCCACGTCGTACAGCGCCGTCAGGGCTTCGTCGGTGATCTGGCCGAGGATGTGGACGTCCTGCACGCCCAGGGCCGCGATGAATGCGTGGATCTGCGCGAGGTACGCGTCGAACCCGCCATGTGCGCCGGCGATGATCAGCCGTGACCTCGGGTTGAAGGTCGTTTTGTACGCGTGAAAGAACCGGATCAGGTCATCGGGACGCTTGTTCGGGACGAGCCGCCCCACAAAAAGGATGTTCGTCCACTCGTCGTCAAACGCATCGAGCATGCGCGAGTCGGGGGTGGCGTCCAGATGCGCGAAGTCGGGGACCACGTGCAGGACACCTGTGGGGTCGAACCCGAGCGACTCGAGTTCCTGACGGTTGAACTCCGAGTCTCCAAGCGCCAGTTCGCAACGGGTGCGATAGGCCGTCAGTTCGCGCCGGCCGTGGTAACACTGGCGCACGAGCTGGTCGTGAACACCAATGAAGTATTCGGGCGGTGTGATGTTGTGGTAAATCAACGCCATCCGCGCCTGCAAGGCGAACGCGGTGCGGGATGCCCGTGAGCCCAGCGAAAAGTGATGAATCAGCAAGTCGTCTTCGCGGACCTCACCGACGATGTCGCGATAGTCCACCGTGAGATCTTCGAGTCGTGGGTCGGCGGTCTCGACAATAATTTCGGAGTCGTAGCCGGCCGCGCGCAGAATGCGGCGAATGCCCAGCACCTCGTGGCCGATGGCATCGCCATAGCCGAGGGTCGCGAGCACCTGGTGGACTTTCGGTCGCATGGATTATCGAAGGACCGGACCCGCCGGTACCTGGTCGACGATGTGCCGGGCCGGAGGGAGGTTCGACTTGCGGCGTGCCCACCAGCCAGGCCAGGGCTCGCCGGGTCGCACCGAGGAATCGCGCTTGAGACGGTCGAACATGTCGAGATACTTCCGTTCGATCACCGGCCATGTGTAGTGGCGCTTGAAGAACTCGCGACCCTGGCGACCCAGAATCGCGCCGATCGGACCGGTCGCCTCGAGGCAGTACATCGCCTCCGCGAACTCCTCACATGACTCGTAACACAGGCCGCCGTTGGCGCGCAGCGCCTGTCCGCGCAGGACGTCGCACGCGCCGTTGACCAGCACCGGCTTGCCCAGCGCCCACGCTTCAAGCGCCACCATCGAGAGGCTCTCGAACTGCGACGGCATGACCAGCAGGTCGGCTGCGGCCATTGCGTCGAACTTGTCTTCGTCGGACACGAATCCCACCGCGCGGATGCGCGGATGCGAGGGAATCGGGATCACCGCCTTGCCCAGCAGGATCAGGTCTAACCCACGCGGATAGTTGGCCGCGTAGTTGATGAAGTGATCGAACAGCGCCGGGCAGCCCTTGTTGTCGTCAATGCGGCCGACGTAGATGGCAAACGGGCGCTTCACGTTGAACTTTTTGCGGAAGCGCCACGGCTGCGTCCGTTCGGGGATCGCCGAGCCGACGCCGACCACGACGCCCGGCACCGCCTGATTCCCGCTGACGGCGTGGATGAGGTCGCGCTCCTCGAACGAGTTGTACATGAGCGCGCGCACGCCGCGGAACACCGGGCCGAACAGGTGCAGGCCGACGGCCGGATCGCGCTCAGCGGTCGGGACGAGAA
This sequence comes from uncultured Solibacteraceae bacterium, assembly GCA_964489685.1. Taxonomy (GTDB): domain Bacteria; phylum Acidobacteriota; class Vicinamibacteria; order Vicinamibacterales; family SCN-69-37; genus SYFT01. Next base: position 3,614 of record CAZAZR010000136.1, on the reverse strand, counting down.
TGGCCTTGCCGGGCACAGCGCGTGCGCCATGCCACGCATGGTAGTAACGCGCGCTGAAGAAGAGAAAGAAATCAAACTCGTCGCGCACCTGCTCGATGTGACGGATCAGGGCGGGGCTGCGCGGCCCTTCGCTCTCGAGCCAGGCCAGCTCGTCGGCGAGGGAATGCTGGCGATCAAAGACGAGCGCCGAGCGCCGGCCGAAGTCATCCGTGTTGCGGGGGCGCGAAACGGGAAAGCGTCGCACCGTGATGCCGTTGACCTTTTCCTCGCCGGCGGGCCACTCGTTCTTCCAGGTGAGGTAGTCCTTCGCGCACGTGGTCAGCACCTCAACCGAGGCGTGGCGCGCGAGCCGCTCCGCGACGTAGCGCGCGTGCAGCTCAGCTCCGCCGTTGATGTCGGCGCCGTACCGCTGGACAACGATCGCGATCTTCACTGCGCGTCGTTACCTGAATCTGTGCCCGAATCTGCGGAGGCATCGTCGCCGTCATCGACACTACGCTCCGAGCCCCCGCCACTGGAGCCTCCCGGCTGGTCGCCCATCGTCTGACCCGGACGCCGGCGACGCCGACGCCGGCGGCGCCGACGCTCGCCTTCACCGTCGGGCCGATCACCACGATCACCGGCAGGCGGCGCGCCGGTGGCAGTCACCGCCACACTCGCACTCTCCACAACCGAATCTGCGGCGGTGCCGGCCATGGGCGTACTTGGGACTGGTGTGGGTGCCGCGGCATCGGCGATCGCCGGGGCCTGCGGGCGGGGCGGCTGGGGACGCTGATCCTGCGGACGAGGGGCCTGCGGCCGCTGGTTGTTCGACGGGCGCGCCTGTTTGTACTGCACCACGGTTTCAAGGGCCCGGCTGCGGCGTTCGTCAAAATCGACGCGGCTCGACACCGACTCCACACGCATTTTCATGTTGTGCACCTCGATGCCGAGGCGTGTCACCTCGAGCGCAAGGTTGTGCACCAACTCGTAGTAGAGCGGGTCCATGTCTTCGCGTTGCCGGAAGCGCTGGTGGAATTCCTCGTTGACCCTGGCCTGTACGTGCAGCGCCGCCGCAATCGGGTTCGGGTTGAGAAAGAGCTTCAGGATGGGGTTGAGCAGGCGGCGGATCGTGCGCAACAGGCCGCGGTGCGTTTCGTAAATCGTGTCGTCTTCGAAGTCATACTTGGGTGGCGCGGGGCTGATGGTCCGGGTCCGGCGGAACTGCGCGACGAGATCCGACCGCACGCCCTTCGGGTCCAGGAACTGTTCGAGCTTGACCTTGGCCAGTTCCTGCACTTCGGCTTCGGTGTAGTCGGTGCCGCGCTTTTCGCGGATGCGCGCGCGAATCTGGCGCATGATCGCATCCACGTCCACGGCGTCGGACTTCACTTGAAAATCACTCATGGAAACACACCTTGATCCTTCGGCCAGGCGTCAGCGCCACGGCCCGTAAATGATGCCGGCCACCGTGCAGGCCCACAGGGCGACACACAGGAGAATCGGCCGGTCAGAAATCAGCGTTTCAGATGGGTTCGCCCCGCCCTCGCGCTGGTGAATGAGGTAGAGATAGCGAAAGACGCCGTACAACGGGAACGGCAAGGTCAACAGCAGCCGGTCCGTGCCGAACTTCGCCACGGTCTCCGGGCTGATGGTGTAAAACGCGTAGGCCAGAAGCGTGGCGGCCGCAACGATGGTGATTAACTGGTCCAGAAGGCCCAGCGAGTAGTGGGCGAGGATCGGTCGGTGGCCGGCGCCGCCGTCGACGAGGGTGGCAATCTCGCCTCGCCGTTTGCCGAGCGCCAGGAACAGCGCGCCCAGCAGTGTGATGACCAGCAGCCAGTGGCTGATGGCGACACCGATCACCACGGCGCCACCCACCGCGCGCAGCACAAACCCGCCGGCGATCGTCAGCACGTCGAGGATCACCAGGTGTTTGAGCGCCGTTGAATAGACCGTGAGAAGCGTGACGTAGGCCGTAGCAACCATCCCAAACGCCGGCGCCAGCCACCACGCAACGCCCAGACCGGCGGTCACGAGAACAAAGGCCGTCGTCAGCGCAGACGTGGCGGAAATGGCTCCGGCGGCAATGGGTCGTTTCGACTTGGTGGGGTGGAGCCGGTCGGCCACGACGTCGCGTACGTCGTTGATCAGATACACCACTCCCGACAGCACGCAAAACACCAGGAATCCGAGGACCGAGGCCTGGACGGCCGCCGGATCAAACAGCCGGCCGCCGAAAATCAGGCCGGCGAACAGGATGAGATTCTTGGTCCACTGCGCCGGGCGCAGCGACAGCAACAGGTCCGCCGCCCACGGCCGTTTGCGTGCCTGGCCGTCGGCGAGGGCGTCTGCTGACGCACCGCGATTTGGACGAAGGGTACTTCGCGCCATACAGCGCGACGACGGGCGCGCCCCCTCAGGGCGTGCCCGTCAATCGACTCTGAAGAACAGGCGACGCCTGAAGAACCGTTATTTGTAACTCTTGAGCGCGTCCTGCTCGACTTCGAACGTCTCGAAGACTGTCAGCAGTTTCGTGATCATCAAGAGATCGGTGATGCGCTTGGTCAGGTTCACCAGCTTGAGCTGACCGCCCTGCCGGCTGACCGTCGTGTACGTGCGCACGATTTCGCCGAGACCTGCGCTGTCAATGTACGGAACCTCTGCCAGGTTCAGCAGGATGCGCTTCTTGTCCTGCAAGATGAGCGAGTTGATCTTGTCCTTCAGTACTTCGTCACCCTCGTTCAGGGTGATTTTGCCCTTCAGGTCCAGAATGATGACCTCGCCTACACTTCGCTCGTCGATCTGCATGCCAACTCCTGTTGCTGCCGCTTCCACGCGGCGCATCTCGGATGCGTCCCCGGCAGGAGCCGCGCGCCAAAGCGCGCACCGCTCCTGAGTGACCCGACCCCGGGGACCACAATCTTCCCGGTAAGTTTAGGGCGTGAGCGACCGATTTGACAAGGGATAACGCCCCGAACCCTGTTGGCTGGGTGCGGGGCGTCTCCAGACGAACGCTGTGGCGGGAGCCTACTCGACGTCGCGACGCAGCTTCTTGCGCGAACGCTTGCGCGCCAGCGCCGACTTGACCCGCTTTTTGTCGCCGGGCTTCAGATAGAAGGAGTGTTTCTTGATGTCCTTGATGATGTCTTCCTGCTGCACCTTGCGCTTGAAACGACGCAACGCGCTCTCAATGGACTCGCCTTCCTGGATTCGAACTTCTGCCATGGATGCACACCCCCTTCCCTCATGAATTGTGCCCCGAGGGACAACAAGACAGCCTATCACGCAACGAGGGCGCTAGAATCCCTTCATGAACGTCCTTGTCGTGGGTGGAGGGGGCCGGGAGCATGCCTTGGTCTGGCGGTTGGCCCAGGACCCCGAGGTCACCCGGGTCTTTTGCGCCCCGGGGAACCCCGGAATTGCTGCCGTGGCCCAGTGTGTGGCTGTCGAGGCCACCGACGTGGAGGCCCTCCTGGCCCTGGCCATCCGCGATCAGGTCTCCCTGACGGTCGTGGGCCCTGAAGCCGCGCTCGACAAGGGGATCGCCGACCGATTTCGGGCCGCAGGCCTGGCCATCGTCGGCCCCCTCAGACACGCTGCGGGACTCGAAACCTCCAAGGTGTTCTCGAAGC